>JBAWVO010000019.1:0-42089 GCA_037147235.1 Planctomycetota bacterium | reverse complement strand
CCCAAGATGTTGTGGTTGAACCAGGCAGGCGAGACGCCCGCACCACAAACTTGGGGGAGAGCCCTAATTCCGTGTTACGTAGCTCACCCGCTCGTGCCGGCAGGCGAAATCTGGGTTACGTTGGTCAGGCTAAGGGTTGAACTGCCGACGTTCAAAGTTGCAGCACCGTTGGCAATCGAAACCGAATTGACGGTACCGGTTACCCGCGCGCCATTGCCATCCAAGCCGGTGACCGAGCGGCCGATGAGGTTGCCTGCCGTGGCCACGTTCTGGCCCAACAGCACCGACTGCAAGGTGGTTGACAACTGGTCGCTGCTCGATATGGCCCGGATCTGGCTGATTTGCTGGAGCATGTCGGAGTTTTTCATCGGTTCCATTGGATCTTGGTTTGTCAGCTCGGCTACGAGCATCTTGGTAAAATCCTGGACTCCGAGCGACTGCATGCGATCCGTGTTGGCCGAGCTGGAACTCGTGGTCGCGGAACTGCCGGAGGTTGCGGAGGCGGCGGACGTGGTGGCCATGGTGGCTCCTTTTCTGAAAGGTTTTAGGGAAACGGGTTCTTAATTGGTTGGTATCGATGGTTTGGTTGGGTGGACGGCACACGGAGTGTGCCTACTACGATCAGACGACGACGTTCAAGCGTCCGCCATCGCTTGCCGGGCGGGATGACGTCTTCTCGACCGTACCGGACAATTCGTTGTTCCCGCGAAAAGGCGTGCGGACGAACGTGCTGTCGGGGTTCTGTTGCGAAGGATTCTGGTACTGCGACGACTGATTGGACATGCCGCCGGTCGAGCGGTCCATCAGGTCAACTTCAAAACGCTGGACTTTGATGTCGTGCTGGGCCAGCCGTTCGCGAAGGGCCGGGAGGTTTTCCAAGAGGATGTTTCGCGCGGCGGGCGTTTCGGCCTCGACGCGGGCGGTCATCTCTCCTTTGACAACCGTAATTTCGATATGCAACGATCCGAGTTCCGGCGGACTCAGCCGCATACGAACACTACCGCCCTGACCGTTGAGATCCTGGAATGCCTGTTCCACTCGCTGCACAAATCGCACGCGGTCAGCCTGGCCGATATTGGTCTCGGCGGCATGTGTCGTGCCAAGGCCGCCACTGGCTCCCGTCGTGCTGTGCGCTGCTGTTTGCGGAGCCGCGGCCGTCTGGCCGGAGGTCGAGTCTCCGGGCTGCGTGGTCGTTTTGTTCGTATCATTGCCGGATCCGGATTGTGAAAGCGCATCGGCGGTAGCTTTCGCCCGTTGGTCTCGCGCCGATTGCACGTCGGGAGCCGTTGGTATCTCGTCGTTTGCCGGAGCTGCCGTGGCAGAGGCCGCATCGGCCGTGTTGGCCGTATTGGCTGCTTGACCGGCAGACGCCGCGTGAACACCGCTCACGGCAGTGGATTGCAATGGAGAGGTCGGCGGTGATTTGAGATCGGTCGGCGGCGTCGCGGCAGCGTTGGCGGCCGGATTCACAGGCATAACCGCAGCGGCGGCAGCAATGGAATTTATGTCGGCGGTTGATGCCTGCCCGGCGGTTTTTTCGTCGGTCTTCGCGGATGGGGTGGTAGCCGATGGATCGACCGTGGTTGCGGCAGTCACCGCCGCCGGCTCTTTCGGTAGGGCCGGATCGGTCGGACTTACCGCAGTCGTCTGTGCCACGGGCACCTGCGCCGCAGTCGTTTGTGCTGTGGCCGTCTGCGCTGTGGCCGTCTGCGCTGGGGCCGTTTGGCTGTTGGCGTTGGCCGCCGCAGCGGGAATCGCTTGCGGCATATTGACGGCGACCGGAAGAGAGAGTGCGTTGCCCAGCTTCGTGCCTGCGGGTGCCGTCGCCGCCTGCACTTGGACATCGTTGGAAGGATTGCCGCCGGCAATCGGAGCCGCGCTGGCCGCCGCGGGCGCGAGCGCGAGCGCGTTAATATCGACGATTACTGCTGCCACGTCGCCCTTGGCGATCTTGTGGGCATCGTCTTCTTGGGAGGTGTCGGACGGATGGGCAGGGTCTTGGTTCGACGATTCGCTGCCGGAGTCCCGGCTACCCTCGTTGCGATGCTCTTGCGAAGTTGTCGGCGCATCTTTGTTCGTGGATGTTGGCGGCGAAGAATCGTGTTGGGACGAGGCGTCCGGTGTCGCATCCGGTCGCCGAGGTGACGAATCATCGCGGGTCTTCCGCGACTCGCGATCGTCTGAACGCACAACCGGTCGATCCTCTGTCGCGTTCGTTGTTTGCGGCTTTGCGTCCGCCGTAGTGCGTGTCCGATCGGTCGCTGAATCGCTCGACGGTGCGTTGCTCCGTCCCCTGCTACCCCACAGCGCATTCGCCGGTTGCGTTTGCGCCCTTTGCAAGTAATCGCCAAAGGCGGACTGCGAGTTCGCCGTATTGGCGGGCGCGTTATCGGCGTACTTCGGATCGATTGCGGTTAAGCGAGTTAGGATGTCGATATTTATCGCCGACATATCACAGTCCCTGCCCCTTGGGCGGTTGAAGTTTTTTTGCGGAGTCATCGATCATGCTCGCGGTGGGTTGTCCCTGGCGGATACGGTTCAAGACCTCGCCGATCTGTTCCATCTCGGTCGTGGTCTTGAACTCGGCGATGATCTTGGCCCGCTTGCCGTCCAGCATGTTGGACATGAGCTTGACCACGACGTCGAGGTCACCTTTTGCCAGTCTCTGCGCGAGCAATTCCTTGGCCTGCTTGGGCTTGAGCGTCTGCAAGGTCTGCAAGACATTTTCCGTGCCGGCGGTCGAGACGCTCGTAGTGAGTTCGTCGAGCTTTGTTTGCAAATCGTCGCGCACCAACTGCAAGCGTTTCTTTTCTTCGACAATCTTATTGAGTTCCTCTTGAAATTGCTGGATATTCGTCCGCACCGTGATTTCGCGTTGTTCCAGATCGCGGGTCTTCAGTCCTTGGGCGGTGAGGAATTGATCATAAGATGGCTGTTCACTGTCGTTACTTTTCTTCGGTGGCGGAGGCGGCAAGAGCGATTCAAAGCTCTTGCCTTGCAAGATGGCCACGGCCTGTACGACGCGATCGTGGTTGACCTTCCAGGATAGCGTGTAATACAGGATCAGGACCACGGCGGCGATGACCGTGGCCACGCACACCGCGGCGATCAGCGAGACCAACATGCCGAGGAGTTTGCCGATCATTGCACGGTCTCCAAGGCGGCCTGTTGCAGTTGCCGGAACGTCTGTTGCGTGGCGACTTCATCCAGCCGCTTGGTCTCGCGCAGTTCCTCCTCGCGACGGTGTTGTTCGACCTGTCGCTCGCGGAGCTTTTCCAATACGCGGACTTCGCGGTCGGCCTCGACAAGCGCCTGGCGGCGGCGTTCGATCTCGGTTGCCACCGTTTGCCGCTGCTGGGCGATATTCCGTTGCTGGGCGCGCGCGACCAATTCGTAACGCTGGGCCTCGACCAAGCGGTCGATGTCCACCGTTCCGGGCGAAGCCTTCAGCCGGCAAAATTCCCGCAGTGCGTCGATTTCCCGACGCAGGCTTTCAAACTGTTTTCCGAGTGTCTCGTCGACGCGATAGGCATCGGCCAGCGCAGCACGACATTCATCGCGGCGCGATTCGCGTATGCGAAGCAAAGCTGCCAAACGAAAGACGAACTTAGCCATCGTTACGTCTTGCCTCCCGGTACGGTTACCAATAGTTTCTCTGCCTTTTGGTACAACAAGAGAAGGCATTGCCGCGCATCGTCGACCGAAGAAGGTTGATCGACGCGCTGGCGAAGGAAACCGTTCAGGTCGTCCTGCATATCGATGGCCGCATCGACCAGCTTGTTCGCGCCGCGGCGGTAAGCCCCAATGGAGATTAAGTCTTCGTGATCGTGATACGCGGCCAGAAGACTGCGGACCACCGTGGCCGCGCGGCGGTGCTCTTCGCCGGCGATGTCGGACATCAAACGGCTGAGGCTCGGCAGCACGTCGATGGCCGGATAGTGACCGCGGCTGGCGATGTTGCGGGAAAGCCACGTATGGCCGTCCAACAGACCACGAACGGTGTCGGCGATCGGCTCGTTGGGATCGTCGCCTTCAACCAGCACGGAAAAGAAAGCCGTGATACTCCCGGCGGGGCTGCGTCCTGCACGCTCGACCAGTTTGGGCAGCATGGCAAAGACCGAAGGCGGATAGCCGCGCGTGGCCGGCGGTTCGCCCGCGGCCAGACCAATCTCACGCTGGGCCATTGCATAACGGGTGACCGAATCCATCAGCAGTAGGACGTCCTTGCCTTGATCGCGAAAATACTCAGCGATGGTTGCAGCGGCAGATGCCGCCTGCACGCGGACCAGTGCCGGCTCGTCGCTGGTCGCCACGATCACAACGCTCTTTGCCAACCCCTGCGGACCGAGGTCGCGCTCGATGAACTCATTCACCTCGCGACCACGCTCGCCGATCAAGGCGATGACGTTCACGTCGGCCGACGCATAACGGGCCATCATGCCCAAGAGCACACTTTTGCCCACGCCGGAGCCGGCAAAAATTCCCATCCGCTGCCCCTTGCCGCAGGTCAACATGCCGTCAATCGCACGAATGCCGGTGGACAGCGGCTGGTCGATCCGCGGCCGCGTGCAGGCATGTGGCGGCTGGCGGTCGAGCGAAGCCCGCTCAGAAAGTGCCGGCTGCGGCTTGCCGTCCACCGCCCGACCGGTGGCGTTGACCACGCGCCCCAGCAGCCCGGGGCCGACGCGCAGCCATCGGGCCGTCTGCCGCAATCGCACGCGGTTGCCATGGCGAATGCCCGTCAGATCGCTCAGGGGATAGAGCAAAGTCATTTCATTGCGGAAGCCGATCACTTCGGCCAAGAGCGGCGAGCCGGTTTCCCGCTGGATTTCCGCGATGGCCCCAACCGGTGCCGGAAAGCCGGCCGCGGAGATCGTCATGCCGACCGTTTGTGCCACGCTGCCCGTGAGGGCCGTGGTCATGACGCGATCGAGTTGTGCAATGATCGGAATGGTCACGGCCGGAGTTCCTCTTCGATGCGGGCAAGTTGGGCTTCAAACGTCTGATCGATTGAGCCAAAACGAGTTTCCACGCGGCATCCGCCCGACGAGATCGAGGCATCCGCGATGATCTGCGTCTCGCCGAGTCCCGACATCTCTTGGACCAGCAACTGCACCTGGCTGCCCAAAGCGGAATGGTCGGTGGGATTCAGCAGCAAACGCACTTGGCCGCAGCCGGCCGCCAGTTGCAATGCCTCGCGGATCAAGGTTAACGGGATTTCCGGATTGCGAGTCAACTCGCTGCGAATGAGCCGCTTGGCAATTTCAGACGCGAGGTGAATACCGAGCGTTTCCCACTGGGCAAGCCACGCCTGTTTTGCCTGATGAATATCGAGAATCGCTTGTTGTAAAGCAGGGAGGACGGCGGAAAGCTGCCGCTGGATCATCTGGTCGGCTTCAGCCAGCGCCGCCTGCCGACCTTCGGCCTGTGCCCGTGTGCGGATGGCTGCGGATTCTTGCTGGGCCTGGACGACGATCTTTGCCGCGTCCAAGCGGATCTGGTCCAAGTACTTCTTCGCCTGGCCGGCCATATCATCGAAGTTGAACGCCACGCTGGCGGTAGCCATATTCAGGTCGGTGGCGCGGAGGATGATTGGCATGGGCGAGGAGTTAGGAGTTAGGAGTTAGGAGTTAGGAGTTAGGAGTTAGGAGTTAGGAGTTAGGGGCGAAGTTTCAGTACGTTAAGGAGTTAGGAGTTAGGAGTTAGGAGTTAGGAGTTAGTGTGAAAATAGGAATCCTTCTTTGCATTGCCAAAAAAACGAGGCTTGCCAATATATCCAAGGTTATCTGCCATACCCTCTTCTAACTCCTAACTTCTCTCCCCCCCCTCACCACACGATGGGTGACGCGATAATTCAATCGGCTCGCGATGCGTGCAACTTGCCGCCGGGCTTCTTCCACGTCGCTCAGACGGATCGGGCCGGGATGGTTGAGCTTGAGGCGGATTGCCCGAGCGTCGGCATGCGGGATGCGTGCCAGCACGCGACTCACTAACTGCGGTATCGCGCCGAACAAGGCCGGCAACATCAGTTCCGGCCCCGCTTCGTCAAAAACCTCGGCTAGCACACTCTCGTCCAAGTCGGCCAGATCGTCAAACATCAATTGCCGTGGGCCGAGCTTTTCGGCCAGATCGCGGTCGCGACTCGCCAGGTTGTCGAGAATCTGCATCCCGACGCGGCTGTCGGTGGCTTGCAAAATACCGGCTACGGCCTGCAAACCGGCCACGCGGCGGCGCTGCATCTCGACTTGCTGCGAAAGCTTCGTCTGAAGGGTCTCTTCCACCTCGCGAAGAATTTCCGGATCCGTTTCTTCCAGATCGACCAGCCGACGAATGACTTCTGCCTGCACGTTCTCCGGCAGCCGCGCCAGCACGGCCCCGGCCCGCGACGGCAAGAGATGCGAAAGCACTAGGGCGATCGTTTGCGGTCGCTCGCTGCTGAGCACGCGGAGGAGTTTCTCAGCCTCAGTTTCCCGAAGGAAGTGGAACGGCTGACCGGCCGGTGCGGCAGAGTGGCCCGCATCGAAAGGCTCTATTGGGCCGTCGCGAGAAGTGAGCCATGCCAGGCGGCCATCAAGTTCGACGCCAGCCGATGCATTGGCCGGAACCTTTGGTTTGACATGAAAGAAATCGTCGATCACCCGCCGCTGCTCGCCCTGATCGATGTCGTCCATCTCCATGACGATCTCGCGGACCTGCCGGGCCTGCTCCGGTGTCAATTGATCGAGAACCGCGTCAGCCGCAGCCGTATCGAGACTGGCCACCAGAATAGCCGCTTTGCGAAGTCCTTCACGGGATAGTTTCATGATCATTAGTTCATTTGTCCAATCCATGATCGCAGGATGTTGGCTGCCAAATCAGGATCTTCCTTCACAAATTCGGAAAGCTCATCACGGAGCGAAGGGCCTTTGCCGGTCATGCGGTTGAGGCGGCGGGCAGCGGTCACTTTGACCTCGTCTTCTTCAGGCTCGGCGGTTTTTTGTCCGCCGGCAGTCACCCGCATCGAAACCGCAGCCGATTCCATCGGCGGAGCAGGAACGCTGCGGAGCATCGAGCGCAACATGCTCAGGCTGAAAAGCACGAGGCCCACCATTGTCACCATCGGCCAGTTCTGCCCCAGCCACGTCAAGGCCCGTTGCGTAGCTGCGGGAGCTTGGATCTCGGCGAGCTTAATGTCCTGGAAGGTCGTGACGGTTACCAGCGACGTCGGATCCTTGACTTCCGGCGCGGACGGGAGCAGTGTGGCGACATGGCCGCGAACGTCCTTCGAGATATCGTCGCGAATCTTGTCGATTGCCGCCTGGTCGGGCTTTTTAGGTTCTTCGCCCTCCTTGGTCGGATTGCGCCCCTGCCAAACCTTCTCGTAGTAGCTCGCCGGGATGCCGACGGAGACCTTGGCCAGTTTTGGAGTCAGGCCGAAGGTTTCCTTCTCGGTACTCGTCGAGGAGATGACGTTGACCTGTTCGGTCTTGGATTCGTCGCTGGTCTCGTTCGATCCCTTGCCGCCGGAGGCACCGAGCGAAGCGGGCTGATTGGCACCGCCGCCTTGCGCCTGGATACCCGGCGCCCCGCCGGACGAGGCCGATTCGCGGTTCGATGTGCGAGAATTCTCCGAGGTTCGCACCGCCACCGGCTTGGGATCGTTCTTCACTTCAATGCTGCGGCTCCCTTTTTCGCGGTCGAGCGTCACGGCTGAATCGACCGTGATTTTTGGGATATAAGAAAGGGCATTGCGGATCTTCGTGTTCAAGCTCTCCTCGGCCTTTCGCACCGCACGGGCATAGGGGTCGCCGTCGGGGCCGCCGTGATCCGCCTCGCCGCCGGGGTGGATGCGGCCGTTGGAGTCAGCAATCGTGACATTCTCGGGCTTCATGCCGGCAACGGATGCGGCAACGTAGTAACGGATCTTGTCAATTTGGTCATCGTCCAGCGGAACGCCGCCAATGGCCTGCACCGAAACCGACGCCGTTTGCAGCGGAGCAAGGCTCAACCCCGGCCGCGCCTGCGTATCCAGGATCACCGATGCGCGTTCAATCCCTTTCATGGAACTGATCACCAGCGACAATTCCTCCTCTTTTCCCAGTCTGGCACGTTCCGCGCGGGCGTTGGGAGGCTCAAACAGGCCACCCTCTCCGCCTTCCCTGCGCTTATCGCCGAAATTCGGCGGCAGGGCCTTCGCGTCGGCCAGGGCGGCCAGATAGGCGGCCCGTTGTGCGCGGGGTACTTTCACCCGACCGCCTTCGATCGTGAAACCATTCAATCCGGCCTTTCCGAAGGCCCCCTCCATCTTTTGCAGGGTGGGCGTTGGTATCGACTCGCCGCTGAAGAGGTATTCGTCTCCACCGGCCACCTGCGACTGGAACAAGTAACCAACGCTGACCACGGCGACGACCAGCAGCAGCCCGGCCGTTATTCGGCCGCCGGGAGTCATCGAGCGGAACAGGTCGTTAATTTGGGCGAAGGCTTTGTTGAGGAAGTCCATGGGATGTGGTTGTCAGTTGGTGGTTGTTTCCGGGTTAGGGTGAGAGGGTATACGTTAGATCTGTAAGTTTTTGATTTCCGTGAACGCATCGACCAGCTTATTGCGGACCTGGATCATCATCTGGAAGGCAATGTCTGCCTTCTGAACGGCGGTGAGTACCTCAGCCGGGTTGACGTCACCACCCGTGGCCAGCTTTTCCACGGCCTTGTCGGCGGCGGCCTGCATCGAGTTCACATCCTGCATCGACTGAACGAGAAAATCCTTGAACGACGGCCCACCCTCAATGCCCTTGGTTGCGCTGGTCGCACGACCTGGCAGCAGGATAGGAGAACTCGATATGCCGCTGATGGGTAAGGCCATGGTTAAAGTTATGCGTAGGTGGACAGGAATGCTGGGGAGAAATGACGAATGACGAATGACGAATGACGAATGTTGTGTGCAATCATGATTCTGTGCATATTCATCGTTTGCTTTCTTTCGTCATTCGGATTTTGGATTTCGTCATTTTTCTATGCCAGTATCCTCAGTGTCTGCTGTTCCATGTTTTTCGTAATATCCATCGCACCGAGGTTTGCCTCGTACGATCGGGCCGCCTCCAAGGCGTTGGTAAACTCGTTCATCAGGTCGATGTTCGGGTAGGCCACCTCGCCGGCGTGCGGGCCAGCCTTGACCGCGTCGGGATGGTTCGGTTCCTTTTTCCAGATTGGTTCGGTCGGCAGGGCCTCGACCGAACTTACCTTCACGCCGGCCGCGCCGTTACTGCCCGATTCATCGGACTGGAAGACGACGGTCTTCGGTTGGTACGGCACCTTTTCGCCGCTGGAGGTGTGCGTACTCTTGATGTTCGCAATGTTGTTCGAGATCTGGATCATGCGCATCCGCTGCGCCACCAGGCCGCTGGTACTAATGTCGATGGCGGAAAGCATCGGAAACTCCTCGAAAAAACGGTGGTAGGATGGACTTCCAAGTCCGTCCTTGCTTCCGTGAACGAACTCGGCGGTCCATCCAACGGTATTCTCAAATCTCAAATCCCAAATCCCAAATTTCCGATTTCAGATTCAGGGCGTTAAATACGATATTCCAAAAGCCCCGCGACTTCGTTCGCGGAAACTCATCATGTCATCTTCAAGCTCTTCCACTAATCGCCATCTGCAACTGCCGGAACTGATCGGTGAGAATCGTGAGGGCCAAATTGTGCCGCATCTGGTTCTTCACCATCTCCGTGACCTGCGATTCCATGTCAACATTGCCCATGTCGTGGCGAAGGATCGATTGCGACGACTTGGCCACCTCGGCCATCACGGGTTTCGGTGCAAGTTCCGTCTCGCCGGGCGAGCGGACTTGTGGCTGGTTGCGATCGTCAATCGCCCGCTTCAGTCGGGCCTGAAAATCCTCTACCGACAAGTCCCGGGCCTGGTAGCCGGGTGTGTCGACGTTTGCCATGTTGCCCGCCAAGACCGCCTGCCGGGCTTGCGAGAAGCTTACCACTTCTTGCAAGACGGGGATCGTGGTCGATTGGAACAAACCGGATAACATGACGAAAACCTTGGGTTTACGGAACTCTGTGCAAGCTGCGTGCCATAGGACATCGCGTTCCGAGTGTTCTTTGTCTCGCCTTGTGGGGAAAATTGCGTTATTAGGGCAGGCGAATCAATAATCGCCGTGTTTCACGTACGCGCCGAGTGTGGGCGGACGGCACACGGAGTGTGCCTGCTACCTTTCTTAAGTTGTTGGTCTGCCGGCAATCGGCAATTTCTGCGCTTCGTGTGCGGCAGAAAGTGCCGGTTTGCTACATGCGCGACATCGTCTCCGTCGTAAAGGATTTCTCGCGGGGAGCATAACCATATTGCCGCAACTTGCCGGATAGCGTGCGGATGCCGATACCCAATGCCTTGGCCGTTCGGGCGCGATGGCCCCCGTAATGTTCCAGCGTGGCCTCGATCAATCGCCGTTCCATCTCCTCCAGACTGATGCCGACCGGCACGCTCTCCTCGGGACTTGCGTCACTTTCTTTCGGTGAGCCGATTAGCCAGCGGCTAAGTTCGTCGGCCGTTACTCGGCCTGTCGTTGTCAGCACGCACGCTCGCGTAATAATGTTTTCCAACTCGCGAACATTGCCCGGCCAATAATAATCAACCAGCAACTGTTCGGCAGCCGACTCCAACGAGCAGGTCTCACGCTGCAATCGCTGGGCGGATCGCTTGAAGAAGTAAGCCGCCAGTTCCAACACGTCCTCGCGACGCTGGCGCAACGGTGGCACGACCAGCGGCAGCACGGCCAGACGGAAGTAGAGGTCTTCGCGGAAACGCCCGGCCGAGACTTCGCCGTGCAGATCGCGGTTCGTCGTGGCCAACACGCGGACGTCCACATGAATTGTCTTGCACGAACCGACCCGCTCGAACGATTTCTCTTGCAATACCCGCAGCAACTTAGCCTGAAGCGGCAAATCGATCTCGGTGACTTCGTCCAGCAGGATTGTGCCGCCATGGGCCGTTTCAAAACGTCCGGTCCGAGGTGCGTCGGCCCCGGTAAAGGCACCTTTTTCGTGGCCGAAAAGCTCGCTTTCCATCAGGTGGGCTGAGAGCACCGGACAATTCAAGCTGACCATCGGTGTGCCGTGTCGATGGCTGGCGGCGTGGACAGCCCTAGCAACCAGTTCCTTGCCGGTGCCACTTTCGCCCATGATGAGTACGGTCTCCGAGGTTGGCCCGATTTGCAAGATCCGCGTCCGCAAGGTCTGCATCACGGGGCTGGAGCCGATCATCGCCGGCGAACGGACATCCGCCACCGCCAAGGCATCGGCCGGTTCCGGATGAATGAGCCGGCCATGCCGTATGGCCTGGGTCACCAACCGCTCCAGGGCATCGGCCTCGAAAGGTTTTTCAATGTAATCAAACGCCCCATGCCGCATCGCCTCGACGGCCGTGGCTACCGTGGCGTGGGCCGTGACCATGACGATCTGTGTTGCGCATTGCCGCTGTCGCAGTTCGGCGATAAGCTCGATTCCCGTCATGCCCGGCATCTTCAGGTCGGTGACAATGCAATCGAAGCGGGCCGTTTGCAAGACTTGCAGGGCCTCGGCAGCGCAAGTACAACACTGTACCTGATGGCCGGCATGGCGAAGTACATCGGCCATCGACTCACGCACCCGAGCGTGGTCGTCAACTACCAGCACACGGCCGACCGTGGATTCGATGGGTAAGTTAGCAGCCATCAGGCAGCCTCCTGAGAAGAGCGAACGGATTCGTGGAAGGGGAACTTCAATGTAAAAACCGCGCCGCCGCGGTGGCCGTTGGCCGCGGTGATCGTACCGCCGTGCGCTTCGGCAATCCGCGATACGATGGCCAGTCCCAAGCCCGTGCCGGTTTGCTTGGTGGTGAAAAACGGCTCGAAGACCCGCGGCAGGACATCCTCGGGCAGACCTGGTCCGCTGTCGGCAATGTGTAGTTCCGTACCGTCAGGCGAGACGGTCGAGCTGACCGTCAGCGTGCCGCCTTGGGGCATCACGTCCAAGGCATTGAGTACGAGATTCAGCACGGCTCGGCGGAGCATTGCGAGATCGGCTCGCAGATTATGCAGTGGAGAAACCTGAAGCTTGAAGCGGATTTTTTGCGCGGCGAACTGCGGGGCCAGCGAGGCTTCGATGTCGGCCACGAGCTTGCGGAGTGAAAAACGGGCCAATTGCGGATCGCGGTCCGAGGTGAAGTGCAACAGATCGTTGACCATCACGTCCATCGCACGAAATCCGGCACTGACTTTCTCCAACATGTCGAGGCTTTCCGCGTCGCCACTCACCCGGCGGCGGAGCATGCTCAAATAGAGCGTGACCGGCACCAGGTTGTTGCGTACTTCATGGGCTACGTGCGAGGCCATCTGGCCCAGATCGGCTAGGCGGTTCTTGCGTGCCAGTTCGCGGTTCTTGACTTCCAGCTCGGCCGTAAGCTGCTGGACCTCGTCGCGCAGCGCGTCGTGCGTTTGCTCCAGCCGGAGCGTGGCCGTATGCCAAGCCGCAAGGATCGTTTGCAGATCGGTACTGGCATCCAGACTCGCAGGATCAATGGCAATCACGGGTTGGCTCATGGCGGATTTTTGTTGCAAGTTATTTCGTAGGATGGACCTCCAGGTCCGTCCGCGACAAACATGGACGGACCTGGAGGTCCATCCTACGGTTAATACAAGTTACTTATTGGATGGATATTTATCTTTCGCTTGACAAGTCGATCTGGCTGATGCCCGCGTAAGCCGGCGCGGTATACGCCCCCTGGGCCTGGCCGGCCGAGCGGAGTTGCTGCAATCGGATTGCGGTTACATCACGCTTCTGAACCATGATTTCTTCGCACCGCTTTTCCCGGACGACGATCTCCTTGAGCAGCAACTCGCATTGTTGGACGAGCCGGGCACAGGCCGCGCGATCGTCAGGCGATTGCCACTGCCGCTGCTCGGGGTCTTGTTCACGATAAGGATTCAGGGCCTTTTCGATCCGCTGAATGTCGCTCAAGGGTTTCTGTTTCACCGAAAGCACGTCCAGCAAGCCGGTGACGTTCTCCTCGCCGATCAGTTCCATCTGGCGGTGACCCAAGTCACGAAGCTGCACCAGACACGTGTATCGTGCCCGGACAAGTTGCATCAGGATATCGGTGGGTAAATTGGTCATGGTTTAAAAGTACTCATCGCGCTCCGTCGTGATACCTTACGTTCACAGGCTACACAGACGATCTAAAAGGTCGCCCCATTGTTTGCGGTTATAGTTCGTGGTTTGTTCAAAGCGGGCATCAGGCGGAATCCGCCGCAGGGCCAGGCGTGCCTGCTCGAGCGACGTGCGGGCCTCGGCCGGCCGATCCATTCGCTGGTAGACGTTCGCGATCTGCAGATAGACGTCGAGCACTTCCGGGCTGGTCGCGTAATGGTTTGCCGCCGACTGATAGGCTCGGAGGGCCTCCGGATAACGCTCCAACTCATAGTAGGTGCTGCCGATGGCAAAGCGAGTATTTCGCAGAACGGCCTTTTCCTGCGGAGTCATATTTTCCGCGTCGCGGCGACCGAGGTTGTCTTGCAAGAGGATGTAGGATTCCAAGGCCCGATTGAGCAGGCTGTGGCTTTCGCTCGTTCGCTCGCCGCGAACCAAGGAAGAAATCTCCTTACCCAGGCTCGCCCGCAAGTCCATCGCCCTACACCGCGAACTGTCGGCCAGCAGGTAGCGTGCGACGATCGCCTGCGGTGCGTCGGGGTAACGTTGCAACGATTCTTCCAGTCGCTGGATCGCCTCGCGATGGCGTCCGACATTGTGCAGAAATTCCGCCAAAGTGAAGAGCGAATCACGCCATTCCTTGCTCGCCGGGGTCAATTGCTCGCCGTCGAGATTGTTCTGCAAGAAGGCTTCGGCTTGTTTCAGATCGCCCATGTTCACCGCAGCCCGGCTCGCCAACAGACGTGCCCGATAGATGGCCACGTCGCGTGGGTGCTGCTGGATGCACTCATGGAACAACTCCAATGCACTCTTCGTCTCGCCCAGCGAGAGTTCGGCTTCCCCCAGATCGACCAGGGCTTGGGCATGCCGCAAGCGGGCCTCGTTGTGCATGTACCGCCGCAGCATGGCAGCCGCATTGCGGAAATCGTGACCGACAAAATAGGCACAGGCACTGTTCCAAAGCTGGTCCGGATACTGGCGTGTCGTATACAGCTCGCGGGCGACCTCCGTGTAAGTGTCGCCGGCCTGGCGCAACTGTATTCGGGCTTGCCTGCGAAGCTCCTCGGCCTTGTCGGGCGGCAGATGCTCGGCCTGTTCCAGAAGGTTATCGCCCCAGGTGCGATAGAACCTCGCCGTCAACTGCAAGGCTTCCGCCTTGGGCAAGAGATGAACGAGCGACTTGCTGAGCAGCACGGCTGTTTCGTATTTTCCGGCCTTCAAGTACTCATGGCAAACGCTTAAAAGCGTGGCCTTCATCTGCGTCAGAGTAATCCATGGGTTGTGGAACTCATCCTGCTGGGTATACGCCGTCACGAGCCGCCGATAGGCCAAAACCGCTTCGGCATGGCGGTCCATGCGGCGGCCAATTTCACCTTGCTGATACAACGCCGCCAAGGACTCCGGCGTTTCGGGGAATAGCCGCGACGTGCGTTGCATTTGGTTGAGGGCAGCGGGCCAATCACCCTGCTCCATCAGGCAAAGCCCCGTAAGATAGGTCGCCTGCCGGGCGGCACGATTGTCGCCTAGATCCTGGCTCAGTGCCCTGCGGAACGACTCGATGGCGGAACGAAACTTTTCCTTGGCGTCGCTTCCATAACTCCCCTCGCTGGGCACGGTCGAAGAGGGTCGCGGGAGAGGGGCAGAAAGTGAGGGCAGTGGACTCAATCCGGCTGCCGTCTTCTTCAGGGCCTGCCCTTCGCGCAGTGCCAGCCTTCCTCGCAGAAGCGAAATGTCGCCGCGAAGCAACGGGTTATCGGCAATTTTGTCCAGCGTCGCGGCACACTCTTTGTCGCGATTCATGCGAATGAGAATCTGTGCCTGTTGGACGAGAGCCTGCTGGTGCTCTGAATCGGCGAGTTGTGGATCCGCCAGCAGTTTCTGGTTTTCCGCCAGGGCCTCGTCGAGTTTCGGCGGTTGCACTCCCGTACATGCCTCGATCAGCAGCAAACGGATCTCGGTCGCTCGATCAGTATTTTTCGGCAACGCCTGTTCGAGTACGGGCAAGGCGTCTTCCAAGCGGCCGCAGAGACAAAGACTCTTGCCCAGCAGGTAGAGGCCGGCCGGCTCGCGGTGCTCGGGGAACCCTCGTTCCCGCGATCGCGCCAAATAAAGCGATGCCAGACGAAACGACTCCGTCCGCTGTTGGCCGCTGGCTTTCTCCGCCGCTCTGGCGGCAAGGGCCCCTAGTATAAAGTCGGGGCTACCCCACTCTTCGGTAGTGATGTCTTTACTGGCGGCCAGGCGTTCGGCCATGCGCTGGGCCTCGAAGGTATTGCCGCAATCCAAGGCACTGAAGGCCGTGGCCAGCGTGATGGGTATTGGCGGCGGCTTACGATTGCGAAGGATCACGGCCGTCGAGACGATGCCCACGACCACGGCTACGTTGACCGCCAAGACCAGCAGCACGTGTAATGGATCGGCCAGCACTCCTCCCAGTACCGCCCGCAGGCGGCCGACGACTCCGACGCTACGTGGAGCAGCCGTCTCGGATGGCGACTCATCGGGCGAACTGGGGAGGTTTTTTGCCATGGTACGTCAGGCTTTCCAGCCTGACCTGTCTGGATGCATGGAAATCGATGGAAAAACAAACGTGATTGCCGATACCGTGTGCCTGGGGAACCGCATGCGCAGTACAAAACGAGGATTCGGCGCAGAGTATGTACCCGAAAATCTTCGCGCATGTCAATGCACGTTTGGCGGGGAAGAAGGAGAGAAGAGAAAAAAGCTGACCATCCATTCTAGTCAGGCGAGCAATAGGTGGATAGAGGCTCAGCAGGCTCAACGGGCGGCTCACAAAACACTAACACAAGGCCTAATAAGGCAAGAATCATCAATTTACGCTTGTGCCACTGCCGCATATTTCACATATTTCACATACTGCCAGGAAGCCAGCCCTCGCTTGTTAATCCAGGGGGTTTCTGAGCTATACCGATCGCGGTTGCGAAGGCCGGCATTCGTCATTCGGATTTCTATTCCGTCCTCTGGCCCTAGCAGTTAGGCTGATCCTATGCTAGAATGTTTGGACTTTGATACCCATTCTGGATCAAACAAGGAAGCAAAAGACATGATTGTCACAACCAAGCAACTGTTTGCACACGCCTACGGCAAGTACGCCGTGGGTGCCTACAACATCAACAACTTGGAGCAGACCGTGGGCCTGTTCCGGGGTAATTTAGGCAAGTCGGATTCCAACAGCGATCCAACGAAGCCTACGGTCAGCGCGCCGTTCATCATCCAGATTTCCCGCGGTGCCCGGTCGTATAGCGACAAACGGTTCCTGGAAGCCATGATCCGCGCGGCGGAAGAGGTTTTTCCGGAGGCCATTTTCGCCGTCCACCTCGATCACGGAACGGAAGAGGTCTGCTACGACTGTATCAGCAGCGGCTTCTACAGCTCGGTGATGATTGATGCCTCGCACGAGCCGTTCGAGAAGAACATCGAGATCACGAAGCGGGTCACCGATCGTGCCCACGCGAAGGGCATTTCCGTCGAGGCTGAATTGGGTCAGCTCGGCGGCATCGAAGAGGACATCGTGGGGAGCGTCTGCCTGACCGAGCCTGACCAGGCGGCCGAGTTTGTCGCCAAGTCTGGCTGCGACTCACTCGCCGTGGCCATCGGCACCTCGCACGGGGCCTTCAAGTTCAGTGGCAGCCAGGGCCTGCGGATGGACCGTATCGCTGAGATCGAGAATGTTCTGCCCAAGAACTTTCCCATGGTGATGCACGGTTCCAGCAGCGTGCCCAAGGAATGGGTTGACCGCATCAACGCGGCGGGCGGCCAGATGAAAGGCTCCAGCGGGGTTGATGAGAACCAGTACATGCCGGCCGCCAAGTTGGGCGTTTGCAAGGTGAACATCGACACCGATGGCCGCCTGGTCTGGTGCGCAATCCACCGCGAGGCGTTCCGCGACGACCCGGCGAATTTCGACCTCCGTCCGCCAGGGAAGGTTTTCATCAAGGCCTATGCCGACTATATCGCCCACAAGAACAGCAAGCTCGGTTCGGGCGGGCAGTTGGAGAGCCTGCGGGCTAGTTTGAAGAAGTAGTCCGGCGAAGTGAAAAACAATAAGCACTGCGTACTCAGTATCGAGTGCGCAGTTTTTTCATGCGCGGATGCAGCACCCGTGTGGAAAATTTTCCGCAGGGTGGTATACTTGCTCTCAGGAGGGCAATTCGATGAAAATCTATACTGCGGTGGTCGAGCAGGATTACGATACGAAGCTATATGTCGGCCATGTGCCAGGATTTCCCGGAGCGCAATCGCAAGGCGAAACCCTCGACGAACTTCGCGCGAACTTGCGGGAAGTGATTTTGATGCTATTGGAAGACGAAGAGCCGCAAATCGAGGCGGAGTTCGGCATGAACGTCGAAGAGTTCCTTACGCACCGGTAAGGTTGGCATAGGTATCCCACAGTTGTCCCGTCCGTAATCCTGCCTTTAGGCGGTTTTTCACCAGGATTCCTGCAAAAGCTGGCCGAAACGGAACTCCGTGCTTTTTTCATGCGCGGATGCAGGGCCTGCGTGGAAAAATCCTCCCCCTCCCCTTGTCTCAGGCCTGCTGTACGATTATTATCGATTCTTTCTCAGAATCTAATTTTTGGGAGTTTGCAATGCGTCATGTGCTTTCCGCAGTGGTCCAAAACGTACCGGGTGTGCTCTCGCACATTTCCGGCATGTTGGCCTCGCGCGGCTATAATATCGATAGTCTCGCGGTCGGCGCGACGGAAGACCCCCAGCTTTCGCGGATGAGCTTCGTTGTCGTCGGCGACGACAGCGTGCTGGAGCAGGTACGGAAGCAGTTGGAAAAAATCGTGACGGTTGTCCGCGTCGATGATATCGGCTCCCAGGACCACGTCGAACGAGATTTGATGCTGATTAAGGTTTCGGCCCCCGCAGGCCGCCGGGCGGAGATTTCCCAATTGGCGGAGATTTTCCGCGGCCGAATCGTCGACGTGGCCCCGGAAGCCGTGATCATCGAAATTGCCGGGCAAGAAGGTAAAGTCGAAGCGTTCATCGAAATGATGCGGCCATTCGGCATCATTGAGATGGCCCGCACGGGGCGAATTGCCCTGGTTCGCGGTAAGGGCGAGGGCAACCCAGTTTGAAAACCGATAACCCCTGACGTCCCACTTGAGGCCGGCTCACAAGCGAGCGAATCATTTATTTCAGAAGCGATTTCAAAACCAGGAGAATTTACTATGCCAGCGAAGATTTATTACGACCAAGATGCAGACCTTGCTTTGTTGAAGAACAAAACGATTGCCATTCTCGGCTACGGCTCGCAGGGCCATGCTCACGCCCAGAACTTGCGCGACAGCGGCTGCACGGTGATCGTGGCCGAGTTGCCGGGTACCCCCAACGGTGACTTGGCCGTCAAGGACGGTTTCACGCCGATTTCGGCCACGGAGGCCACGAAGAAGGCCGACATCATTACGATCCTTCTGCCCGATGAGTTGCAAGGCGACATTTTCCGCACCCAAATCCGCGACCACCTCACGCCAGGCAAAGTGATTGTCTGCTCGCACGGGTTCAACGTCCACTACGGCCAATTCGACATGCCCAAAGGTGTTTCGATCGTCCTCGTGGCACCCAAGGGGCCAGGCCACCTCTTGCGGGCGGAATTCGTCCGCGGTGCCGGCGTGCCATGTCTGATCGCCGTGGGGGAAGGCTCGACCAAGGAGGCATTTGACATCGGCATGGCGTATGCCAAGGGGATCGGCGGCACGCGAGCCGGCGTGATCGAGACAACCTTCGCCGAAGAGACCGAGACCGACCTGTTCGGCGAGCAGGCCGTGCTTTGCGGCGGCGTGAGCGAACTGATGAAGGCCGGCTTCGAGACGCTCGTGGAGGCCGGTTATCAGCCCGAAATGGCCTATTTCGAGTGTATCCACGAGATGAAATTGATCGTCGACCTGATCTATCAGGGCGGTCTGAACTACATGCGGTATAGCATTTCCAACACGGCCGAATATGGTGACTACACCCGCGGCCCAAGGATCATTACCGCGGAAACCAAGGCGGAGATGAAGCGTATCCTGGCCGAGATCCAGGACGGCAGTTTTGCCCGCGAGTGGTTGCTCGAGAATCGAGTCAACGCCCCGTGCTTCAAGGCGATGCGGCGTCGCGAGCGGAACCATCTCGTGGAGAAGGTTGGCCGCGGACTGCGACGGCTAATGTCCTGGATCAACGCCAAGGAAGTTTAGGGACACCAGACCAATGGCCGCGACGCAGACCAGTCCGCAGCAACAGCAGGAAACCCGCCAAATGTTCGATACCCTCAATCCGGGTGATCGGATTGAGGTCGTGCATGTCGTCACGATTGGCCCGCGGACGTGGACTGCCCAGAGCGTTGGCACGGTCGTGCGGACAGAGCGAGGGCGGCATGGCTTGCACTTTCGTCGCAACTTCGATGACAAAGTGTTCAGTGATTTTATCCTATTGCGGCGCGATGACGGCGAACTAACCACGGTCGCACTCGACGAATTTACCACCCTGCGGCGATTATCTGCTACCGCATGACTCCCTCTCCGCTGATTTACTTGTTCCAAACGCACCCACGCAGTTTTGAAGACAGCCGCTTCGTTTACCCCGTGGTCAGCCGGCGTGCGGGCGGAGTATCGATCGGCGTTAACCTTAACCCGGAGAAGTATTGCAACTTCGACTGCGTTTACTGCCAGGTGGACCGCACCGTCCGTGGGGGGCCGGTGCTGCGAAAGATCGATTTGCCGCAGTTGGCCGGCGAACTGGACGAAATGGTCGAATTGGCCGTCACTGGCCGGCTGTTCGAGGGCACGCGATTCTCGACGACGCCGGCCGAGTTTCGCCGGCTGAACGATATTGCCCTGAGCGGCGATGGCGAGCCAACCGCCTCGCCGATCCTTGACGAAGTGGTGCAACTGTGTGCCGATATTCGCCGCCGCCGTGGTCTCGATCAGGTCAAGCTTGTGCTGATCACCAACGCCACGCTGCTCCAGCGGGAGCGCGTTCGCAATGCGCTCAAAATCCTGGACGCCAACCATGGTGAGATTTGGTGCAAGCTCGATGCCGGCACGGAAGGGTATTACCAAGCGATCGACCGCTCGAAAGTCAAACTGGCCGAGGTGCTGGAGAACCTTGTGGCCACCGCCCGCGAGCGGCCTATTGTGATTCAATCGCTGTTCATGCGGCTTCGCGATGAGCCACCGCCACTGGCCGAGCAAGAGGCCTATTGTGATCGGCTTTGTGAAATCGTTGCCGGTGGTGGGCAGATTAAATTAGTGCAGATCCACACCATCGCCCGACGGCCCGCCGAAAGCTTTGCCTCTCCGCTACAAAATGTCGAAGTCGACGCCCTGGCGGAGTTGGTCAGAAAACGCACCGGCCTTGCGGTGGAGGGATACTTCGGCTACGAGTAGTGTCGCGTTTTCAATCGTCCATATCGATCTTGGAGAGTTCTGGCTCTTTCTTGGTAACCTCTTATCCCTCCTTCGCAAGTTTCCGTAACGCATCGATTCCACGTGCGATCATTTCCTCGGAGGCTGCATACGAAATGCGGAAGTGCGTGTCGCGCCGGCTGAAGACATTGCCCGGAATCACCAGCAATTGATATTTTTCAATGCCCCGAGTAACAAACTCCATGCCCGATCCCCAAGGCAATCGCGGAAAGAGATAAAAAGCCCCGCCGGGCACGGTCAGGTCGTAGAGATCACGGAGGCCATCGACAAGCATGTCGCGTTTGCGGCGGTAGGCGTCGACGTGGGGCTGGACATCGACATCCAGGGCTGCGGCTCCTGCCCACTGGGCCGGCTGGGGGGCGCAAACGAAGCTATACTGTTGCAGTTTGATCATCTCGCGAATGACGGCCGAAGGTCCATGGGCGAAGCCTAGCCGCCAGCCGGGAATGGCGTAGGTCTTGCTGAAACCATCAACCACAAGTGTCTGTGGATTGTACTTGGCGGGTGAGATGAACGGCCGGTCGTAGCAGAAATGGCGATAGATTTCATCACTCAATAAGACAAGGTTCCGCGAGGCCGCCAACTGGGCGATGCCGCGTACTTCTTCCTCCGTGGCCACGATCCCCGTTGGATTGGCGGGACTGTTGAAGACGATCATCTTCGTCCGTGGCGTGATCGCGGCCGCCACGCGATCCAGATCGATGCGAAAATCCGGATAGGTGTCGACGTAGACGACCTTTGCTCCGGCCACGGCCGCCAAGGCGTCGTACATCACGAAATACGGGTCGAAGACGATCACCTCCTCGCCCGGGTTCAGGAGTACGAGCATCGCCAGCATAATGCCGCCGCTGGTGCCGCTAGTGACGAACAACTCGCGATCCGAATGGCCGAACTGTCGATCGACTTCGCCTTGCAGCTTCTCCCGTAGGACAGGCATCCCTTGCGACAGGGCATACCCGTTCTTACGGCTTTCAATCGCGGCGATCGCCGCGAGGCGGATCGGTTCCGGCGTCTCGAAATCGGGCTGGCCGATGGAGAGGTTAATCGGATTGGTAAGCTTCGCGCCTAGGTCAAAAACCTTGCGGATTCCAGAGGCATCAAAAAGACGCGTGCGATCGGCGAGCCAGTGTGAGGACATGATGATAGTTATCCACAATTGAAGTAAGCCTTGAGCAACTCACGCATGGTTTTCATTTTTTCGAGGTGTTCCAGCAAATGGGAGCTGTAGTCGTGGGCCATGAGATGCTCAGCCAGCATGAGTCCGATGGGATTGTCGATGCGACTTAGCTTGGCTCGAAGAGCGGCCAAGCCGACTTCGGACAGATTCCGAGAAGGAACCTGGATGGTGGCGACTTTACCTTCCGCCAGCGATTTCACGTCAACGCTGCCCGTGGTATCGATCCGCACACCGGGGGTAAGCTCGGCGGGCCAGAACCGTGTCTTCCGCGCCAGACGGTGGAGCCGCATCTTGCGACCCATTCTGTGCAAATGCCCGATGATATTCAGAAATGCCGACTTGCGGGAATAGTTCAGATCGCGGATAGTCTCGGCAACGATCACTCCCATCAGCCGCGCGGTGGCTGCTTTATCGAATGGATTGGGATGATCGCCCAACAGCCGCAGGATCTGCCGGCGGCGTTCCTGTAGCCAGCCATCGGCAATCGCCGCGTATTCGGAGCCACGAACGGTTGTCGCCGGGTTGTGGCGAGGAACGTAGTAAACCTCCAGCAGCTTGTCCACGACCTTTTCCAGATCAGGGTCTTCTAGCGCACGGTCCATCTGGGTCAGGGTGATCGTGCAGAGATCGACGCGGAGCGACTGGGCCAAGCCGTCGGATGCTTTTATGTCTTCGTTGAGCGTTTCAAAAATCCGATCCAGCACGGCACGGGGCGTTTGAATTTTGGTAGCCAAATGCCCGAAACCCCGCAAGGCCGCAGCGCGAAGCCAAAGGCCCGCCAGATAGTGCAGCATCTGCCCCTCGCCGTTGCAGATCATGGAACCGATCTTCTTCACGCGAAAGAGTTCCTCAGCGGCCGAGACGTGGTCGCCTTCGGAAACCCGTAGACGAAAGCGGATCAATCGCAGTCGGGCAACATCACCCAGACGAGAAACAAAATCCGTATCGATCGGAATCTGTTCAAGCGATTGAAATTCGCCGAATTGGAGCTGTCCACGTTCAATGCCTCGATCAAGCGCGTCGAGACTCTCGGCGTTCTGCTTGAGAACCTCGTGGGCGAAATTCAGATGAGCCGGCAAAATCCGCATGCCCAACATCGACGCGCCGTTAGCCAGCCCTGTCCAGGTTGAGTTTTCATCCTCCGGGATGACGAATTTTTCCGTGGCCTCCTGCCAGGGGCCCAATGCGTTCAGACGCGGGTCCAACGCAATTCGGCGATAGACGGCTGAGGAAGGAATCAGTTCAAGCAGCGACGGCGACGTCATACCCAGGCTCGTGAAGACCGTGATAAGGAACCCTGATTGTTTGATTAAAATTCTAGTTCGCGCGCGCCGTTACTTGCCCAGAACCGAACCGTCGGACGTCCCCGATCGATTACTGCCTTCTGTCGCCACCCGCTCCTCGACCAATCGACCTGGTTTGAAGGTGACCGTAAAACGCTCACCGACCATGACCTTCTCGCCGGTACGCGGGTTACGGGCTTGCCTGGGTTTCCGCTTCTTCACCTCGAAGACGCCGAAGTTACGGAGTTCGACGCGGCCCTCTTCCGACAGGACGTTGATGATCGCGTCGAGCGTTTTTTGAACGATCGGCCGTGTCTCTAGCTCGGTACGGCCCAGTTCGTCGGCGATGCGGCGGACAATATTTTTTTTGGTCATGGTGCTGTTCTCGCAATAATACATGAGCAATCGCAAGGGGGGAGGCCACGTTCTCGGGCAACGCTTTGCTAGAAAAACGGACCAAGCCCCGGACTTTGCACTGCGATTGAACGCCTACTTTGTTGAAAGTAAGGTGGGACGAGTGAAACGAGCCTCACCCTTTTTCCAGAAAATCTTCATGGCGGGGCTCGTTTCACTCGTCCCACCCTACACTTGCCATTGACCTTTTCTGCAACAAAAACTACTTCGCCATGTCCTTGAGCATCTTCAGTGCCCGCACTTTGACCTTGCTACAGGCGGGCTTGGCCGGACGGTCCATCAACTCGCCTGGCTTGAACGGGTTGGGAACACCCTTCTCGGCCTTTCGAGCCGGAACCTTCTTCTTCTCGATCTTGACAAGGCCTGGAATCGTGATCGCACCAGCACCTTTGTTGCCGAGACTCTTCTCGATCTCGGTGGCCAGGGCCGCCAGTACGGCGGCTACCTGCGTCTTGGGCAACTCGGTGACGGCAGCGATGTTCGCGAGTAGTTCGGTCTTGGTCAGGGGTTTCTTGGGGGCAGCTTCTTTAGCCATGATTCTGTTCCTGCTTGTGAGGTGTTGAGTAAAATAAGTTATCCATCTGCGAGGGATTGGGACGATTAGAGCCATTTTGGCGAGAAATACAAGCCCACTACCCCGTATTTTATCAATTTTTTATCTTCGGTATCGCCGAACCGGCAACTTCGATCTGGTTTTGCACCTCGTCAACCGTGGCCTCGAGGCGAACCACTCGCTCGGCTAAGTCGCGATCATGCTCGGTTTCCGCCACGCCCCGCAGGATCGCCGTACGGCCCTGCATCCGGACCTGGACAGGAACCTGCCAGTGGAGTGCCGGAAGTGCCTTCAGGTGTTCCGCAATCGCCAAACTGACCTTCTGCGGGGGGGCCACCGATGGCTCAAAACCCAGGGTCAAGGTGGTGCGGACCGGCGGAGTTGTCGGGGTATTGCTGCCGCCGGCACCAAAACCGAAGTTCCCGAGCCGCCGTCCGCCGAAACCACCCATTCCAGATCCACCGCCGCCAAATCCACCCATGCCGAAATTGCCTTGCCCCGATCGTGCGGCACCGGAGGAATTAACTTGGGCCGCGCCGACGAAGTTCTGCCGGGCCGATTGACCCGTATTGGTACCGACAAAGCTGCCGGATTGCCGCGTCTGCCCCCCCACTCCGCTCGGATTGGTCAGGCCTGCGGCTCCCTGGCTGCTGCCACTTTGGCTACCGCCTTGGCTCATTTTGCCCATGGAACTGCTGCCCTGGCTCGACCCCCCAAAATTGTTCGAGCCAGCACTAAGTCCACCGCCCATCGTACGGTTACCAAACATGCCCGATGAACTCGTCGATTGGGCCGCGGCCATGCCAGGACCACCCAAAAGCGTGGCAAACATCAGTACTGGCAAGGTTTGTGTCCATCGCATGATCGGTTTCCCTTAAAAAACACGGCTCTCCGCCAAGTTTGTGGTGCGGGCGCTTCGCCTGCCTAGTTTGACCACAACATCTTGGGCAGGCGGGACGCCCGCACCACAATTATCCGCAAACCCGGCGGAGAGTCAAAAACACTTTCCATTGAAGTTTACCTCCCAATCTAATTTCTTTCAACACTGGCCGGATTCACTAGCCGGATTCGATGGTGCCGGATTCGATGGTCCACCCTACAGTCCGCGGTTCAGCCCAATCTTTTCGACGACGGCCAATTCACGTCGGGCAGCACCGGTGAAGAGACAGAAGCCGATTAGCCCGAGACCCGCCAGGGTGACAATCCGGCCGCGAAAGAGGCTGTCGGGACGGAACTCCAGGCGGACCTCGGAATTACCCGGCTCGACGACGCAGCCAAGAAAGTCGCCATTGACTCGATAAACGCGTCCGGGGCTGCCGTCGATCATGCACTGCCAGCCGGAATGATAGCTCTCGGCAATCACCAACAACTGCGGCGACGAACAGCAGACCTTCACGGCCATTTGTCCGGCACGGTGCCGAGCCAACGTGGCGATGCCCGGTTTGCCGGGCGGCAAGGCCAGCGCGTACTGACAAAGGGCCTCGCGGCGAATATCGATCTTCGCCAGATCCAAGGCCGGGTTGTTGCTTTGCACGACGTGCGTCACCAAACGTACCAACGGCAGCGGATCGGGTACTTGCATCCAATTCTCATCATAGGGTGTGAGACCCTCGATGACGGAGGTCGAAGGGCTGCGATGGACCCAGCGCGTCGAAGCCACGCGCAAAGCCGGCAGTTGGAAGTAGTTCAACGACTTGCTCGGCTCCAAGGCCGCATAACCGTCGGTCCGCGACCATCCGGCCAGCGTCATCTGATTACCGATCGCCGAGGATTCATGGTGACCATAAGCGGGCGGAGCAAAGACCCGCTGGGCATCGGGGCCGCGGCTATCGCACTGGCCTGGTGGAGCCACGGTTCGAGCCAATAGGCCGTCGAGCTTGGTGTTAGGTTCGTCCAGCGTACAACTCAGTCCGTAATAGCCCAGGTCGGCGGCCATGAAGAGGATCAGGCCGACCAGCGCGCCGCGAACGCCTTGCGAGGCGGCGATTACCAGCAGCGCGGCGGCGGCCATGAGCAAGGGGCCCACCAGGATCCGCAGCGGCGAAGCCACTTGGTGACCCGATTGTAAGATCAAGCCAGCCATGGCCACGGCCAGGCTGACCAGGACGGTTGCGCCCAGGATCTCGAATTGCCGCCACAGTGCGGCGGCACGCCTTTGCCCGGTAAGGGGGGGCAGATGTCGCTGGATCTTCTGCTTTTCCCGCGCATCTCGCTCGACGAGTACAAAACCGATGGCCGCGAGTACGGCCACGGAAAACTGGAATAAAACCGTGTAACGGCAAGAGAACTGGAACCAGGCGGTCCAGGGGATGGAGTTCTGTAAACGTACGATTTGGCCCTGGCTGCCCAAGGCCAACAACAGTGCCGCAACGGCAAAAGCGGCCGTCACCTGGGCTAAGCGTTTCAGGGGGCCTAAGTCGCTGTGGCGAACGAGAACCCAGAGGGCCAGCATCAACGGCACCGCCCCTACATAAAGGCTCAGTTCGCGGGCATTTCCGCCGAACACTCGATCGACCGGCAAATAGGGTGCCACGAGTTGGATCAGGTTGATGGGGTGGAGTGTCGCGCCTGCGGGTACTTGGTCGCCGTTTCGCGTACTTTGGAAGAGGGCTTCCAGCGTGGGTAGCAATTGGACTGCCCCGACCAGAAGGCCGATTCCCTTGGCAAGGATTACGCGAGAGGACGAGTTCCGCCGGCAGCCGATGCAGACGCGGCACGTCGGCATGGTTTCGCAGCCGTCACGAGGTGAATATCTCCGCGTCAGAACCAGAAAAAGCGTGAACCCCGCCTCGGTCAAGAGCGAGAACCAAACGTATTGTGGGCAGCCTAGCAGCATCTGCGATCCCGTCAAAAGGGCCAGGAAGGCTTGCGCCAGGGCCACTTTCCATCGCTTCGCATCGACCATCACGATGTCGATCATCGCCAACAGCCAAGGGATGTGGGCCACGGCCGCCACCGCGTTGGGATGGACAAAATGCAATAGGTTGAAACTCGAAAACGTAAAAGCTAGACTGCCCACCATGGCTGCATCCCGCCGCCGTAGTCGGCGACGCAGCAAGAAGTACATCCCCGAAAGCATCAGCGGATAGCTGCATAGGTATTCCCAACCGAGCGCGGCAGGAAAGGGTAGAAAACGATAGAGGAAACGGTGCAGGGGATGGTACGTGCCGACCTGGCCCTCGCCCGTGAGGTAAAAACCCGAGTAAACGTCAGGCATCCAGTCGAACGATTCACCGTGGGCCAGTTGTTCCGCATAGAAGGCTCGGGCCGGCAGATGATAATTACCCAGTTCGTCGGCCGTATAGAGACCACCCGAAAAGAAAGGCATGGCCAGAATCGACAACAGGATTATTGCAGCAAGCAGCGACCAGGCGAATAAGTCGCGCTCGTTGTGTGCCGACACGTGAGGTAAAAAATTGCCGAGGCGAAACGACATTGCTTGCACCCATGGAGGATACCGACGCCCACTTACGAATAATATGTGCGGGCGCAGTCCTCTCTTTTCACAAGGATAGGTCATAAATTAGTTTCTGTCGCGGAAAAGTAGGGTGGGACGAGTGAAACGAGCCCCACCATGAATCAAAAGTACATTTTGTAACCTAAACTTCATCCGAGACATTCTCGATCCGTGGACTGGTTGTCCGCATAAATCGCGATTTGAGGAATTCTTATGTCCCACTGGCGACTTTCCGATTGGACGCTTGGACTTCTTGTGACGCTGGCTGTTCTGGCGGCCTGGGAAGGCTTTGTGTTGAACAACCGGCCGGAAACTCGGGGCTGTGGCGGCGACTTTCCACAGTTCTATTTTGCCGGCAAGATCATCAGCCGCGGCGAGCCGGAGCGATTGTACGATCAGCCCTATTTCCGCCACTTTCAGGAGTCGATGCGAGACGACCCGCTCCGCTCACTTTATCCGCCGACCCTGGGATTGCTCATGGCACCCCTAGCACGGCTTCCCTACGCAGATGCCCTGGCCGCTTGGTGGGCAATCCAGGCTATCTGCATCCTTGCGACCGGCGTGATTTTTTACCGCACCACCCCGCTGCCAACACCTTGGCGGATCAATATGCTTGTGGCTCTGGCGGCACTGCTGCCGCTCTGGATTGCCGTTGGCATCGGCCACCTAGCACCCATGCTCCTGTTGGTTCTGGCCGGCGGATTGACGCTCCATAAGCAGGGAAAACCGGGCTGGGCCGGGCTGGTACTCTCGATTTTGGCCCTCAAGCCGCAACTGGCCGTCGGGCTGCTGCTATGGATGCTCGTGAAGCGCGACGTCCGCACACTGCTGGGCTTGGCTGCGGGTTTCGCCATCCAGGCATTGACCGTGGCCCTGTTCCTAGGCCCCAACTTGTGGCTCGATTATCTACACGCCATGCCCGCGATTTCCGCCATCACGCGTGCCTATCGCTATTCGCCGCTGTTTGAGCAGTCGTTTTCGGGCATCGCAAGCAATCTGCTCTGGGCGGCTGGGCTTATGGCATGGCAAGTGCCGGCGATGAAGATTACCTACGCAGTCACGGGCAGCGCGGCCGCAGTCATGCTCTGCCGCGTCGTCTGGGCGCGGCGGCCGTGGCAACCGGCCCACGCGGCCCCCGGAACCGAGAATTACGAATACGCCTGCGGCGTACTCTTCATGATGGTCTTCCCTCCCTATTTCCTCGTCTACGACCAGACACTTTTGGCCGTCCCGCTGGTCATGCTCTGGTCGTCGCCGGCATGGCGATGGGGCGTGGCTTTGATGGCCACCACAACCGTATTGGTAGCCAACCTCTCGTTCACGCTTGGTTTCAGCCTCACCGGATTCGTGGCCCTGGCGACAATGTTTTCTTTAATAAATTTTGACTTCTTGAAAAAGCGAACTAAGTTTCATTTGAAGGACAAAATCGCGTTCAAGGAAGTGAACTGAACTTAAACCAATGTTTTATTCCGAAGCCCACGGGTGATCGGAAAAGGGAGAAGTGATGAAATCGTTAGCCACCAAGTTGCGTCGGTTTTTGGTGTCGGAAGATGGTCCTACCGCGGTCGAATACGCCGTGATGCTCTCGTTGATCATCGTTGTCTGCCTCGCGGCAGTCACGACGATCGGCAGCAACGCCAGCAGCGTATTCTCCAAGGTTGCCAACTCGATCAAGTAAGGATCACTAACCGAACCGCCGATTTCTTCGGAGCGATAAACTTCGGTAAATCCAAGGTTTGGTTAGGAAATTCAAGAACTTCACGATCTGCTGCCCGTCCTCCATGCGAGACCAGCGGTAGATATGAAGTTCAAACAAAATTCCCTTCCGGATCCCACGTGAACCGGAAGGGGATTTTTATTTCTTGAAATTGACAGGACGTGAATTGCGATCTAGGGTTGTACAGAAGACGAATCGTTTCTTCCGTTGGTTGCCTTGTACATCAATGACGAGGACTTGAATATGTATCCAGTGATCCCCCTAGAGATGAATCAATTTGCGGCCGATTCGCTGCTGTATCTCTTTACCGCGATCAGCACCATGCTGAGCGTGGTTTATAGTATGAGGTAAAGAGAAGTGAAACCGCGAAGCCGCAAGCGGCGTCGACGGAAAATCGAGAAAGCCTTACATTCACAATTTAAGCTCCAAGCTCCAAGCTCCAAGCTCCAAGCTCCAAGCCCTAAGCCCTAAGTCCCATCCATCATGCTCACCTTGTTTCATGGAATTGTCGAGAATTGGCCGATCTGGTTGCTCAGCGTCCTACTGATCGTTGCGGCGGTCATCGACGGCTGGATCCTGAAAGTGCCTAACTGGCTGACCTTTCCGCTGGTGTTCGCCGGCTGGGCGGCCAGCGCGTATTGCGGCGGCTTCAGCGGCCTAGCGGTGAGCATGGCGGGCACGCTGGTAGGGCTTGGACTGTTGTTGCCGGCTTACGCCATCGGCGGCATGGGAGCCGGTGATGTGAAACTCATGGCCGGCATTGGGGCCTGGATTGGCGCGACGGCAACCTTTTACGCCTTCTGTGTGTCTTCCATCATCGGTGGGGTAATCGCCGTGGCGATGGTGCTCTACCGCCGTCGCTGGCATCACCATGCCCTGCAATTTTTCCAGATCGTTGACGAAATCCTCGTGATCCGCAATCCAGATGCTTTGTCGGCCATCGCCGCCGAACGGAAGAGCAGCATGTTGCTCCTCCCCTACGGCATTCCCATCGCCTTGGGTACGATCGCCTACTTCTTTTGGAGTGGGATGTTGATTTGAGAGGAATTGGAGCTTGGGGCTTGGAGCTTGGAGCCGTAGGGTGGGTGGAGCATCGAATGGTGCGTTACGCGAACTGATCTGGAACAGCGGTAAGTGCTGTCAGCGTCTCAACTTCGTGCGCAACCCACCATTTGCCGGGCAGTTCGCTCCACGCACCCTACAACTTGGAGCTTGGAGCTTAGGCCCTAAGTCCTAAGTCCTAACCCAGGATTTGCGATTAAACTAGAGAATCTTTGTCGATTGCGCCGAATACATGGATACAGTTGAATCGCCTGGACGCAATCGCAACGATTGTAACGAAACTACTTTTGGTAGCCGTTAGCCTTCTTTGCCTGAAGTTCTGCCCCTTCCGTCGCCAATGTTTATTAGCGGAGGGGCGCGATTGCCGGAAACAACCATTACGCATGCCGAATCGATTCCGAAGAGAGTAGGGGCTCCAACGGCTAGACTAATCGGAGGGTATCCATGAGAGGAAAATCGCTCGCCTTGCTCGTCCTGTCGCTAGGCTGCGGTATTGTCGCGGCGTTGGGCATTACGCAGGTGTTGGCCAAGCGCGGCGATTCGCCGGCCCCGAGCGACACCACGCCGCTCTACGTCGCCAAGGCTGATATTGCCGTCGGTTCGGTTCTCACCCAAGAGAGCGTTAAACTCGAACAATGGCCCAAGGATCGAGTTCCCACCGGGGCGGTAATCCGCCAGGAAGACGTTGACGGCCGCCGCACGCGACAGAAGATCTATGCCGGCGAGCCGATTATTGAGCCTAAACTGCTCACTCACGGCCAAGTTCCCATTGACGGCTTGGTTCCCAAGGGGCTTCGCGTGGTTCCCGTACCGGTCAGCTCCGAGGCAATCCACAGCGGACTCGTGCTCCCCGGATCGCGGTGCGATGTGCAGGTTTTCATACGCGCGGACCCCAGCATCGGGGTGGGCGAAACCCTCTGCAAGACCATTTTGCAAGATGTTCGGGTATTTGCCGTCAACGACGTCACGAGTACCGAGTCCCAAGATCCCAAGGCTCCGGAAACGAAGTCAATGCCCCTGGGCAAAACGGTTTCGTTGTTGGTCACTCCGGCCCAGGCCCAGATCGTCACCTTGGCCAGCCAATTAGGCTCAATCCGCCTGATCTTGCGGAGCGCCGAGGATAGCGAGCAGCCAAAAACCACCGTCATGACCGCTCAGGAAATGTTGGGCACCTCCGGCGGTGGAAATCGAGGGAAGGAGAACTCGACCGATGCTAACGAGAAGCGATTCCAGGATTGGGCCGAAACGATTCGGAAAACCATGCGAGAGAACACGATTGCCCAACCCACCGGAACCCGCGCATCGGAAGGCCAGAGTTATACCATGCGAGTCCGCTCCGGGGCCGAGGTCAACGACGTCCTTTTGGTCAAAAATTCCGAGGTTCGAGGCCTGCCCGGCGATGAGGGAGCCTGGACGGCCACGGGGATGAACCCAAGTTTACGTACCAAGCCGAACGACCCGACCCAGGGTCTCAAGCCGGCCGAGGGGGGATCCGCAAGCCCCACGCCGCCGCATGGGATTCCGACCATGCCGCTCAAATCCGGCGCCCCCAACAGTCCACAGTCGCCTCCGGAAAGTTCGCGGTCCGGCATTTGACGTCTGAAATCAATAAGATCCAGGGACGGATCCCTGAACAAGGAATTCACGGATGAATCAACGACTTATCTCCCTTCTGCGACGATCGAACCGTGTTGCATTTCTGGTGCTGGGCCAACTGGCCTTGGCCGCGATGATCGCCCGGGGGCAGTCACCCGTGGTCATTCCGCCCGGCACTGCCACGCCCATTGCGGTACCAAGCCAGATAGCAGATTCTTCCAATCCGGCGGGCCCCTACTACAATGTCAAAGGCGTCGACGACCATTTGAAAATGACCGTCGGTTCTAGCCGATTCCTCACGCTCGACAAGAAGATTCCCCAGGTCCAGGTCAATAATCCGGACGTGCTCGATCTGGTGCCGATCTCGCCCAACCAGGTACAGATCTCGGCGAAGCGGACAGGTGTTACGCAAGTAAACCTCTGGGGTGAGGATAAACGGATCTACACGGTCAATGTGGTCGTCGTGGGCGATGCCGCGGAGCTGACCCAAATTCTCCGTGAATTGTTCCCTCGGGCCACGCTGACGATCGTGCCCGTCAACGGCAGCTCGGTGATTATCTCCGGCTACGTCGATCAGCAGGAAACCGTCTCAAAAATCGTATCCGTTGCCAGAAAGTATTTTCCGGGAACGGGAGGAACCGATGGAACGGAAAGTATCATCAACAACATGACCGTGAGCGGCGTGCAGCAGGGCGTGTTGCACGTGAAGATTATCGAAATCTCTCGCACGAAGTTACGGAACTTGGGGTTCGACTTTGCCTGTATCGGCAACAACGGCAATACCGTGATGTCGGGCATCAACGGGCTGTTGACCACGGCCTCGGGTGTGCCGACCGCGCCGGACAACGTCTTTAAGTTCAGTTTTGCGGGAGCCAATGCCTTTTATGGAGTGCTTAACGCTTTGCGTCAGGATAATCTTGGCAAGCTGCTCTCGGAACCGGACCTCGTGGCCATCAGCGGCCGACCCGCCTATATGCTGGTTGGCGGTCAAATTGGTTATACCGTCATCGGTTCCTTGGGTGCCGCCTCGGCCGATTTCAAGGAATATGGCACGCGGTTGGATATCGTGCCCATCGTGTTGGGCAACGGCCGGATGCACATCGACGTCCGTGCCCGCGTCAGCCAGATCGACGGTGCCAACACGGTCCCCGGCGGCGTTCCTTCTCTGAAAACCCGAGAGGTCGAAACCGGCGTGGAATTGCGCGCCGGGCAGACGTTGGCCATTGCCGGTTTGATCGAACAGCGCTCCGAGGCCAGCAACCACGGTCTACCGTGGATCAGCGACATCCCCTATCTGGGCGCGCCCTTTCGTTCGGTCCACCATTTGACCAATGAAATCGAGCTCCTCGTACTCATTACCCCGGAGATCGTTGACGGCATGGAGCCGGGCCAAGTGCCGGCCTGTCTGCCCGGAATGCAGACGACCAACCCCAGTGATTGGGAACTATTCTTCAAAGGTCATTTGGAAGTTCCCGTCTGCTGCCCGGACGGCCAGGCCGCGTGCCAGAACTGCGCCGCCAGCGGTACGAATGGGGGTTTCAACCCAAGCGAAGGCCCGATCAGCCGGAACAATCCGCAAAATCGTCCCGCGGCGAACGAGACGACCCTAAATCCGCGGCCTGCGGAGCCTAGTTTCATTGGCCCCATCGGATACGACGTCCTAAAATAACACAAAGATACAACCCATGGAGATCGCAACGCATGACCAACGTCCTTCGCCTCGCTATCGTTGATCCCGACGACTCCAAGCGAGAATCGGTCAAATCGATGCTCTTGGGCATGGATATGATCTGGCTCGAGGCCGAGTGCTCGCGCTATGAGTTCTTTGCCGACGTGGTCGATCAGACCAACCCAGACATCGGCCTAGTTGCGCTGGGCACCGATCCCGACCGTGGCTTGGAACTGGTCGCTAGGCTCAGCGAAACCTCGCCCAAGTGCGCCGTACTGGTGACCAGTGCTTCGCACGACGGTCACTTGATCCTCCGTGCGATGCGCGCCGGAGCGAAGGAATTTCTCACCCAGCCGCTGCGAATCGAGGATCTGCTGGCCGCCCTGGGACGCATTAGTGAACGTCGCAGCGGCCCCAGCGATGGTCGTCCCCGCGGCAGCCAGGTCATGGCCGTGGCCGGTTCGCTCGGTGGCGTGGGGAGTACAAGTCTAGCCGTGAACCTGGCCTGCACTTTGGCCCAGAACCCGAAAAACTCGGTCACCCTGGTCGATCTCGACCTTGCCCTGGGCGATGCCGACGTCTTTCTCGACGCCATTCCCGACTACACGCTGATCGACGTGGCCCAGAATGTCACCCGCCTGGACTTCAGCCTGCTGAAGCGATCGCTGACGAAGCATTCGTCCGGGGTTTACCTGCTGCCGCGGCCCGTGCAGTTGGAAGATTGCGTCTTGATCACGCCGGACAACCTCCGCCGGGTGATCGGCCTGCTGAAGGCCACATTCACCCATCTGGTACTCGACCTCAGCAAGGGCTACAGTCCCAACGACATGGTCGCCCTGGAGATGGCCAATCACATCCTGCTGGTCACGCAATTGGACCTGCCCTGCCTGCGGAACGTCGTCCGGCTGATGATGTCGTTCAATGAGATGGAAGGCATCGGCGAGAAGGTGAAGATCGTCATTAACCGTGCCGGTCTCGACAGTGGGCATATCACCTTGAAGAAGGCTGAAGAGACGATTGGCAAGGAAATCTTCTGGCAGATTCCCAACGAATATCGCACCATGATCGAAGCCCGCAACAACGGCGTGCCGTTGATCGAACAGTCGCCCAAGGCAGCCATCACGCAGTCGATCATGGGGCTGGCCGCGGCCTTGTTCAGTGATGCCAAGCCGGAGACACCGGAGACCGTGAAAAAATCCTCCGGCATCAGTGGAATATTCAGTCGCTGGTCGGGCAAGGGGAAGTAAAGGCTGGACTGTCATGCCCCATCTCCTCATCGTCGACGATGAACAAAGTATCTGCTGGGGCCTCTCCAAGCTGGCCGAACAACTGGGCCATACGGCCACGACCGCCGTCTCCGCCGAACAGGGCCTCACTGCGGTCGGCCATGCACGGCCCGACGTGATCATGCTCGATATCCGCCTGCCGGGCATGGATGGCCTTGCGGCAATGCAGCATTTCCAAAAGGCCGCGCCAGGCGTGCCAATCGTCATCATGACCGCCTACGGTGAACTCTCCACCGCCGTCACCGCCGTGCGAAACGGGGCCTTCGATTATCTGGCCAAACCGTTTGATTTGGTGGTGGCCCAACGGGCGATCGAAAGCGCGCTAAAACACAACGCCCGGCCCAGGGATGCTGCCGTCCGCCTGCCGCCGAAAGACCCGGCCGAGTTGATCGTCGGCACCAGTCCGCCGATGCAGGAAGTCTTCAAGCGGATTGCCCTGGTTGCCCCGTCCGACGCATGCGTACACGTCTGTGGTGAAAGCGGTACCGGCAAGGAATTGGTCGCCCGAGCCATTCATCGCTACAGCCGACGGGCCGGCGGCCCGTTCGTCGCGGTGAATATGGCTTCGCTCAGCCCCACGCTGGCCGAAAGCGAGTTGTTTGGCCACGTCCGCGGTGCCTTCACGGGGGCCGAGCAATCGCGGAAAGGCATCCTCGAGCAGGCCGGCGACGGAACGATCTTCCTCGATGAAGTGGCCGACATTCCCATGGCCCTCCAGATCAAGCTGCTGCGCGTGCTGGAGTTCGGCGAGATCGTGCCGGTGGGCGGTGAACGTGCCGTGCGGAGCGACTTCCGCTTGATTTCAGCGACGCACCGGAACCTGCAACAACAAGTGGCGGAAGGCAAGTTTCGCCACGATCTCTATTTCCGCCTGATCACCTTTGAAATCGAAATGCCGCCGCTCCGCCAGCGCCGCGAAGATATTCGTCCGCTGGCTGAGCATTTTCTTGACGTATTGGCCGACCGGAATCCCAACCCGCGGCCGTCGATCTCGCCCGAGGCCTTGGCTGAACTGCGGCAGAGGGAGTGGTTTGGCAATGTTCGCGAACTACGCAATGCCATCGAACATGCCATGATCCTCGCTCGCGGCGGCATCATTTCGTGTGAGCATCTGCCTCCGCCCGTCCTGCCGGCCGGCCTTGGGCACGTCGGACAGGAAGAGGCTATCGCCATGCTCATCCGCAGTTGGGCACAGGCCCAGTTGGAAACCGGCGGTGAGGTCCAGGATCTCTACGAGCGTTTCCTCCGTCTCGTGGAACCGCCGCTGCTCAGGGTGGCCCTGCAACATGCCGACGGGCAATGCCTCGCCGCCGCGCGTCGCCTGGGTTTGCATCGCACCACGCTGCGCAAGAAGCTCGATGAGTTGGGCATCGGCGGGGAGTAGGTCGCAAAAGTAGTTTTCGTTAGAGGCCGGCGTCAGTCTCACTCGTCTGGCCAGCGCCAAGCTGTCTTGATGGAGTTCCGCACCGATTATAACCTTGCCAACTGCTGTCACTGCTAGCTCGACGTAGGGTGCGTGGAGCACGGATGCCCGCGAAATGGTGCGTTACGCGAACCGGTCTATTTCAGGGTAGACGTTCTCGAAGTATTGAGTCCGTGCGCAACGCACCATTTCCCGGGTGTTGGTTCGCTCCACGCACCCTACGGCCTGCCGTCACTGCTAGCAATTGGCAAGGTTATGATCGCGGCCATGGAGTTCCGCACCGTCGCGCTGACCTCCGTCACCGGTTTTGGCGCTCCCGCCACCGTCCGGGGATGGCTGTCGAGCACCAAGAACAGCATCAGCAGCGGCAGATAGGCGAGGCTGGCGAGGAAAACCCGGCGGGCGTTCCGCGGCGTCTTGGCACGGCGAAGTTCGACGGCTAGCAGGAACCATCCCAACCCCAGCAGCAGAGACACCGCGCCGAACAGATATCCAGCCAGCCCCGCAAAAGTCACAGCCAGCCCCAGGGGCAGCAAGGCCAGCGAGTAGAGCACGATCATCAGGCAGGTAAGATGCCCGCGAGGATCGATCAGCGGCAACATGCGAAATCCGGCCTTGGCATAGTCATCGCGATAAAGCCAGACCAGGGCCAGGAAGTGGGGAATCTGCCAGAGGAACAAAATCGTGCCCAGGAGCAACGCACCCAACGCGATGCTGTTGGCAGCCCCCGTCCAGCCCATGATGGGTGGCAGCGCTCCGCAGATTGCCCCCACCAGCGTACAGAGCGAAGTCCGTGGTTTCAGCGGCGTATAAATCAGCGAATAGATGACGATATTGGCTAGCCCCAACAGAGCGGTCAGCGGATTGACCAACTCGTTAAGAATTCCCACCCCTGCCGCGGAAGTGCCCAGGGCGAACAGCAGGGCCGCCAGCGACGAGACTTTCCCGGCGGGCAGCGGCCGATTGCGAGTCCGCTGCATCAGAGCATCGCGGCGGATTTCCAGGAGTTGATTCATCGTGCCGGCCCCAGCAGCGGCCAACCCGGTGCCCAGGATCGTCCAAAACAAACGGACGTAGACCACCGGTCCCGGTGAGCCGAGAATAAACCCAACCGCGGTCGTGACCAAGACCATGGCCGTCAGTCGGATTTTGGCCAGTTCCAGATATGGTTTGAATTGCATCACGGTGGGGGATTACACTATAATTCCGACAATAATCTTATGGCTCTCCGCCGGGGTTGCGGATAATTGTGGTGCGGGCGTCCCGCATGCCCAAGATGTTGTGGTTGAATCAGGCAGGCGAGACGCCCGCACCACAAACTTGGCGGAGAGCCAATCCTATAATACGCGAGGCGACCATGAGTGTCCAATCCCTGGATAGGGAACACGCAACCGGTTTGAGTGATTTGCTGGCCATCGGTTTTGGTACGACCGTAGCCATGTGGGCCGTTGGATATGTCGGCCACATGCCGCTGACCGATGTTCCACCACTGGTTTTCGTAACTCTGATGCTCGGATGCCTGGTGGTCGGCGGCTGGATTGTGGGCCAAAAGACCCCCCGGGGTATCCGTGGTGGCCTCGGACTGGGCCTGATCGTTGCCATGCTCAATTTACTGATCCTCAGCAGCACTCTGGCCGAACCGAACACCGGCCAACTGGTGCCGCAGGCAGGACTCTGGGTGCCTGGCTACTTCGTTATTTGCCTAGCACTGGCGTCGGCCGGGGCCGCCGCAGGAACGGTAATTCGTTCTAAATCGGACCGATCCGACCGATCGGTCCGTGCGGAGGCGGTTTCTCGGCCAGTCGGTGATGCCACGGCACCCGACTGGCTCCTCGCCTTCGCCTGGACGGCCTGCCTGGCAACGCTGTTGTTGATCTCCATCGGCGGGCTGGTGACCGGCTTTCGCGCCGGGATGGCCGTGCCGGACTGGCCAAATTCTTTTGGTTCCAACATGTTCTTTTATCCCTTCGCCAAGATGACCGGCGGCGTTTTTTACGAGCACGCCCACCGTTTGCTCGGCTCGCTCGTTGGGCTAACAACGCTCACACTGGCAATCTTGCTTTCGATCCAGCGCCGATCGATCGGGGCACTGGTTTTGATCTGGATCGTCGGTGCCTGCATCTTGCTGCAAGGCGTCCTGGGCGGGTTCCGCGTGACCGACAACAGCACGCACCTGGCCGTCATCCACGGTTTCTTCGCCCACGTGATTCTAGCCGGGATAATCGGCGTGGCCGTACTGCTTTCCCCCCGCTCCCCGCTCCCTGCTCCCTGCTCCCTGCTCCCCGCTCCCTGCCAGCCCAATGAAGCCGACGGATTTCTTGCGACTCTGCTCGTGCTGGCCATCCTTGGGCAGACGCTCTTGGGAACTCTTGTGCGGCAGATGGACGTGGGCCTCATGCCCCATATCTCCGCGGCGATGCTGGTGGCCGTGTTGGCGATCTTGGTGGGCGTGCGATTGTGGGGACTTTATCCACGGACCGCCGTCTTTGCCCGCGGGGGGTTGGCCTTGATGGGCGCGGTCATCTTGCAAATTCTCCTAGGCGGAATATCGCTGGTATTTCGTACGCCGCCAGCCACGGATTCGCCTACTGCCGAGCAGTTGCAAGTCCAGACCAATGCCCTGCGTCCCGCGGTCCATGCAATCCTGACGACGGCCCATCAGACGACGGCAGCCGTGTTGTTGGCGATTGCCGCGCTGTTGGCGTTTTGGGTCTGGCGATTGATGGTGACGCAGATATCCACCGCGACAGCGGAGATGTCGGCCGCTGAAAAATAATTGCGAGGCCGTCATGATGGCAAGTTCTGATCATCCTGGGCTCCGGCGGCATTCACGAGTTCAATGTTTTCGCTCGAGTTGGAGGACACCCCTTTGTCTTGAAAAAGACTACCCACAATACCACTTTTCCACCACAGCGTGCCATTGATCGCGGGTCTTTACGGCGACAAAATCCTCGCGAACTTCCTTCATTCGCGGGTGCATCCGCGAGCCGAGGATGCCGAACTTTCGCATGTGGGCAGAGGTGCGATGGTGGCCGTAAGTGACTTCGGCCAGTCGATAGTGTTCGAGCATCACCTCGCGCTGCTCGGCTAGGCTGGGGTGTTCGGCAGGCTGGCCGGCGGCCAAGGCTCGGGCCTGGCGAAATATCCAAGGGTTGCCGATTGCGCCGCGGGCGGCTGTCACACCGTCGACGCCCGTCTGAATGAGCATGTTCAAACAATCCTCCGCGGTGAACAAGTCGCCACTGCCCAAAATGATTCGCGAGCCGGCGTGCTGCTTCACTTCACGCAGGAAGTTCCATGTGCTGGGGCCGTCGTAACGCTGCCGGACCGTACGGCCATGGACGGTGATCGCCGCCGCGCCGAGGCGAAAGGCGCCGTCGAAGATCGCGAAGAAATTGTCGAGGCTCTCCTGGCTATCGTCCAGGCCGCGCCGCATCTTCACCGTGAGTGGAATGTGCGGCGGCAAGACATCGCGAACCCGGCCGACGATTTCCAACGCGGCACGGGGCGTACTCAAAAGAAAGCCACCACAGCAGCGGCCCAACACCTTCTTCACCGGGCAGCCGAAGTTTAGATCGATAATGTCGAAACCGGCTTCCGCGAGTTTGAGCGCGGCGGGCGGAAAGCCTTCCGGATCGGCACCCATCAGTTGTGCGCCGACGGGGTGCTCTTCGTTCGATGTGCGGATATACCGCCGGGCCTTCGACCCCTTGCTGACCTGGACGATGAACTTGTCCAGGAGGACTTCGCCCAGCGTGTAGGCCGCACCGAGCCGCCGAGCAATAACTCGCATCGGCCAGTCGCTGTAGCCGCTCAACGCAGCCTGAACGACCGGGAAGTCGATGGCGACGTTGCCGATGTGAAAGCCGTGGGCCTGGAATGAAGGGGGAAGGACGAAGGCGGAAGACGGTTGGGTTGTCTCGCCGGCTGGGACAGTCAGACTGTCTTGGTCCGTGATCAACTCGGAATTACTGCGATCCCAATTGGACATAGATCGATAATGTTGTTCGTCGCTACGCGATGAGGACCGTAACCAAATGCGGGGCGGACGGCACACGGAGTGTGCCTGCTACTTTCAGAACCACGCGGCCGTAAAACCGCCGTCAACATTGACGTGCGTACCGGTGATGAACCGCCCAGCCTTGGGGGCGACCAAGAGCAGTAACGCGCCAATCAGTTCCTCCGGTTCGCCAAATCGCTTCATCGGCGTGCCTCGCATAATGTTGTCGGTCCGCTCCTGGTCCAGGAGTTTGCGGTTCTGTTCGGCGGGGAAGAAACCGGGGCAGATAGCGTTAACCCGCACGCCCAAGGCTCCGAATTCCTGGGCCACATTGCGGGTAAGATTCAGTACGCCGGCCTTGGAGGCCGAGTAGGCAAACACCTTTGACAACGGCAGGTGGGAAGTCACGCTGCCGATGTTGACGATTGCCCCACCCCCCGCCTTGACCATGTGGCCGCCAAAGACCTGACAGCCCTGGAAGACGGCGCGGAGGTTGATCGCCATGATGCGATCCCAGTCGGCGTCGGTCGATTCTAGGAACGGGTTGCCGACGTTCACCCCGGCGCAATTGACAAGAATGTCGGCCCGGCCGGTCTGCTGGAGGGTTGAAGCCAACAGGTTCTCGATCGACGACCGTTGGGTGACATCGACCGTACACGAACCGGCTTGAATCCCGCACTGCTGAAGTTCCGCCACCCGGCCTTGACAGGCATCGTCTTTCAGGTCGGCGATGATCACGTGGGCACCGGCCGAGCCAAGCCCCTTGGCCAGGGCGAAACCAAGCACACCGGCCCCGCCGATGACGACGGCCGTCTGGCCTTCGAGGGAAAATAGATCGTGGAGATAGTTTTTGGGCATAAAATCCTGTCCTTTGAACTCAACCAAACATTCACTAAGTCTACCGTACCACTGCCTACAAAGTCAAAGGGACAATTGAGCGGAATCCGGTGCCGTCCCAAATTCAAGTTTCAATCATCCCTCTTACCCAGCGATAAATCGCTGGGCTATTCTCAATTGCCCCTCCGGGGCAGGGAACCTCCGGTTATAGGTGCGAAAGTAGGGTGGGGAGAGTGAAACGAGCCCCACCAAAAGCGGACCGCAACGGAACCTGACCGTTATTTCTGCGCCGGTCCTAAGAGCAAGATCGAATGCCCCTCCGGGGCAAGGATCGGATTCTCTCTGGAACTTGCAAAATTCCGATCCCAGTGTGACTTATGACAGTTATCAATGTGTTAATCTTCTCCTGGACTTCAAGAAAATCGAATGCTTGCAGAAAATAAACTGCCTTCTAACATTCGCCTCATTCTCGTCTAACCGGTTGCCCCTACAATCCGGTTTAGTGAGATGAGAGTCCTTGCTTACGCCCGTGTAGGGCGTGACGGCTCTCGCGGAACGGTCTGCGGTGTTCACGATCCCGAAGGGTCGTGCATCGACAGGTTCGAGAACAACAAGGTTTTGGCCAATAACACAGGGGAATCGAGATGCGTTGCAGTAAGGGAATTTTAGGATGGATAGGCTCAAGGGGACTTTGGGCCGTGCTGGTTGCGGGGATTTGCATGGTCGGAGAGGCTAAGGCAGCACCTGTGCTCCTTGCGGCATGGGAGATAACTGAACAAACTAACGGCGGGGCTTCCCCGTTTGCACCGACAACTTTGCTTCCGAATATAACCGTGGGTGGCCTTACTCGCGGGTCGGGGGTTGGCGCGGTTACCACGAGCAATGTGTGGGGAGGAAACAATTTTATGTCCACGAGCGAAGCCGGTGCTATTACAGATAATAAGTTCGCAACATTTTCGATCACTGCGGCGGACCCGGCGCGCTGGACAGTTTTTGGGTAAAGTTAAGGTGTGTTGT
>JBAWVO010000018.1:0-42201 GCA_037147235.1 Planctomycetota bacterium | reverse complement strand
CTTTAGCCAGGTTGGATTGTCCAACTGATCTACATCAGCTTATCTTGGCACACTCGTGGTTCCACTCCGCGCCTTGCCGGTCACTAAATGGCTGGCCACGCGTAATGCCTCGATCATGCTGCTGGTTTCGGCACGCCGCTTCCAGGCAATATCAAAGGCCGTGCCGTGGGCGACACTCGTGCGAATGATAGGCAGGCCCAGGGTTACATTGACCGCTTGGTGCATCCCCAGCAGTTTCAAGGCGATATGCCCCTGATCGTGATACATGGCCACAACGGCGTCGAACTCGCCGTCGCGGGCGCGGATCATCAGCGTGTCGGTAGGCAGTGGACCGGTGAGATCAAGCCCTTGGGCCTTTCCCCGCTCGACGGCCGGCCCGATGATCGTGCGCTCTTCATCGCCAAACAAACCGCCTTCGCCACCGTGTGGATTGAGCGAACATATCCCGATCCGTGGACGACTGCCCGTCAAGCGAGTCATGAAATCGTCGGCCAACTGGGCCTTGGCCAGCACGGCATCTTCGGTCAGCTCGTCGAATACATTCCGCAGTGCAGTATGCAGCGTGACATGGACCACGGCCAACCCTGCGGGCGAGTGCAGCACGTCGTCCGGGCCGAGGTAGAGCATCATGGCAAAGTTCTCGACGCCGCATAGGCTTGCCAGTAACTCCGTATGGCCGGGAAAAGCATGTCCGGCCCGGTGCAAGGCTTCCTTCTGCAACGGTGCCGTAGTGATCGCATCGACCTTTTTGCAGAGGGCCAGCCGCGCTGCCATGACCACGGCGTCGTAGGCCGCTTGTCCTGCCCGGGCGTCAAGTTTTCCGGGCAAGATATCCAGCACATCGTCCGACCCGCAGGCGATGCAAGGAATGACGCCATCGGTAGGCTCGGCCTCGTCCGGCGAGCTGATCTCTTGCACGTGCAGATCCATTTGCCAAAGCTCGACGGCGCGGCGAAGCACGCCCGGATGCCCCACCACCAGCGGCCGGCACCATTCATGCACAACGGTTTCGGTCCATGCGCCGACGATGATTTCCGGCCCAATGCCCGCCGGGTCACCCAAAGTAATCGCAATCAAGGGTTTTGTTTTCATGCTTATATTTTACGCCGAGAGTGGCGAAAGCAAAGGTCTCTTGTCAACAGTAGTTGGAAGATGGGAGAAAGGAACCACGAAAGACACGAAGGACACGAAAGGGGAAAAAATAAAAAGATGGATGACAGGAAGATAAGAGGGGAGCAAAAAAGCAACCGTGTTAGGTTGCCTTTGAATCGCCTGTCGTCTTGGTGGAATGGTACGATCTGGTAAAATGGTTTTTGGAGCGGGTGGACAGCTTTCCGAAGAATCAGCGGTTTGGCTTTGGGTTTTAATCACTAAAAACTATCCCATGCGAGTTTGCCTTCAACGTGTCAGCCGTGCTCAAGTCTCCGTGGAGGGAGAAATCTTCGGCCAGATCGGCCAGGGACTGCTGATTCTGCTGGGGGTGGTCCAGGGCGACCAGGAGGCCGACGCCCGACAATTGGCGCAAAAAATCGTCTCCCTCCGAGTCTTCGACGATGCACAGGGAAAAATGAACCTCTCCGTGGGCGAGGTGGGGGGTGCCGTACTCGTGGTCAGCCAGTTCACCCTGGCCGGCGATTGCCGTAAGGGACGGCGACCTTCATTCGATGCCGCCGCCCGGCCTGAGTTGGCCGAGCAGCTTTATGAAGTTTTCGTGCAGGCTGTGGCCGAGCAAGGTATTCCCGTGGCTACTGGCCGGTTTCGCGCCCACATGATGGTCGAGTTGGTCAACGATGGCCCGGTGACGTTCGTGGTGGAGAGCCGGTAGTGCGCAATCTGCTCTTTCCCCGTTTGCCGAATTCCGCTAAACTCCCACCCGTAATTTTCCAATCCCCCTGCCCGTCCCGGAGGCACAAAAAATGCGCGGTACTCGTTTTCTGGTGGCTCTGGCGTTGATCTGCACCAGCTCACTCTTTGCCGGCGGGACCGTCAACGACGTGGTTTCTACCGCTGGCGAGAAGGTCTCAGCCAAACATGTGATTCAGCCGCTGGACGTGATCCAGATCGAGATGCTCAAGGTTATCCCAAAGGAACCGTATCATGTCGGGGTCTTCGACGTGCTCCAGGTCCGGGCCAATGCCCTACCCAACCAGCCCATCGACAATTACTATATGGTCGAGGCCGAAGGCCATATCAACCTCGGCGCTACCTACGGCTCGGTCCACGTGAACAGGATGACCATGGACGAGATCTGCACGGCCTTGAATAAATCGCTCAAGCAGTGGATCAAGGAGCCGTCCGTGAGCGTACAACTGGCCCGGGCCTCTGGGGTTCAGCCCATCACGGGCCAGTACCGCGTGGGTCTCGACGGTACAATCAATCTGCGGCAGTATGGTTTAGTGAAAATGGTCGGAAAGACCGTCGCCGACGCCAAGATTGCGATCGAGAAGCATCTGACGCAGTACCTTGATTCGCCCGAGCCGTCTGTCGATGTGGTGGCCTACAAAGACAAGGTGTACTACATCATCACCCAAGGGGCCAGCCTGGGCGACAATGTCCGCCGCCTGCCGATCACTGGCAACGAGACGGTCTTGGATGCCATCAGCCAGGTCAACGGCCTTTCGCAGGTCTCCAGCAAGAAGATATGGATCGCCCGGCCGGCACCGCACCATCCCGGCTGCCAGCAGATCCTGCCCATCGATCGGAATGCCCTTACCCAAGGGGCAGATATGACGACGAATTACCAGATACTGCCCGGCGATCGGCTGTTCATCGCCGACGACGAGTTATCAGTTCCGTCTCAGACGATGCGGCAGACGCCACAGACGATCGGCCGCAATTACAATCGATCACGGAATGGGCAATAGGCGCGCCGTGCAGGCCACGGGGCAGGGGGGCGGATGGGTCAGTCAGTTGCCGGTTGGAAGAGTCAGCGACAGCCCAAAGTACCGAGTACTCGGTATTCAGTTTCCAGTCGGGCAAACCGGCTTTCGGCTCTCTGTCAATCTGCGCCTCGCGGTATCCGTTTGAGCGCACTGAGTACTCGGTACTGCGTACGGTTTTCCCTGCCGCTCGCCGCCGAATTTCCGTCTCGTGGAACCGGGCAATCCGCCTCGTCCGTCCAACAGGCCCCAAACCTGGAACCGCGTATTCCTGGGGAAAACGACCCCTCTGACCGAACATAAGAAACATTATCGGACGTTGAAAGGGTGGAAAACAAGGCCCTGCATGGCTCTCAATGGCCGTCTCAAACGAACTTGGGAATTCCACGATCCAAGGCGATTAGAATGGCCGCTCGAATACTTTTCTTGAAACAAACTTTCAGGACCGTGCCGCTTCAGCGGGGACATGGTGCGGGGACTGGACCGTGGCATCGCCATTTGCCGATTCCAGCGGTGGCAAGCCGCCTTCCAAAAACACGCCCATGTTGCGGAATTTCTGGTAGCGGGCTTCTAGCAATTGGTCGATTGGCTTCTCGATCAGCTCGCGCAGTGAATTACGGAAGAAGATTTTCAATCGGTTGGCCATTAGGTGGTGATCGCGATGGGCACCGCCCAGCGGTTCGCGAATCACGGCATCGACCACGGCTAGCCGCAACAGATCCTTGGAAGTCATTTTCAGCGCCCGGGCAGCCTGCTCTTTGTAGGTATGGCTCTTCCAAAGAATGCCGGCGCAACCCTCGGGGCTGATCACCGAATAATAGGCGTGCTCAAGCATGGCCACGCGATCACCGACGCCGATACCCAAAGCACCGCCCGAGCCGCCCTCGCTAATCACCACGCAGATGACCGGCGTGGGCAAACGCGACATCTCAAACATCGAACTGGCGATAACCTGTGCCTGGCCGCGCTCCTCGGCCCCGATGCCGGGATAGGCGCCTGGGGTGTCGATCAGGCAGATGACGGGCATGTGAAATTTTGCAGCCATTTTCATTTTGGCCATGGCCTTGCGGTAGCCTTCCGGATGGGCACAGCCAAAGAAGCACGCGTTCCGTTCCTTGAGTGTCCGGCCTTTTTGGTGGCCAATGACCATGACCTTATACGTGTCGAGCTTGGCCCAGCCGGTCCGTATGGCCCGGTCGTCACCGAAGGTCTTGTCTCCATGCAGTTCGACGAATTCGTCGAAGACCAATTCGAGATAGTCGGTCGTCATGGGTCGCTCGGGGTGCCGAGCGACTTCGACCGTTTCCCAGGGCTTCAACTGGCTGTAGATTCGCTTCTTCAACTCGGTCAACTCGCGTCGCATCTGGCGAACTTCATTGCGGGCCTCGGGCTTCTGCGACGAAAGTATTTCCAGTTTCTGGATACGGGCTTCTAGCTCGTAAATAGGCTTTTCAAACGATAAGCAATGGGTATTTTCAGCCATCTTCATTTACCTGAACAGTCAGGATCCTTTACGATTGGATTTTTCTTGGTCCACACGGCCAACGGCACCGTCCCTAGCTCTGGCATCTAGGATTTTACGGAACCGCCGCGCCAGAACGATGCGGGAAAACCCTAAACATCCGCATTTTGCGGAACTCTTCAAGGACTTCCTGAGCCGAAGCAGGCCGACCCGCGGCATCTTTGGATAGGCACCGACGGACTAAATTAGCAAAATCTGCGGTAACATTGCTGTCGGCCGCCTCCAAAGACGGCACCGCGGACTTCAAATGTTTGCCGAATAATTCTTCTTGTGTCGATCCCGTGTACGGGGGAACTCCAGCGACAAGTTCGTGGAGTACACACCCAAAACTGTATACATCCGCACGCTGGTCCAAGATCCCACATCGGATCTGCTCGGGGGACATGTAACTCGGTGTTCCCTGTCTCTTTGGTTTGATCGGCAAAAGTTTCGCCAACCACCCAGACGGCCGCTGGGTAAGCCCAAAATCGATCAATTTTGCCTGTCCTGTGTCATTTACCAAGAAGTTCTCGGGCTTGATATCGCGATGGACCCAACCCTTGCTATGCATCCATCCCAATCCATCCGCCAACTGCTCCACTATTGTGGGGATCAACGGATAAATCTTCTCGCGGTCTTCCTTGGTACGAATTCGTTTCTTTAGGTTAGGGGCCGGAAACCACTCCATAGCTAGGAACGGTATGCCTCGATCAATGTCAAAACTGTAAATCTCAATCGTCTGAGGATGCTTGATTTCCAGCCCGACTTTGAACTCTTGACGCAAATAGCCGACCTGCTCGCTGATCTTGGCTGCTTTTGGCAAGACTGCTTTGATTGCTATCATCCGTTGTTGGCCATCGTCATAAGCCTGCGAAAGTTGCGTGGCCTGACCGGTATGGATTACCTTCAACAAACGAAACGAACCAAGACAATTCTGCACCACGATCGCTTACCCTCAGCCATTGCACCTAAGCAGGAATCATTCCTGAGTGGGCAATCAAAACAATCACCCGCCAGAATATCAAGTAGGTCAGGCTTTCCAGCCTGACGTTGCCCAGTTCACTGTCAGGCTGGAAAGCCCGACCTACAGCAGTTTTGACATCTTGGCGGGTGGTTGAATGAAAAACCATTGTAACTCGTCAATTTTAACAGTTTTATTCTGGTTTAGCAATGGATGCAGGGCTGCCCGCAGGGGCCCTTCAGGGGAACTGCAAATGCCTCCGTAGAATGGAACTTATTCCGTTGCCTTATCTTTTCGAGTAAACGGAATGAATTCCGTTTCACGTGCCCCTGGGTACTCGACGTTGACAAGGAACAGGCCTTGCGGTGGCGCGGTTTGGCCAGCCCGGCGACGATCCATCGCTTTTAGTACCTCGCCCGGCCAGAATTCCGGCCGGGCACCACGTCCCACGTCAACCAATGTGCCAACGATCGTGCGGACCATATTATAAAGGAACCCGTCGGCCTCGATTTCCAAGGTAACGAGGTGCTCTTGCCCCCCCCTGCCCCGTTCAATGCGCAAGTCATGGACTGTGCGGATGCTCGTTTTACGCGGCGATCCCGAGGTCTCGAAGCTACTGAAGTCGTGAGTGCCAACCAACGACACGGCAGCCCGCTGCATGGCGTCGGCATCTAGTTGCCCCCGGGCGTAATGCCAAGCGTAGCGGAGGGAAAAGATGTCGCGGATAGGCCCGTTGTAGATAACGTAACGGTATCGCTTCCGCAAGGCATCGCGTATGACTTGGAAGCCGTCATGCACGTCAGCCGCGTCGAGTACGGCCATGCTGCGTGGCAACTTCGCATTGAGGGCTCGCTGAAGTACCTCGGCCGACAACCGTGATTCGGTACGGAAACTGACGACCTGGCCCAAGGCATGCACACCGGCATCCGTCCTTCCGCTGGCCAGTGTTGATGGCCGCACCGAGGTGATTTTTCCGATCGTTTCCTCAAGGGTCGCCTGGACTGTTCTGCTGCCTGGTTGTATTTGCCAGCCGGCAAAATCGGTGCCGTCGTAGGCCAGGGTGAGCTTGATGGTGCGCATCTACCCCCCGTTCTTCACCAGCAACTCGGCGATCTGTACGGCGTTCGTGGCAGCACCTTTGCGAAGATTATCGCTGACGCACCAGAAAGCCAATCCGTTGGGCGAGGAGATGTCTTCCCGAATCCGCCCGATGAACGTCTCGTCGCGATCATTGGCATTCAGCGGCATGGGATAAATCTTCTTGTCGAGATCGTCCAGCACGACTAGGCCCGGCGTGGCCGCGAACAACCTCCGGGCTTCGTCAACGGTGATCTTCCGCTCAGTCTCTACCAGAATGCTCTCGCTGTGGCAGTTAGCAACCGGAACGCGGACGCACGTCGGACAGATCTGGATCGTGTCGTCTTCAAGCATCTTGCGGGTTTCCAGCACCATCTTCATCTCTTCCGAAGTATAACCTTGATGCTTCGGCGAACCGATCTGTGGAATGCAATTGAAAGCGATCGGGTGGGCGAAAGCCTCGTACTTGTAGTCCTGGCCTGCAAGTACGGCACGCGTAGCACCTTCGAGGTCGCGAGTGCCGGAGAGCCCTGCCCCGCTGGTCGCTTGGTATGTACTCACGATCACTCGACGCACTCGGCCGGCATCGTGCAGCGGCTTCAATGCCTGGACCATCTGCGTGGTCGAACAGTTGGGGCTGGAGATAATACCCTGGTGCCGTTTAACCGCATGGGGATTGACCTCGGGTATCACCAGCGGCACATTAGGATCCATCCGCCAATAACCACTTTCATCGATCACCACGCAACCGCGGGCGACCGCCGCAGGAACAAAATCCCGCGCCACCTCATCCGGCGTGCTGCCAATGGCCAACTGAACGCCATCGAAAGCCTCGGGCCGTAATTCTTCGACCGTGTAGGAGCGTCCGCAGAAGGTAATCGTATTGCCCGCAGAGCGTTTGGAGGCAAGAAACTTGATCGAACGAAAAGGAAACTTTCGCGACTCAAGCAGTTTGAGAATGAGGGTTCCCACGGCACCGGTAGCACCGACGACGGCAATGGAATCGAACACGGACAATACCTCCAAAAAATACTAGAACCTACCGACGGGCAAGCCAACTCGGCATAAACGTCCATCATTATTACATGAACGGCCAAAAGCTGCAACGGAAGTTGTTCGCCTACGTAAAACGGAATTCAATCCGTTTACCCATAAAAGATAAGACAACGGAATTCAATCCGTTTTACTAAATTGCCTACATAAAAAACGGTCTCCTGCCGAAGATTGGCGGGAGACCGCGACATTGTCTTCTATCCGAGAAGGAAGAAAAGTATCCTAATCTCAGCCGGTCTCGATTACTCGGTCTGGGCCAAACCCTCGGTGCTGGGGATATTGAAGCCAAAGGCTACGCCGCCACGATCGCCGGCCTTCAGAGAAATCGTCTGCACTTCCGTGACGATTTTGCCTTCGCGAACAACTTCCGCCTTGACTTCATATTTGTAGGTATACCCGGGAAGCAGGCCATAGGAAACAAAGTGTCGCTTGCTGCCAGTACTCTTGGTGAGCAAACCGTTGATCGTCACCTTGGCCTCGTTCGGCACGTAAACGGTGAGAATTCCACCGTCGCCGGCCATCGGCTCGATCGACGTACGGTTTGGCACCGGCGGAATAATGCCGCCACCATCAGGCAGCAAGGGAACCGTCGAACTTGGAATTCCAGCCGGCGGAGCAAGGGGCTTCTCCGGCGGAGTAAGGGGCTTCTCTGCCGGGATGATCGGAGTCATCGGAGTCATGCTAGGCTTGGCTAGCGTCCCTGCAGACGACGGTGCGACTGCCGGGGTCGGCGTCGTGAACTGCCCTTCGGCCCCCCCTGAAGCAGTCGTTATGGTCGCCATACCGCAACCACAGGAGCTGGCTACCGGACTTCCCCAGGATGCGACCGACGAGCAACCGCAGGAGACGGGAGTGCAACAAGGGTTGCCACAGCAGGACCAGCCACAGCCGCTACGGTAGGCGGCCCGATGATGAACGCCGTAACCGTACCCTCTGGAATAAAAGGGAACAACATAGGCGTTTGTGCCACAGCAATCCCAGCCACCGTAGTAGACCGGAGCAGCACCCCACCACCACCCGGCATTCGCCTGGGCAGCACACAACGACAACCCAAAGACCACTACGCCCGCCACGAGCATCTTCTTCATACCTTCGCGACTCATTTCTCTTCTCCTAGTGTTTAAGCAAAAAACCAGACAAAGTAATTCTCCTACATGATCTAAACATAACACCCACATTAAAAAAATCAAGTAGGCTGGGTAATCTTTGTGGATTAAAGCAATCCGGCGGAAAGATTAAAGCAGCTATAAGCGACATATTAAACACACCCAATAGACGTATTTTTCTGCGGCAACAGGCGTACATTGGGAGTTAGGGGCTATCCGGGAACTCCCCTCTCCCTTCGGGAGAGGGGGTAGGTTTTTGCCCTGAGATCTCGCCTAAATTTACACACCCCCCTGCCCTGTCGAGATTCCTCCGGAAATTACGCAACTCGATAGCCCCACTCACGGCAGGCCTTTTACTTGCAAATCATCCATTGAGAGTTCGCCCGTGGCTCCAAACAGGCCGATACGAACGATCGCCTCGCGGGCACGCACGGGTACGTCGATCTTCTTCGCTTCGATCTTCCAGTCGCTGCTGCCTCGCCAGGGACCGAGCATTTTTTCGCAGATCGTGCCGCGGTTTTCATCGTAGAACTGCACCCCCACCATCGGCAGTTGTACCGCCGTAGGCCCTGGATGGATGTCGTGATAGCGGACGTGGACCGAAACTTCCAATTGGCGGACATAGCGGCCGTCGACGGCGAAAGCTTGCAGGGCCTGGGCACCGCGACCCGACTCGGCGTTATGAAAGCGAATGTAATGCCTGCCTGACGGCGCATCGTCGGCTGCAACGACTTCCATTTGTCGCTGATAATGCCAGGCGGCTGCCTGCGGCGGATCGCCAAAAACTTGCTCGAAATCGCCATTTTGTACCGTGGGATTCTTCGGATCTGGCTTGACTTGGCGGTTTTCCTCAGCCTTGCCGGTCATAGGCACGAAGATCACCGGCAGCAACAGCTCGGGAAGCATCTTGCCGCCGGCCTTCTTCAGCAGATACAGGGTCTGCTGGTAGCGCTGACCGACGGGGATCACGATCCGCCCCCCTTCCTTGAGTTGGTCGACCAGGGCCTGCGGCACTTTTTCCGGGGAGCAGGTGACGATGATCTTGTCGAATGGGGCGCGTTCCGGCCAACCGAGGTAGCCGTCGCCAACCTTCGTGTACACGTTCTCGTAGTTCAGCCGCTTCAGGGTCTTGGCAGCATGTTTACCGAGCGATTCCACGATCTCAATCGTATAGACATCCTGAACTAGGCCGCTTAATACGGCCGCCTGATAGCCGCTGCCCGTGCCGATTTCCAGCACCCTGTCCTTGGGCTGTGGATCGATAGCCTCGGTCATGAAGGCCACGACGAACGGCGGAGAAATCGTTTGCCCCTCGCCGATTGGCAGGGCCATGTCGTAGTAGGCGTGGGATAAAAGGTTGGTCGGCACGAATTCGTGCCGTGGCGTGGCCCTCATGGCCGCGATCACCCGCGAGTTCTTCACCCCCGCGGCGACGATTTCCTCGTCAACCATGCGCCTGCGGGCCTCTTCAGCCGTGGAGCCGTGGACCGCCGGTTTGCGGGTTTCAGGTCGAGTCCGGTTCCCTTGGGCCCCCCCCTGCCCTTCCATGAGCGTTATGCTGACGAGGAATCCAAGAATAATCCATTGAACGAATCGTCGCCTTGCCATCGAATTCTCCTTCCCGGTGTACTGAGGCCCAATATTTGATATTATAGCATTTTGGGGTGATCGATCAGGGAGGGCGGCTTCCACGAGGAAAGCAAATGACGGTTTCGTCCGTTGAGGTTATAATGGTATCTAGGATTCACACGCGTCGGAGCTTCTTGTCTTTCAGCCACGCGACAGGGGCTTTTGCGTATTTTTGATTTCGACAGGCAGAGGAAACCATGAATCTTTCGCGTTATTGGCTGCTGCCGATCTTGCTGCTGGGGTTGGCGGGGTGTAGCGGTTTTTCCCCAGCAGGCGAGAAATCGGCGGCGGAAATGATCGAAAGTGGCAACGCGGCACTCGCCCGGGGCGACCTCGATCAGGCACTAGCTGACTTCAACCGCGCCTTGGACGCGCAAGCCGACTCAGCTCAGGCCCGCGAACGTCGTGCGGCGACGTTCCTGCAAATGAAGAAGTTCGACCAAGCATTGTACGACTGCAATGAAGCCCTGAAGATCAACGGTAAGCTTGCCTCGGCCTACTTCACACGGGGACAGGTGGAAAAGAATCTCGGTGATACCGGTAGGGCACTCGAAAACTTCACCAAGGCCCTCGATAACGGTTTTGAACAGGTCGATGTGCTGGCAGACCGCAGCGCACTTTATTACTCCATGGCCAAGACCAGTGCAAGGTCAGACGAGACCGCAAAAATCATGGAAAAGGCATTGAAGGACATTGATCGGGCCATCAAACTGGATCCTCGTCAGGCGGGGCTCCGGATGCAGCGAGCCATGATCCACTTGGATATGGGCGATTACGAAAGTGCCATAGCCGACTGCGATGTGGCGTTGAAGGCCGATCCCCATCTGGCTGCGGCGCATGTTGCTCGTGCTCGCGGCGAATGCGAGTTGGGCGAAATCGACCGCGCCATCATCGATTGTGATTCGGCCATCCATCGGGATGGGAATCTGATCGAGGCCTACGTCATTCGTGCCAAAGCCCGTTTGGAGAAGGCGTCAGAAATGCGAACCCTCGCCGAAGTTGCGGAATGTGAACAAGCGGTAGCCGACTGTGAGACGGCGATCGACCGATCGAAGAACTTCAAAGGCGATCCGGAAGGCATGAAGCATGTCAAGACGATGCGTGGCCTGGCACACGAGCTTTGCGGTTCGATTTATCACAATCTGCGTGCCACCAAGAGTGCTTTGACCGAGTATGAAAAGGCGCTTTCACTGGATCCTTGCCTCGTCAGCTCGCTGCTTCGCCGTGCCGTTACGCGCACAATCGCGGAAGACTACGCCGGAGCGATGAACGATTGCAATACGGCGATCAGCATCGATAGTGCCCGAGCAGAAGCCTACAGTGGCCGCGGCATGGTCTACGCCATGACGCTGGAGTTCCCCAAGGCCATCGAGGATTTCACCCAAGCCGTGCAGTTGAACCGCAAGTGCGCCAAGGCTTATGGTGGGCGTGCCCTCGTCCATTCGGCGATGGCATCCGTGGAGCTTGAAAAGGCGAAAAAATCGACGGACCGAACGGAAATCGCTTCCTGCAAAGAAAAGGCGAACGAGTTGCGGCAAAAATGCATCGACGACGCGACGGAAGCCATTGGTGCCAACCGCCACCTGGCCAGGGCTTACCTCACACGGGGCCTCGCCTATGCCAATCAAAAAATTTCGGAAAAGGCCCTTGTTGATTTCAACGCGGCAATCCGCGAGGATCCCAAGATGGTCAAAGCCTATTACAATCGGGGCGTCCTCTTCGCCAAACAACTTCAATTGGATGCAGCCATCAAGGACTTTGAGGAGGGGAGCAAGTTGCAACCCAACAACCCTTTGTACGATGTCCGTTTGGGGCAATGCTACCAACAGAAGGACGATCCGATTTCGGCAACTCGGTACTATAAGAGTTCCGAGGAAAAAATCAAAAAAGCCAGGCGAGACCAGGAGAGTTTTTTGAATGACACTACGGATTTCATCTTCAAACCCAATAAGGCGCCAGAACTCGAGCCGGATACCGACCAGGACCCTCTGGACAAGGCCAAGAAGAATCTCGAAAAGAAGCTTGACGCGACTGCGGAGAAGTAGCGGGATGGAAAGAGGTAGAGGGTGGGACGATCGCAGCGAGCCCCAATAAAAAGACTATGCACGGGGATGAAACTTGCGGTGTACGGCCTTCAGTCGCGTGGGGTCAACGTGCGTATAAATCTGTGTCGTGGCGATGCTGGCGTGGCCCAACATCTCCTGAACTTGCCGCAGGTCGGCTCCACCGGCGAGCATGTGCGTGGCAAAACTGTGCCGCATGGTGTGGGGGCCGATCTCCGGCGGCGCGCCAGCGCGCAGGGCGTAGCGCTTCATCAGTTCCCATATCCGCTCGCGCCTCAGACGACGGCCACGATAAGAAAGCAGAACCCACGGTGGCGGCAGCGAAACCAGGGCAGCCAGTGGGCCGCGTTCGTGCTCAGTGTACGCCAGTATGGCCGCAGTGGCCTTGGCACCCAGCGGCACCATCCGCTGCTTGTCGCCTTTGCCCCGGCAAACGCAATAGCCTTCGTCGAGATGCACGTCTTGAAGTTTCAAGTTTGAAAGCTCCGACGCTCGGCAACCGGTGGCATACAGCAGTTCCAGTAATGCCCGATCGCGCCGCCAGCAGAGGTCGCCCGGCTTGGGCATCTCGAGCAGGCGGTTGACCTGGGCCGGCGACAGAACCTTCGGCACGCGCTCCCATAGCTTCTGGCTGCCCAGCAGTTCGGCCTGGCTTTCGACCAGCACGCCTTCCAGTTGCAAATAGCGGAAAAAAACTCTCAGCGACGCGATATGCCGCGCGATGCTCGTGGGGTTCAACTTCAGTCCGTGCAGCCAACCAACGTAATCGGCTAAATCGCGGATCGTTAGGGCCGCAACAGCCCGAGCCTGGAGCCATTGAAAAAATCGCGTGGTATCGCGGCGGTAGGCGGCCACGCTGTTTTCAGCTAGGTGGCATTCGCTGGCGACATAGGCAACGAACGACTCCAAGTACGATGTTGAGATCGTTCCCGCCGACGGCGGGCGGGGGCGGAGCGGCTTTTTGGGAACAAGTGCCATATCCTGAAGTTTCGGCACGGCAGCTTGGTGATCTTTACGATGCTCGCGATTATGCCGAGTTTGAGGGCTGTGGTCAAGCTCATTCATTTTCCTGCGGGTTGTTGGATAAAAATCATGGACTACCCTCTCGACACTGGTCGAAATCATGGTATAATAGATTCCGACAGTACACGTCAGCATCTGGTGTGTCTGTTTAGCTCAATGACGCGGGGTGGAGCAGCCCGGTAGCTCGCGAGGCTCATAACCTCGAGGTCGTAGGTTCAAATCCTGCCCCCGCCACTTTTTGTAAGTCTTGCTGAAATAAGAGTTTATGTTACCTGCCGACGGTCGGCAGTGCAGCCTGTAAATCGGAACGAAAGGGGTAGTGACTACCCCTCTCCGAAAGAAAGGGTGTACTGTTATGGCCGTCGTTTCTTTTTCTGTCCCAAAGTATCGCCACCACAAGGGTAGCGGGCAAGCATTTGTTCAAGTCAAAGGCAAGCGCCATTATCTTGGTGCTTACGGGAGCCCAAAGAGCAAGGAAGCCTATTCCCGTTTCGTTGCCGAACTGGCCGCAAGCCCGGTTGGTCCGGCCGCCGTGGTTCCCACCGCCAGCAATGGTTTAACCGTCGTCGAACTGGCCGATGCCTATTGGACGTTCTGCCAGGGCTATTACCGCAAGAAGGATGGCACCCCCAGCGGGTGGCTGGATCATATCCACCTGGTTCTCCACTCGCATCTCGCGGGATTGTACGGCCGCACTCCGGCCGCAGATTTCGGCCCGAAGTCCTTCAAGGCCATCCGGCAGACGCTGGTCGACGCAAAGAACTCTCGGCCCTACGTGAATAAGTTGATGCCGATTGTGACTAGGTGCTTCAAGTGGGGGGCCAGTGAAGAACTGATTCCGGCCTCCGTCTACCACGGGCTCACGGCCGTTGAGGGGCTCAAGAAGGGTCGCACGACTGCCCGTGAACCTGCCCCGGTCCTGCCCGTCGAGGTAACGCTCGTCGATGCCACCCTGCCCTACCTGCCCCCCATCGTGGCCGATATGGTTAAGTTCCAGGGTTTGACGGGATGCAGGCCAGGTGAAGTTTGCCAGTTGCGGCCGATGGATCTCGATCGCAGCGGGGAAGTCTGGCTGTATCGCCCTGGGTCGCATAAGACCGAGCATCATGGCCGAGAGCGGGTTATCTTTGTCGGCCCGAAGGCCCAGGCGGTCATCCTGCCCTATCTGTTGCGTGAGGCGACGTCCCACTGCTTCTCGCCCATCGAATCCGAGGCGAAGCGGCTGGAAGCCCGCCAAGTCGCTCGCAAGACGCCGCTTCGTTATGGCAACCGGCCGGGTACTAATCGCAAGATGCGCCCAAAACGCATTCCCAAGGACCACTATACTAAGGACAGCTACGCTCGTGCGATCCGGCGCGGCGTCAATAAGGCGAACAAGGCCGCCCAGGACGATGCCAAGGAATTACGGATCGACAACCCCGTGCTGCTGGCCTACTGGGCACCGAACCGGCTTCGGCATACATGCGGTACTCAAGTGCGAAAGGAATTCGGACTGGAAGCCGCCCAGGTCGTCATGGGCCATGCCAAGGCCGACGTGACGCAGGTCTACGCCGAGCGGGATAACGCCCTGGCAGTGGAAGTTATGAGGAAAATCGGTTAGTATCGATCGTTGTCGGGTTGCGGAGTAATTGCCCGCACTGGTCACCGGCGAGATGTGGTCATCACCTGCACCACGCCACCGGTTGGACCGTGTTGGACCGCCTGGGAAGATCGTCTACGATCTGCTATGATGCCTCTGGCCGGGAGTAATTACCCCGGTTTCTGGTCCCTCCGGCGGTGCTGGGTTTTTTGTCTTGCCCGGCCCTCCGGTGGAACGCTTCCGAAAGACAGAATCATGGCTGGCTACAAGAACTTCTCGGATAAGGTCTACTCTTGTCTCTCAACCGCCTCGACGCTCTGGCCCTTTAGACCTGGCTACGAGCCAACTGACCCCCTGGATGTGCAGGCATTTCAGGCAGTCACAATCGATGCACTGGGAATGCTCGGGCGAGAGTTGGCCGAGATCGACAACAGCGACATTGAACTACGCGACTTCTTGGGCCATTATCAGCCACCGCTTCGATTCTCCCGTCACGAAGGCGCGATCCTGTTGGCGCGGTCGGCATACCGCTCCGTGATGGAAGCAGCCTATGGGATTGAAAAACCGCCACCTGGATCACGCGGAATTCCATCGCCATGTCAATTCCTCCCGGCGGACGTGCCTGACTATGCGGAGCATGTTATCGCCAATTGGCCGGCTGTCGTCGCTGTGCTAAAGGTGATTTCATGGGTGGACCTATCCCAATTCCGCTGCGATCTTGACGACGAATCGGTTAGAGCAGAACGGGCGCATGTTGCCCTCGCGGTCAAAAATGATGATCCTAGTGCCAAGGCGAAAAACATTAACGATTCGGACACCACTTCGGACAGTAAAAAAGTTGTTTTGCCAAAATTACCGGATGGAGTTAACGTACGAGACTTGGTGTGTAGATTGCAAGCAGAACTGCCCAAAGGCAAGAGTCAGAGTCAAATTGCCCGTGAATTTACGCGTGAAGCGGCCAATAAAGATAAGAAGGCCCAAAGTCTTCTAAGGCAGGCCCGCCGCTACCGCCATCTTTGGGATGATTCGGACAGCTAGTTGTCCGTTCGGACACTGAATTTGCAGTCTTTTGAAACTGCCATAGCCTTGCGAGAAGTGACAAACCACTTCATATGCACGCAAGGAACCCGAAATGGCAATCGACATCACGACCGAAACGGTCATCGCCCCGACCAGGGCCACTCACCTCTGTCCCGAGCGACGCCGAGGAGTCCGCCCCAACGTCGCCACAATTTACAGATGGATGATGAATGGCGTCCGAGGCATCCGCCTCGAAAGCATCGTCGTCGGGGGCACACGATGCACCTCTGTGGAGGCCATGCAGCGATTCTTTGACACGCTCACGTCCGCATCCGACGCTGAGCATTCTTCGGCGGTCACTCCGCCACCCGTGGGTAAATCACGTCAGAAGACCATCGAGGCCGCCGAGCATCGGCTGGCACGGGCTGGCATCTAACCGCGCATTATTTAGGCCGGTCCCCGCGAAGACACCGGCCTAAATAGAAAGGAAGCAACTGTGACAGATTGTACAGCAATTCAGCCGAAAAAGCAACCCACGGAAATAAACCGCCGCCGATCAATCCTCTGGCATTACATCGGCCAGCAAGTCACCCTTAAACGCACGTTTCCCATAGGACGTGACACGCATCTTAGAGAACTGCCTGCCACACTATCGCAAGTCAATAGGACGCGTGTCCTGCTTGACTTCGGTGATTGCGGCGAATGGTTCTTTCCAGTCTCAGCGGTCCTTCTCCCCGGCAGTACCGAGCCGGCTCCAGGGCAGCGGCAGCTTTTCGACGGGGAGGCCCAGCGATGACGACTACCACACCCCCCACCGGCCAACGAGCGAAGGCCAGGAAGCAACGGCAACGGCAGCAAAAGAAGACGGCCAAAAAGCACCAGCCGAATGGAGAACCAACTATGTTAAATAGTACAGCAGTTCGGCCGAAGAAGCAACCGCCCACCCTGGACCGCACGACGTTTTTCCCCGAAGTCATTACTACAAGCAGGATGCTGGACTGTATCGGCAGCGCGGAAGAGTGGCAGCGGCAGAGCGGCTATTCGATCGAAGACAGTCCCCTGGGCGTGGCGAGGGAGTTGATCGACAACAGCCTGGACGCCTGCGAAGAAACCGATGTGCCTCCGGTGATCAGCATCAAGTTGGACGAGACCGGCATTGAAGTGCTCGACAACGGTCCCGGCATCGCACAGACGACGATCAAGGCCATGCTGGACTTCGGCAAGAGGACTAGTAGCAGGGCCGGTCGATGCTCCATCTCGCGGGGGCAGCAAGGCAACGGCGGCCAAGCCTGTTTAGCTCTGCCGTTCGTTCTAAATGGCCAGGTCGGCCGGGTGGACATTGCCAGTCACGGCGTCCTACACGAGATCAGCGTAACCGTCGATCGGTTCGCACAAATGCCCGTAGTGATTACCGACAACAAAAAAGACTCTCTTGTAAAGAACGGTACTTTTTTCAAGCTCTGGATTCCGTCGGATATGTGGGTATCGGAAGAGTATAAGAAAGCCCAGTTTTTACAAATTGTGGAGAATTTCGGGTGGTTCAACCCACACTTGACCATGCACGTCGAATGTTTTGGCAAGCACCGGGACATCCTGCCCACGGACCCCGCGTGGCGGAAATTCCGCCCATCCGACGCTGTGCCACCCCAATGGTATTCGCAAGAGAAATTTAATGGGCGAGTGACGGCCTGTATTTCCAGCGACATGGCGCACTGCAAAGACCGATTGCTGAGTGAATTCGTGAGAGAATTTCGCGGATTGAGCTCGAGCGCGAAGCAAAAAGAAGTATGGGACGCCACCGGTCTGGCACGACAGCCTTTGTCGTCACTTCTGAATGGCAAGGGTCTGCAAACCGAATTAGTGACGCGGCTGTACCGAGAGTTGGTGAAGCGTGGAAATGCCATTAAGCCGGAAGGACTCGGCATCATCGGCAAGTCTCACATCGAAGCCAAGATGGTCGAAGACGGTTGCGACATAGACGACGATCGGAAGTACAAAAGGGCGGACGGGATAGATGAGGACGGGGTGCCGTTCGTGGTTGAAATGGCCTTTGCCACACGCAAAGCGGGGCCACGCATGGTTCGCGGCGTTAATTGGTCGGCAATGATCGGCAATCCGTTCGGTGGTGAATTCCGACCAAATGACTTTAGTATTTCCAGTTATTCGCCGGTAATGTTTTTCGTCCACGTTGCGAGGCCCGCGATCCAATCGACCGATCGGGGCAAGGCGCACGTGGTTATCAGCAAGAAGATCCAAGAGGTTATGAATGAAGTGCTGGAAAAGGTCGGGGGCGGATGGCGCAAGATAGTGTTGGCCGATCAGCGAGCCAACGAGGCAGACGACAGGGCGGAAGAGCGATTGCGCAAACAGGCACCCAAGGAAAAGAAGAAACGCCAAAAGGGCCGTTTGAAGAAGTTGATTTATCAAGTGCTGCCAGCAGCCATCAAGCATTACCGTGCCACGATGGGGGCGATTATTTGGGAGCGTCAACTTTTCTACAACGTGCGGCACGACGGGATGGCGATCGACGACAGTATGGGGACTTTCTCCCAGCAGACGTTCAAGACCATCCTAAAGGAATACGAGAAGGACTTTGGCGACATCGAAGGCTTATCCAACAAGCCACGCGGCACGTTCGTTGAACCGCACACCGGCAGGCGGCTGCCGTTGGGCACAATGGACGTAGCCAAGTACATCATTCCCAACTACGAGTACGGCTCCATAATGATTATCGAAAAAGGGGGCTTCGAGGAGGGGATCGACGCGAGTCAGATCGCCAAAAAATATGATTTAGGCATCGTATTCAACGAAGGCTATTCCGTCGATGCTTGTAAGGCTTTAATTCAGGCATGCCGGGACAAGGGCATCACCGTTTTCCTGCTCCACGACACTGATCCCGCAGGGTACGTCATTTACGATGCCGTGCGGCGCGATTGCCATGACATCATCGACATCTCTTTCACGATGGAAGAATGTCTGGCACTAGGGAAAACGCCAGAAACGGATTACCGTCGCTGTGCTTTGCCAGAGTGTATTCTTCCATTGTTGACGCCTAAGACGCTGGAGGTATTCAAGGGAGTGTGGGTACGCAACCCGAACCCAGGCAAGTACAAAAAACCAACGCCGTGCGTTTGGAAGTATGGCCGCGTGGAACTGAATGACCTCGCCACTAATCCCGCCGAGTTCATCGCGCTGATTGAAGGGCGACTTAAGAAGCATGGCGCGGCCAAGAAACTACTTCCACCGCCGGCGGTTATCAAACTGACTGCGGAACAGTACCGCGATCAGGCATTGCTTGCTTCCGCTACCGAGTGTTTATATGAAATCCTTGACGTGTCGGGCATGGCCTTCAAGATGGTCAGCAAGGTCAAACTCTCGGTCACGAACATCCCCGGCGAACTGAAAAAATGGGCGAAGGAGTTGCCACCGGATTCCTGGAAAAATCACGTTAGCTGGTTGGTCGATCAGAAGATTGCCGGCATTGACGACGTGCTCGCCCAGTTGGCTCAGGATGCAGTTGAGAGCATCGGGGGGGCCATCGCATGAATAAGCCCATCCCCGCCCCCTGGACCCACGTCCGCCGTTGTCCCTGTTGTCACAAGTCGGGCTGTCTCGTCAGCAGCCTCACCGACCCGAGCGCGGTTATCTGCCGTCGCGTGGTCAGCCCCGAGCCGGTCGGCGACCTCGGCTGGTTGCACGAGCTTATCTCAGGTCCGGCGTGGAGTCCGTGGAGAACGTCGTTACCGCGACTGGCGAAGGGGACAGCGAAATGAGCAGCGACACTACTCAGTCCATCGCTCAGGCACTCGACGAAGCCTTTGCCCAATCTGCGGCCGTCGAGAAACTAGCCTGGAATTTGAAGGCGGGAGATTTGGCCCAATGGACCCTCGACCATCTTGTCAACCGGACCGACGCCTGGGGGATCAACAAGCCGGACGGCAGCAGGTCCACATGGAAAGGTCCGCTAGACCTGCATCTCCTGAAAAACCACTTCCAAGGCAAACACCTAATCGGCATCCACCTAATTTCGCTGCACAACACATGCAAGACGATCAAGATCGACATCGACGCACACGGCGAAGGCGACACCCAGGCCGTGGCCGCCAAGAACATGGCAATCGCTCTGGAGTTAGGCCGCCGCGCCCACGAAATCGGTTTGAATCCGATTCTCAGCGATAGCAACGGCAAAGGTGGTTTACATTTTGAAAACATTTTCGTCCCACCGATCACGTCTAAGGAAGCGAACTATTTTGGCTTATGGCTTGCACGAGGTTTCAATCCAAATAAGCGGGGAGGGATCGAAGTCTTTCCCAAACGTGCCGACAGGAACACCGAAAAGGGATACGGCGGAGGGTGGGTCCGGCTATACGGAAGACATCACAAGCTACCCCATTGGACGAAAATCTGGTCTTGGACTGAGGAGCGATGGTTAGAGGATCAGGAGGCCGTTACCGCCCTGCTTGCCCACTATGGAGACGACCCCGCGATACTGGCCACCGTGGATTACATGCCACCGCCAGCACCGCCTAAGCTGCCCAAGATTCAGACAACGCGAACAAGCACCACCGGCAGCGATGCCACCGCACGCGCCACCAGCTACGCCAAGGCCACACCCGGCGCAGTCAGCGGGAGTGGCGGACACAATCGCACGCTATTTCTGGCCATGAAACTGGTCGAATATTTCGGGTTGTCGGTCTCCGCCGCCACGCCGATCATGCAGTCTTGGAACAAGACTTGTGATCCACCTTGGAGCGAAGCCGAGTTGCAGCACAAACTGCAATCGGCAGACGCACGCGCCGAAAACCGCGGATACATGCTCAATCAGGAATTCAATAGCGGCGAGGACGCGGACATCAGCGGGATTATAAATCAATCGGTTGTGAAAACAACGAACGGCGTCAATATCACGCGACTGGTCCTTCAAGAGGCAACACGATGAGCGACCTTACAATTACTTTAGGCACCCGCAATGGCGACGGCCGCGACCACCTGCGATACATTCACGGCGACAAGGTTTTTCCCGATACGCTTTTCATCGAATCAGCCGACGCCCGCGATAAGTCGATCAAGAACGCTCTACGCCACTTCGAACTTGGCACCGACCGCTTGACTGATCTATCAAATCAGCTAATCGAACTGGCCACCAAGTACGCCCAGACACCATCATCTAAAACAAGGTCAGCCGGCCCGATCGAAGTCTATCAGTCAATTCCGGTTGATGTATTCCCCGCAAAAATTCAGAAATACATAACCACCGTTTCCAACGCGATCGGTTGCGATCCGTGCTTTATTGTGATGTGGCTCCTGCCCGCGCTGGCCGGATGTATCGGCAATACCCGACGCATCACAATCAAAACCAGTTGGGCGGAATGTTCCACGATATGGGCACTGATAATCGCCCCATCCGGGCAACACAAATCGCCCACCATGAAACACGTTCTATGGCCACTTTACGAGTGGCAGAATCGCGCTTTCCAGGAACATGAGGCGAACATGGTTACTCACCGCGAAGAACTTGCGGAATATGAAAGCGCCTATAAGGGACACAAGAAAAGAGACGGAATAAAGCCACCTCCACCTCCACCGCCCATAGCCGAACGCTACTTTGCCAATGATGCCACGATAGAGGCGATGTCTTCCCTTTTAGAGCAACGCTGGAGAGGTCTACCGCTATTCGCAGAAGAGGCATGCTCTTGGTTTCGATCCTTCGGCCAGTACAAAAACGGAGGCGGAGGCGACGTCGGCCACTGGCTCAGTATGCACGATGCCGGAGTTATTTCCAACGACCGCAAAACCGGACTCAAAAGGACCACCTACATACGCCGCGCCAATGTTTCGATCGGAGCCGGCACCCAGCCGGAAACGCTACGCCAGGACGCGGCCGGCAATATCGACAATGGATTGCTGCCGCGCTTCCTTGTCGCAATGCCACCCAAGCAAAAAGTGGTTTGGAACGACAACGAAGTACCGGCCAACATCAATAGTATCCTGCAATCCGTTTATTTAAGACTGTTGGGGCTTCAGCCGGCCAGTAATCTTCTCGACCAGTGTCCAGTTGATATGCCAATGGATCCGGCCGCCAAAAGTCTATTCACTCATTTTGTCAATCGGCACGGCGAGGAGCAGTACAACCTAAATGGCGCACTTTCCGCGGTCTGGTCCAAGTACAAGGCATACGCCGCCCGCTTATCGCTGGTGATCAGTCTCACCGAGTGGGCCTGTGGCGATCAGTTTGCCGCTCCAGACGTGATCGACGCGCCGAGCATGCAATCAGCCATCCGGCTTGTCGAGTGGTTTAAGAGCGAGGCCAGACGTGTTTACGGCATGCTGCAATCAAACGAAGAGGATCAAGAGCGACAACGGCTAGCAGACTTAATTGCCAAGCATGGAGGTCCGATCAGTGCCCGCGAGCTTGTCAAACTAAGCCGCCGCTACGCAGACAGCGAGACGGCCGAAGAGGCACTTGACGATCTTGTCCGATCCGGTTTCGGAGAGTGGCAGAATAGCCCGCCAACAGACAAGGGTGGACGCCCAACACGCCGCTTTGCGTTATTAACCCCCTGCGGCGAAACCCCCGAAAAACACGGGGGAAAATAGGTTTCGGTTACGCCGACACCCAGAGAGTATGAGAAGTGAAAAATGAACCAAAGTAAGGAGGGGGGTAAAGAGAGAGTGAATTTTGCTATTAGATGTCGGCGTAACCGAAACCCCATAACTCTCGGAAAAAGCATAGGTTTCGCCGCAAAGTTTTTCAATTTGAAGCAATTTCGACAAAACCACCACTTTCGGATGGTAGGCAATTCGATAAACATTTTCCATTAGAAGGGGGTGTTTTAGCATGAACCAAAAAACGCTCGAACTCGCCGCGCTCGCCGCCCACCGCACAGGTACGTCCTGGTGCGATTTTTGGGACGTCCACCGCCACGCCATCGCGCAGGCCGAACCGTGGGACCGCAGTCGGTTTCACAAACTCGTGAGGCGGTTGACCGCCCTCGTGGCTGCAGGAGACCTCGGCGGCGATCGCCCGCTAGACAATCCGTTTTGTGGGTGGGAGAGCGCGGAAGAAGCCCATACCGTTCCCGTCCTCGTGGTCAGCGATACCTACACCCAGGCCCAGATCAACTGGACCGTGGCCGGCGTCGTGCCGGTCAGCACTTGAAAATTAGAAAATTACCCCCGCCCCTGCTGGTGCCTCGACGGCTGGAGCGGTTCTTCACCAGAGGCAACGGAAAGAAGAACGATGAAGACAAAAACTTGGAAGAGCAAGATGGAAGCCCTTGTTGCGGGAGCCGTCGATTACGACGACGCCGAGCCATTGGCGATGAAGTGCGCTTTGATTGCCGACAAGGCGGTTATCGCCAAAATCGAGCAACACGCCCGAGCCAAGGCCGAGGGCAAGGCCACCGGGATGGACCTTACGCCGCTGTGGTCCGAGGTTATGCCGTACCACGTTGAAAAGCTGATGCAATGGGCAGGCGGCAAACTGACCGACGCGCAGAAATGCATCAACTCGAACATCGTTCGTTGCGGTGCTGTTGCGGATGTCGTGAAGGCTGGCGAAGTTGATTTTATCTGAAAGGAGAAACGAAGATGGCGAAATCAGTTTTTAGAAATCAGGTTGAGGCGGCGATTGTAGACATTTTCAAGCAACCCCACGGGCAACAGGGGTTGTCGGTCCCTGCCATAGTAAAACGGGTTGCCGCAGAGTTGCCCGAGGGCGTGCTAATGGCCGAGCTTACCCGTTGCGTGCAAAGCGTCCTGCGTGGCACGGCCTACATTGATCCACAAGGGCGGAAGATTCCTAAGTTTATCTGCGCGAAGTATTGATGAAGTCTTTCCGTGGCCGTGGGGCACTTGTTGTGCCCTGCGGCGCGGAGAGCCGCCTTGACTGCGGCCTCACGGGCATGGCGGAAAACATACCGAGGCTTGAAGGAGAGATTGAAATGGTTGATTTAGATTTAGACTATGACCTGCCCGAAACGTGGCAGGGCAAAATGGAGGCTCTGACTATCGGCGTCGTGGACTTCGACGATTGGGATCAAGTGGCTGGTAAGTGTGCCGAGCTGGCCGACAAGGCCATAGAGATAATCCACAACAAAGCCAAGTCGCAAGGGAAGACGAACATCTCGCCTTTTTTTTCTTCTGAACTAGACCGCGCGCTAGATCGGCTACTGACCCTGTCAACGAAGCCGAGACTCGGCAAGAAGCAGAAAGAACAGCGTGAAGCCGTGTGTAAGTGGTTCGTTCATTGCGGCACCGTTGCCGATGCGATTGAACGCGGTGAAACCGATTTTACTTGTTCGTGATGCTTTTCTCCGTTTGCCCTCGGCTGCCTGTAGCGGCCGGGGGCGCGGGGATCCGCCGGCCCGACGCCTCTAAGGCAAGGCGGAAAACACCCGAGGTAACATGGAGAACGAATTATGAGTAGCGAAAGGATTTCAGTCGATCGAAAGGCACTTTGGAAGGTGATCTCTTACCTCTACAAAGACGAGGCGGAGGATTACGAGTGCCGAGACCCCAAGAAACGCCAAGACCACATCTTCGCGGCGGTCTTGACCCTCGAAAAAGACTTCGAGGCAGACCCGCTCACTGTGTGCTAGTTGACTTTTCTCCGTTGCCCTGCCCGCTCGTTGCGGGTGGGGCGCGGAGAGTTTTTGAACCACCAACAACAGAGAACCGAACCATGAAAACGCAGTTACGCGACGGAGCCTTTTACGAACTCGAAATTGACGGCAACACCAATCTTTTCCTTGCGTTGCGAGTTGGTGAGCCTTGCGGCGATCCGCTTTGCCAGTGTGGCGGATGGCGATTGCTCGACCAATTTGCCAATGCAGATGAAACAGACCCCCGTGGAACCCGCCTTACTGTTGGGCTCGACGGCCAGTTGGGTGTCCTTCCGCCTGTCGGCCACGCCGGCATAGTCCGAGGTATCGGCCGTACCGTGGATGATTTGCAGTTGTGGAAGACGCCGGAATGAACACCACAGGCCAGCTCCAGGATAGCGATTCTGGTGCAGACAGCAGAAACCTGACACTTTACCCGTCTTTAGACACTTCCATTGAAAACCCCAAGTAGGATAGTACGAAAATGAGCAAGGAATTGAAACGCAGAACACCAGCAAAATCCATCCGCCTTCATTGTTTGGATTGCTACGGTACTTCGTCCGCCGTGGCTAATTGCGAGGCTACTACCTGCTCGCTCTACGCCTACCGGTTGGGTCGCAAGTCGCAATCCGCCCCTCGCCGAACGAAAGCAATTCGCACCTATTGCCTTGGCTGTGTTTGCGGCGAAACCGGTCAAGTTCGCAAATGCACGGCCGGACTCTCAGCCAACGGCTACCACTGCCCACTATGGCAGTTCAGGATGGGCGTGAACCCGGTCGTCTCGGCGGCGGCCCGGGTTTCCAATCCTCCTGGGAGGAAACCGCCATTTACTCGCGCCAAATCGACGATCGCCACCCTGGATGTACCGGAAGCCAAGGTGGGTACTGCGCGGCCTGTGGCAGCGAAAAAACTGCGGTAGGCACCGCTCAGACCGCGTAACCGCAGTCCAGTTGCTGAGTTCAGTTCCATAAATGAGTTTGCCCGGCACGTCGGCTGGCGTTGACGTACCGGGCAAGGAGATCTGCATGCACAAGTCTACCGCAAATAACTTAACTTGGCAAGGCACTGGAGATCATTTCCATGCCTGATTCTTCCAAGAGTATTAGTCTGTTAGATTCGCTCGACGGCAATTGGTTCAAGCTACCGCTGGCAGTCATGCAGGACGTTGGGCCGGCCGCGCAAACGCTGGCGGGACTCATGCGGATTACGATCAAGGAAACCTTCGTGACTGCGGAAAAGATTGCTCGCACGGCACGGCTACCCATTGCAACAGCCAGAAAGCACCTTGTAACGCTGCATGACCAAGGATGGATAAACAACAAGGGTAGACAGAAAACACGCCGTAATTGGAATCGCAGGACCGCTACCATTGGCATTACCCAGAAGACTCTGGATGCCTTGGGGGAATATGGGTTCTTGCCGTGGTGGGCCTGCGGCAAAAGGTTTCCGTGGTCATGCAAGGCAGTTCTAAGCGTGGTCATGGCACGGATTGCGGGGATGAAAAGGGCGGTTGAAGACCAAAATGGCGAACCAATTTCCAGCGACATTGAAAGTCAAGTTGACTGGGAAATCGAAAATGGCGACGGCGACGCCGACGATCCAAAGCATCACGCCGCCGTTCGCCGCCGTATCACTGCCGAAGTTAAGGAAGAGACTCAAGCTGCTTTTGACAACCTGGGCGGTAACGACCGTTTCAAGTTTTCCTTGAAGACGCTATGCAAACAAACCGGACTGACAAGGGAATCCGTCATTTCGGCGAAGCGGCTGCTGTGTCATCGGTTCGGAATCGTTCGTTGGACCGGCGTAAGAGTCCAACCCGGTGTTGCAACCGAGACGCACTTTCTGATCCCTAATTGGAACTTCCGAGTTATCGAAAAACCGGCAAGGGAAGGACTCGTTTCATTGTCTTTTTCAGGGGGGTCGGAAAGTGGGCAATAGGGGGTCGGAATCTGGACAATACCGGGGGTCGGAAAGTGGGCAATACCCGGGGTCGGATTCTGGGCAATGGGGGGTCGGATTCTGGGCACCCTTATTATCTACAACAGTTGATCTAAAACAGAGATTATCTAAAACAGGAACATTATCTATAACACCACTGCCGTAAAAACGGCATTGGCGTGTATGCGTTTTGCTTCCGCTAGGAAATGAACCATCATCCAAGGAAACCAACTATCCCGTCGCTGGCATCGTTGCCGTCACGACCACCGGCATCAGCAAAGCTAACAACCTACTCGTTTACGATCCGATCCGAACCGAACCGTCTCAAAGTGGCCACGATCCTTCCTTCGTTTCGCAGCCGCCGAGCACTACCCACGTCGCATGTGGGTAACGCTCGGCGCCATGCTGCTTATTGCCAAGGGCCGTCCGAGATTCAAGTGCAAGGTTGCCGACATTGCCGAAGCCGCGCGTCAATGCCGCGGCACAACCAAGACGGCATTAAACGAACTGGAAATCGACGGCTGGATCGACCGCAAGTTCTACAAGCAACCCGGCAGCAAATACAACCTTTGGACGCGCTACACGATCTGCAATCTAGTCCCTAAGTGAATAAACCAATGGGGTCAAGGACTTGACCACCTTAATAAGAAAGCATACTAGAGCGAGTCGCTTCGTTCTACTCACCGTCTCGCCGTACCGCGCGCTCGACATCAGCCACGACATCGACGCGCCATCGACGCGCGCTCGACATCAGCCAAACAATTGCCATGACTACCTGTTTTACGTCTTTCGCCATCGCGTTCGCGTTCTCGTTCGTTGTCATCCTTGGATCGGCAGCATCCGCAATCGCTGGCTGTTTCATTGGCTACTGCATCGATCGGCTCATGGATAAGCGCAAACGACATAAGTAAACCATCGCCATGACCGCACCATCTCGACGTCGCGTTCGTCACCCCTTCGGCCGCCTAGCTCACTGCTCGTACTGCGCGCGCCGAGAAAGCCCAGCGATAGTAACGCCTAGCAGAACACACTAAGTCGATATTTTACCCGTCCTGACCTACTTCCATCAAACCAGCTTGTTAAAGAGAGTATCCTATGAGCGTAGAAACGATTCGCAAGTCGCCCCTGCAAGCAGTTAAGCAGTACTGCCGCGAATGTTCCGGCGATAGCTACACGGAAACTCAGCAGTGCCACATCACTAATTGCCCGCTGTACCAATACCGACTAGGTAAAACCGGCCGCACTCGTGCCGTCACGCCAGATGTAGCCGCAGCCGCCGCGACTAGGCTCGCAGCCGCAAGAGCCGCTCGGAAAGCTAAATAGTCGCTAATCTCGCCGCTCTATCTAATAGTAACCCCCCACATGGTGCGCGCTGTCGTGGGAAACAAGCGCGCTGTGCGCCAGTATAAGGCGGAACTTTCAGGGTTCCAGCTCCTAAACACCACTGCGAATTAAGCGAATTAAGCGCCGGCAGCGGAATAAGTGTAGTCAATATGATTACATATCAACACGATTGCCGCCATGTGTAGTCCGCTTGACGACAGCTTAGTGCCAAATGATGTAACCACCTACGTCTTTCGGGTGGGGTGGATGTATACATATATACGCACGCCCGCGCGATGGGGGCCTGGCACGCACGCACGCACGCGAATCGCAAGCACGCACGCAAGCAAGCACTCATGCAAGCGTCGCGTCAACCAAGATCGTCACTTCGATATTGAAACCACCCGTTGTGGTGGTTTGTTTATCCGAATAACACAACTAACACTACGCGACCCCCTCTTTTGGGGTTCCGAACGGCTTTTAGTGGAACGAATTGCAGAGCGTTCCCCACACGCCCAGCGTGTTACATGCACACCGTGCATGGCACGCAGGTTGTGCTCTTGCTCTGCTGCTCTCGAAAGGAGCTATCACTATGGCTAACGCCACCACGCCCGCGTCCGTTACCGATTCCGCCGCCACCATTTCCGAGTTGCGTGCGCAGCTTGCCGCGTCCGATGCGAAGCTCGTTGCGAGCAACGCCGCGCTTGCGACGGCCATTACGGCGGACGCCATCCCGTACTTCAAGCAGATCAAGACCCGGATTGAAGATGCTTCGGCATTGACCGACCACCACGGCAAGCCCGTGAAGAAGACCGTCATCAACGTGCTCTCCATCGTTGCGGACGAGGAGATGGCAAGGGCAGTCATTGGCATGATGATGGGCGTGGTTGATCAAGAGACGGAGCGTGTCGGGAATCGCTTGTCGCAGCCAGCGTTGGTGGCCGACCGTGCCCGCCAAGCCTTCGAGCCGCTCCACGTCCCGTCCACCGACGCCGTGGTTGAGTTGGACTTGAAGCGGCCCATGCTTCCGGCACAGGCCCACGTTATCACTGCGATGATGAAAACGCTGCAACACCAGAAGGCTGTGTTCTGTGCGGCAGAAATGGGGACAGGCAAAACGCAAATAGGCATTTGTACGGTCCATGCCCACGCCGCTGGCAAGCCGTATCGAGCCATAGCAATGGTTCCGCCCCACTTGGTTGCAACGTGGCAAGCGGAACTCGCCGCCATCTTCCCGGCCCGTGCCGTGGACGTCTGGACCCTGGAACGGTGGGACGAACTACTGCTCCTGCCGCGCGGTAAGCTGGCAAGGCCGCTCTGGCTCATCATGGGCGAGACGACCGCCAAGATGGGTCCGGCGTGGCAACCTGCCGCTATCGAGGACAGTCAGGGCATCCTGCACTGCCCCGACTGCGGCGCCCAAGTACGAAGCAAGGCCAAGGGCGAAGGGAACTTTCTGGTATTGCAAGACTTGGAAAAATCCAAAAAGCGGTGCAATGCCGAAGTCACCACCCGACGCAATGCCGATGGCATGCCCGTCGTCAAGATATGCAACGCCGCACTCTGGCAGTACGCCGGTGATGCCAGAAAACAAGTCTGGGCACCTGCTGATTACATCCATAAGCAAATGAATGGGGTGTTTGATTACCTGATTGCCGACGAATGTTTTCCGGGCGATGCAGTTGTATTGATGGCGTCTCATCAGTACAATGCCATTAGCAGCGTGGTCGCTGGCGAATATGTCATGGCCTATGACCACAACCGGCAACGAATGATGCCAGCCAAGGTGACTGCCGTTCATCGAATCAAGAGACGAGAACGGATGGTCCGAGTAACACACACAGGCGGCGGTTTTGTATGCACGGAAGGTCATCGCATCTTCGCTAACGGCACTTACAATCGCGCTGCGGACCTCATGTGTGGAGACACAATCTATGCAGAAAATCTGCGAACACTGCCACGAGACGTTCACGCCACGCAAACCACAAATTCGGTACTGTACCAAGAGTTGCAGCCGATTGGCATACTGGCAAAAGCCGAGCAACCGTCGTCACATGGCCAAAGTAATGGCAAACAGATCGCCAAAGCAGCTTCAGGCATGGTCAAATCACTGCCGAGAGATGAACAAAGATCCGAAGATCAGGGCGAAGATGGCGGCCACGATGCGAAGCAAGCCATTTTGCGGTATCCAGGGGGGCAATGGTCGTGGGCTGACGAAGGCGGAGGCACGCTTAGTAGAGACGATAAACTGGTCTCCGCTCGTAGTTCCGACGCACATGTCCGTAGGTTCAGGTTTTCCGAACCATTACAAGATCGACCTTGGTTCAAGGATGCTGAAGATTGCAATCGAGATCGACGGGCACAGTCACTTGAGGAAAATGCGCAAATCACAGGACAGGAAAAAGGAAATGTTTCTGGCAGAGCGCGGATGGGTGGTGGTGCGGTTTACAAATGCGAAGGTACTGGATCATCTTGGGGAGGTAGTCGAGGCTGTCGCGAGAGTCACGTACTCTCGGTTGAAACAGTTGACATCAAAGACGAATACGTTTACGACCTGACCGTCGAGACGCACCACAACTACTTCGCCAACGGAATCCTCGTCCACAACTGCCACCAGCTTAAATCTGAGGACAGTGCAAGGGCGACAGCCCTCGGGGCACTGGTTGCATCGTGTCGCAAGGTAATCGGCATGACCGGCACGATCATTGGCGGCAAGGCGAGCCACGTTCGCTCGCTCTTGTTCCGCATGGCGGCCAAGAGTCTTAGGGCGGAAGACTTGGGCTGGTCGGACAGCATGGAGTTCGCACATCGCTATGGGCGAGTGGACACCATCATCACCGAGAAGGAGCGTGGCGGGAACGACAACCGCCGCTCCAACGGCAGAACACGCACCATGCGACTGGCCGAGCAGCCAGGCATCATGCCGACGCTCTACGGCAGGCACCTCATCGCCAACACGGTCTTTCTATCGCTGAAGGACGTGGCCGCGAACCTGCCGAGTTACCACGAACACCCAACGGCGGTGGAGATGGGTACTGAACTAGGCGAGACGTACCGCGACATGGAAAGGACGCTCAAGGACGCCGTTCAAAAGCTCATGCGGAAAGGGAGTCACCAGCTTTTGTCACCCATGCTCCATGCCTTACTGGCCTACCCCGACTATCCTTACGACTGGAAGACCCTCGGGTATGTCGATCACAAGGACGGTCCCAACGGCCGTTACGTGCCGATCGTCTCGCCGCCGACGCTCGATAGCAAAACCCTCTGGCCAAAGGAGCGAGAGTTGTTGAAGATTCTCGCTGCGGAGAAATCGCAAGGTCGGCAATGCTGGGTATTTGCATGTTACACCTCCACGCATCCTGTACTGGGTCGCCTGGAGAAGATCGTGCGGCAGGCTGGGTATCGGGTCAAGGTGCTCGATGCCGCCAAGGTGCCGACCAAGGGGCGTAGTGCCTGGATCGCCAAGAACGCACCGGACGTCGATGTAATGATTTCGCATCCCCAGCCGGTCTCGACCGGCCTTACGCTGTTCGACGCGAAGGGATCTTTCAACTTCCCATCGTTAATTTTCTATGAGACGGGATACGATACCTTTACGTTGCGTCAAGCTAGCCGCAGGTCGTGGCGAATCGGGCAGAAGCTGCCATGCAGGGTCTATTACCTGTACTACGCCGAGTCGATGCAGGCCAGGGCGATGGCATTGATGGCCAGGAAGCTCGACGCTTCGCTGGCCATGGAAGGGCAGTTCTCCGCCGAGGGGCTGGCTGCCATGTCCACGGACGGCGGCGGGTCGCTGGCCATGGAGCTTGCCAAGAGCCTAACCGAGAACATCGACTTCGGTGAAACGGAGCGTATCTGGAAGAAGTGCGGCGAGGAAGAGCTAGGCGTCATGGAGGGTGAGCATGGTGCGCAGGAAGCAATCGCCTCACGCCCCACGCCACTCGCCACCCACCGAGAACGCCCGCTGTCCGCCATCGAGCAGCTTTGCCTGTTCGGGTGATGGCTGAGTCCTGAGTGAGTTTTTTGCGTTTAATTTGTCGAAACAAATTTTCTTTTTCCCATAACCGAAAGGAGCCAAGCCGATGTCCAGACTCTTCTGTGAATGGCAACCGACAACCCTCGACGAGATTGTCGGTCAGCCGTGCATTGCGAGACTGAAACGATTCGTCGCCAACCCGCGCAACGACGCCTTGCTACTGTACGGAAAGTCCGGCACAGGCAAGACGACTGCGGCAGAGGCAATCGCCACCGCACTAGGGACCGAGGGGTTTCCCTCGACCGTCTACCGCCTCAACGGCACGGAGTTCTGCCTAGAACTTGCCGAGCGATACTTCGACCCGGCATCCAGCCCGTTCCGCTTCAAGAGCGGCCAGTACTGGCATGTACTTCTTGTAGAAGAGCTAGAGTTTTTGTCTCAGCAGACGATAAATTATCTGAAAAATCACATCGAGGTCACGATCAAAAACACCGACCGGAAGGTGATTGTGATTGCCACGAGCAACGACATTAGCCTATTCCGCAAGGAGGGGAAGCGTGCCTTCCTCGATCGGTGGAAGCAATACGAGTTCACTGCCGACATCGCCTTCGCTTCGGCCTGCATGAATCGCCTGGCCCAGGTCTGCACCTGCGAAGGGATCCCGCCACCCGACTACACCACGGCCTTCGATGACGAAGGCACCTTCAGCATGCGAAGGGCTCTCGACATTATTGAAGATGCTCGACTGGAGGTGGCATCGTGAGTCACTTTATGAACCAGATACTCAAAGAGCGCTTGGAACGCGACCGCTACGAGGACGAAGAGGCCCGCCGCAAGCGGGAGGCCGAACCGCGTCACCACCAGACGATGTTGCTCTCGCATTTAGACGATAACCCAGCACAAAAAACCATGTTTGAGGAGGAATTATAATGCTCACCCCGGAAATACTTCGCCAACGTCTCGAACTCATCCACGAGTTTGACCAGCTTCAAGCCCACCTGGAGGCGGGCGACGAGTCCGCCATCGAACCCGCCCTGGTCCATATTCGCAGCCTGTCCGAATGCAACGACATGGCGACGCTCGCGGCAATCATCAAGGCCATGGCGACTTGCCTGACCGACATGCAGGAGCAGATAGACGAAATCAAGGGAAGATGATACCATGAACCCTCGTCGCCGCCCGTTTGGGAAAGCGGGAAGTGGCCCAACCCTCCCCCAAGCTAAGCTCCTGGAGGGTTGGGTCTGGCGACGTTTTTCTGCAAGGAGAACCCGATGAGCAATACCAGCAACACCATGGAACTGGGTGGCTATCTCTTCGAGGTCGCCGGAAGCACGACCGACTTTCGCGGAAACGCCACTTCCATACCCGGCAAGTGTCTCGGAAAAGCCCCGAAGACAACGAACCAAAACACGCGGAGCGGGTGTAGCGTTGCCAGTGCCCTCACACCAACAGTGGCATCTGCGCCAACCGAATCGCCCGCTCCGCAGCTTACAGAAGGAACTGAGCATGGGGCGGGGAATAGAACGAAACGCGGAGGACATCCGGCCGTTCGACGCTCTTCGCCCCATGCTCGCCGTTCCAGCCAACCGCGGGGCGACTACCGGCACTTCCGGCAGAAACCGCCCCCGCTAATCATCGTCAATGAGCCGTGGACTGCCGCCAACTGGGCCGCACTCATCGTCGTGCTGGCCCTCGTCGTCGCCGGGATCTGGCTGTCGAATGTGGGAGCCGAGCAAAGGAGATTCGATAAACTAGACGGAGCCTACCAAGCAACCCAAAGGAGATAACCATGTCGGAAACAACGACCGCCACGCCCCCCCTAAGATGCTGGGGGCTGGTCCGTGCCAGCGATATTAAGCAAACCGAAAGTTGCAACACTCAGCGCGAGCTCATCGAGGCCGCATGCAAGGCGATGGGTCTGCCGGAGCCGACGATTCTCGAAGAGCCGCCCGGCACGTCGGGCTACAAGACAAAGTTTTCCAAGCGGCCGATGGGGCTGTTCTGTTTACGTAACCTCCGAAAGGGTGACGCCTTAGTTGTGCTTCGCCTCGATCGCATCGGACGCTCCATGAGCGATTGTTATCAGACCATCGAGACCCTCTTCAACCGCGGCGTCCGAATCGTCATCCTGAAAGGATGGAGTGGGTCGATCATTGACTTGCGCGACCCCACCTCCCGCCTGCTTTTGGCGATCCTGTCTTGGGTAGCGGAGGAAGAAGCTCGCAAGATGGCCGAGCGCACGAAGGAAGGACTGGACTTCCGATTGAAGAACGGGCTCAGTGCCGGCGCGAGGTCATTCACCTACATCCAGGCATTCAACACGGAGGGGAAGGAGATTCCGAACCACGAGTTCAAGAAGCTCGCCGGGCACCACAAGAAGAATATCCCCGACACCCAACTACTCAACCAGCTTTGCGAACTGCTCATGTTCCAGAAGGCAACTCGGGCAGTCGGCAAGGTGCTTATTAGCTACTGCCGGGACCGAAAATTCGTCGATCGGGCGGGCGTGGAGTGGTGGAACGGCCCGTGCTATGCCAAGGCCAACGGCTTCGTGATGAATCGGATCCACAGAAACCTCAAGAAGGCCCGTCGCTACGCGGTACTCGGCAAGTTGCCGGGCGACTACAACCTGCGGGTGCTGGCGATTACCGGCGACACCCCGGCAGACGTCGCGCCGATGTGGACGCGACCCGACCTGCGGAAGAAAGCGATCGCCAAGCCGAACGAAGTCGATATGGAAGAGTGGGACGCGGACCAGTTAAGGGAATGGATCCGGCAGGCTCAGGCGGGGGAATGAGCATGGCGAAAACTGCACGAATAATAGGCAAGGTCGCCGACGTATTTGGCGACTCCTGGGACTTGCGTGAGCGACGACCGACTGCGTATGGCTGGAGCGTTTGTCTGGGGTGGCCGCATGGTCAGCCCAGAGGACGCGGAGGAACGGGTGGGCCGTCAATCATCGTCACGCGCGAACTGCTAGGATACTTGGAATCCGTGCGAGAGACGCCTGGAACCTATGATTTGCCGATAGGAAGAACGGCAATCAAGCGATTGCGGCGACTGCTCGGCATGGACTGGTTTGCGGAAAACGAGGCGTGGTGGCAGGAGCGGATCGAGGAGCTTTCCACCATGACTCTTCAGAAGTTTGCCGAAAAATACGGGCTGAGTGAGGGGGCCGTCGATCTCTGGCGACTGCGGTTCTTCGGACGGCAGTTGCGGCCCGAAGGGTGGTGGTTGAAAGAACCGGCAAGGGAATTACTCGGGGGAGATTACCCCAGAACTTACGTCGCACAGTGCCTCGACGTCTCACTGGGAACCGTTGGGCGATTGCGGTGGGTTGTTCGGAAGTTAAACTAAATGAATGCCGTCCGTGTGGCGGCAATCGCAGTAGAAAGAAATTAGTCTCCGCTTTCGCCGTCGGTTGGAGGTTTCATCGGCCTCCATGCTCCAGGGGACCAACGCAGAACGGCGATGCAATTCGTTGGCCCAAGACCGCGGCTTCCGGCGAGTCTGCTTGTAGCGGACGAACCGGAAGTCGTGTTGCTTTTTATCTCCACATTGCGGGATTATAATTTCAGAGATACCATTTACACTACAAGAAAGTCTGAACCAATGATCTTCCACGACGCCACCGTTACTCTCGTCGGCAACCGCTTCTCTACGCGAACGCATGATTCCTACGACCTGGCACCGCCAGCCGTCGAGGTTTTTCACGCGATGCTCAAACAGCATGGTGATCACTTCCGACAGCCGATGCCAGTTGCCGGGATGGAGTGGCTGGAACTGGCACTCGACTCGGAAGACGAAGGGGCTGCGATGGCCACCTTCTGGCGTGGGGATGTTCCGATTACCACGAGCGGGCTGGTGAGCGGGATTGAAACGAGCGATTACCCGGTTCTCCGCGGGATGCAATCGTTGCTTCTCCAGATGATGTGACCGCACGGCATCGAGCCGGCGTTCGATCTGATGTCCATCGATCTGCGGCCTCTGATTATCAGCGTGCCGTTCATCGCCGACCAGGACGATCTCATGCTTGTGGCCGATGCCGAAACCTGCCTGGCCGCCGCGTGGTTCGCACATGTCGGGGTCGGTTGCAGGGGGAGCGACCCTCGGGGCTGAGCCGTATTATACCGCTGCTAGCCGATCGGTTGAACCGGCCTGTCGTCGGTCGCGAGCCCCTTCAATCCTTACGGGGCACCAGAGCATTCCCCATTTCTCCATTTAGCCGATTGACGTACACTGCGCCCTCGTTCGCCTTATTGGCCTGGACATCCACAACCGCCTTGCCGAACGTATTGCTGACAATAATGCCGCCCCCGCCGGCCTCGGACGCCAATATGGACACAACCGGCTTCCCCGTCCCACTTGCCACATCCACAAAACCTCTGCCCTCGCACGTCGCAATGGACACAACCGACTTTCCCGCCTCATTCGCCACATTCACCAAACCCCCGCCACCCCCCGAGACACCGATCTGGACAGCCGGCTTACCGGCCCCGTTCTGGAAGCTCATGCTGCCGGCGCCACTTTTGGTCGTAAAAATTTCCACAGCCTGCGCTTCTCCGCTAAGTTCGCATCCCCGTTCAAAACGCTGCTTCGCTTCTGTCGCGTTTGTGTGCTCGGCATTATGATCCAGGTGATCCTTGTATTTTTGCCCGGCTACGCCTTCATAAGAGACTAAACGCAGTCCGCTCGGTCCGACGGAACATTGGCCGCGGGGATCTAACATCAGTACCCCGCCTCCCGAAAGCATGGTGTCCCCTGCGGCTCCACTAATACACAGAGTGGGGAGCAGGCCCAGCATCAAGTTAAACGAAGCCCGCCCCGCCGTATTCTCGACGGGCGACGAAAGCGAGATGGACGGCTCCCCGCCCTTGTTGATCCAGCCTACGGTCGAGCCCTTGAGATTCACCAGTTCAATCTCGTTGACGCGCAAGGTCCGCGTTACCCGGTCGCCACCTTCGGCAGCGTCAGCCGCCCGATATCCGCCGGAGTCGGAACGAGAACAACTGAGAGTCACGGCCCACGCGCCAAGAAGTCCCAAGGTTGACAGCCGCCACCTCCAGTTAGACTGCTCCAATCCCGCGAGCCTTCTTTCAATATCCACGGATTCCCCGTGTTTCCCAATTTCTGTACTCATAATGCTTCCCCTTGAGAAATGTGTAGCAGACAATCCAATACGAAGAAAGACCGAACTTAAAGTTCCTTGACGCGATTGACCCAATCTTTAATCGCCGCAGCTTTCTCCGACCCCTCTTTCATTTGCACAATGCCAGCAAGCTCGGCCATGAGCTTGGTGATTTTCTGTTGGCTGGCCTGCTTTTGACGCTCCAAGTCAAGCATTGCACTGTAGTACATATAAGTCGCGCGGGCCTCTGGTGTCATACGGTTCATCCATGCGTTCGGATCCTGTGCCTGCTGTTGCTGTGGCGTCAGCTTGGGCCAGTGTGTGGGGATTCCTGCGTTAAGAACTTGTCGGTCGTAGTAGGCTTTAATCTGACGATGGTAAGCTGCTCGCGATTCGTCGAGACTCAGTGCTTCAGTCTTGTCGCCGGCCGGTGGCCGCGCGGGCTGCGCGCTCGACTGTTCTTGCCGATGCTCGCGGTTGATGGCCGAATCAGTGCGCCACGCCAGACCTTGCTGGATGGCCTGGCCCCAGGGGATCTCTTCGCCCTCTTTGTTGACCGGCATGCCGCTGGGACCGAACTTGCGAGCACCGTAACCCTGCCGCAGTGCCTGCTGTCGCCAGTAGTTCTGGTTGTTGTAGCCCTGTTGGGCTTGGTTGAAAAGTTTTCTGCCGGCAGCGACATTGGCAGTCGCGGGGGCAGCGGGCGCTGCGGCTATGCCCCTGCCAGTCATGCCGGGCAAGCCGGGCACAGACACGCCAGCCGCCGTTGCGCCGGGAATCCCTGTGTCGGGCGTGACCGTCGCGGTCTCTGGCGCAATCGATGCAGGCCGTACCGGTGGCGTCGGCACCGGGGGCTCTTCGGGCGTGATCGTCACTGTCACCGGCCCCTTCGTTGCTGCGGCCGGGGGCGGCGGAGGCGCGGCTTGTTCGGGGCGGGGAAGTGTCGGTTGGCCTGTCTGCGGGCCGGGCTGAGTCGATAGGGATGATGCCGGCGCGCTGGGCAACTGCGGCACGCTCGCTGGCGTAACCGCTCTGCTGCCGCGTTCCAAAGCAGCGAGAGGGCTCCGCATCACTGCAGTCACCTCCCGATCTTGCCGCAACTCGCTTTCAAGTTGCTCGACCTTTGCGGTATCGGACCCTTGGCGAGCGACCACAGCAGGGACCGCACACTCATCCGATGTACTCGGCTGGCTTGCGCTGTTGCAACCGGCTACGCCAGCGAACAACAGGGCTAATGCAAACACGAGATTTAGGTTGCGATTCACAACACGCCTGCCTTTTGTAAATGCGAGCGACGAGTCGCCCTGGATGAATGAAACTAAGTCACACCATAAAATGCCAGCCGGGTCGTTGTAAGCGGTTTTCATTGTTTCGCCTTTCAGTTCGCCGGTGTCTGTCGGTCAGTTCTGCTCCGTCTGCCGGCAAGCCGCTAACATCGTTCTTACCTTGTCGATGTGCGATCCCGGCAACCTTGTTCTGGCGGTGTTCGGTAAGTTCTCTCGACGACCCTTATGGCTTGTGTCAGAATCTTTATTAGACCTGTAATAGCAGTTCTCCCAATCCGGCTTCCACTCATTCCCGTCATAATCAAATACGAGGTCAAGCTCGCACCAGCAGATTGGATGGAATCCAGGCATCGGCTCCTTATGCCATCCTGGACCCCAAGAACGTTCCATCGTTCCAGCCGTTCCAGCAAGATACTGCACCCTCACTGCGCGATCCTTATAATTGACTGTCACAAGCACGCTTCCATACTCATTGCAATTCTCGGCCATTTCCTCTTCAAGCCGCTTCGCCAAATAAGCGAACCGACGCTCTTTTAGATCCGCCTCTTTGCCTTGTTGCTTCGCGATTAGTTCGTCAAGCCGGCATTGAAGACCAGTAATCGTCGCCTGAATCGAATCAACTTGCTGTTGTTTTACGACAAGGCAGAAACCCAGTATCACGACCACGGCCATAAGCACGCAAATTGCAGCCCACTTCATTATTCTTGCCTTTCAATTTGCCGGCGTCGAGCCCGGATACCCTAGGGTGGTTTGCCTTTCGTTTCACGTCATTGAGGAGTTTGTCTGACTGCCTTTTGATTCCAATTCTGCTTCCACTTGTCGTACTGACTCCAGTCAGAAAAGACTTCCGTGCATTTTACCTCCCATCCCCCCCCGCCGACACAATCGCCGTTTGTGCTGAACAACAACTCGGCGGAGACGATAGGCAAACGCCTCCTCGCATAGTCGGGCGACGGTTCGAGCGGGAATGTCCTCGTCTCCAGACGGAAGTCATCAGGCGAGGTTGGAACCTCAAAGAAGAGCACGGGGTCTTTCCACTTCTCGTACTTAGGAAGGTCCGCGGGGATCAGTCCTAGTGTTTTCCTCGCCGCCTCTTCGCTACCATAGTGTTTGCTGGAGTATCGGCGAACCTCAAACGCTACGGTCGCTTCGTAGGGGAAGACCTTCGATCCAGTTCGGCGATAGTCCCACTTGATGAGTCCACTGCACTTGCAGTACTCGCCGACCCATTTGTCGTCGCCAAGCCGCCATAGGCACGGGACCGTGACTCGACGATAAGGATTCTCTACCAAACGCCTGGGCCAGGGGCTGAATTCATAATTATGACGGAGCACTATTTCCGGCATTTCCTCCAGTTCCTTAACAGCACTCTTTTCCAAACGCTGGTCCGCAGTTAGAAACCAGTACAGCGCCCAGCCGGCAGCAGCGAGGAGCCCCAGCACCAGCGTGGCAACCACCGCTTTCCAATAGCGACGCAAGAAAGGACGGGCCACTTGCCCTGGTGGTACAGGCTGCTCGATCGTTGCGGAGGGTTCACCCTTGGGGTCTTCCGGCAATGAAACTGATTCGACCATAGCACTCTCCTTCAGATAAAAAAAATCGCGGGCTGGAATTCGATTGCCGAGCCTCCCGCCGCACCAGTTCCAGCCCAAAGTGCTCCACAGCGCGTCGGCTTTGTCGAGCCGGTCAGTTCGCCTTTCGCTTCGCAACGGACAGCCTTTGATGCTCCGCTATTTGCCTAATGATCCAGCTTTCGTTTGATGTGCTTGGAGGTACTCGTTCTTCCATTTTTCCAACGCGGGCTTCATCTTCCTGGGGAGATCCCTTTCTATCTGTTGGAGCTTGTCGGGCCAAAAACTACCACCGGATGTAGAAAACGCGCCACGGATCGCGAATTCGCATGTTTTAAGTGCCTCATCTACGAATTCGTCCTCGTCTTCATAGCCCCAATCTTGTCGGCTACCTAGCATACGAAAGTCCACCGGCTTCGCTAAACTCGCCACAACGGCCTTCTGGACTTTGCTGCGAACTAAACCGGGGTCCATAATCATCACCAAGTCAGTCGCTAGTTCAGCTAGTCGTTCTAGTTCGGCCTTTCGCCCCTCGGCACGTTTCGCGTCCTCTGAGTTCTTGTACGCTTCCTGCTCACGAAGCACCGCTTGCCTTGCAAGGCGTTCGGCTTCCTGCTGTCTGGCGATTGCTTGAACTTGTGACCGAGCAACATTTAGCCGCTCCCGCTCTTTATTTAATACGTCCTTCTCCTCTTGAATCCTTGTCTCCTCACTCGCATACTTCTGCGCGACTTCGCGTTCCCTCTGGGTTGCCGTACTCTCTCGCTTGTGAAGCGATTCCTCCCGCTCTTTTACTTGCTTGTGAAGCGTTTCCTCCTGCTCTTTTACTCGCCCCAAGGATTCTTGAATCGCGTTTTCCCGTGCCTTGAATTCCTCATCCTTCTTGGTTAGTTCCAACTCCCTGTTACGTAGTTCCGCCTGCTTCTTGCTCATTTCGGCAAGCGATTCTGTATTCGTCTTCGCCAGTTCCGTAAGGAGCTTCTGCTGCTGCAATTCCTGTTCCCTGGTTGCGGTGTTGCATCCGAGGACGCCACAACCCAAGAGAAGTAACACAATCATCGGTTTCAATCTTCGTGTCATAAAACAGCTTCCTTTCGTCGTTTGAGCTCCAGCGTCAGGTATTCAGTCAGCACGTCGGTCTTGCCGAGCCGGTTAGTTTGCCTTTCGCTTCGCTTTCGTCTTGGTCTTTCGTATTGCCGCGTCGGCCGTGCCAAGTTCGCCGGTGTCGGTTCCGGCGGGTCGCCTACGAGGTCAGTGAGGCTTTTCGGCGTCCGCTTACTTCTTCATAGGCTGTTCTACCGGAATGAATCTCTTCGTCCACAACTCTCTCTGCTGCGAGAAGTCGCCCAATTGCACGCCCTTCAGTTTCCACTTACTTTCCCTCGCATCGAAGACCGCTTCGACCACGAATTTACTGGGGCTATAGATTTTCTCCGGTGCGATTGGATAACTTCTCGCCGTTGAACATTCGGCGGCTACCTGAAAGAAGACGCTGCGATCTTTCGCGGCCGTCTCTGCGGCTTGCTTGGTCGGGTACGGCTTGGTGATCCAACGGGCCACGGTACAGCCGACGACCCCCTCGAACGGCATTGCCATTGAACTGGTTCGCCTATAATCCCACAGTAGGTTGTCATAACTCAACATCTCGGCGACCCATCCCTCGTTGGTCAGTTGGACTACTGTTGGCTCGGTCGAGTAGCCGGAGGCCCTAACAACCTCGTAGCCGATCGCCCGCAATTGTTCGACAGCAGTGCTTTCTTTTCGTCCTGGCGAATTCTCCAAACAATCACAGCCCGACAATTGACTGGCGAGGAGCAAAGCAGCCAGCACCGGGGACAAACGGCAGATCGCAATGAACCTCATGATACACGCCTTTCATTCTTGAGGAGTTGCGCCGGACAACCGCGCTTTTGTTTCACCAATCCCAGCCCCAGATACTGGGCCAGCACACCCATTGCAGCCAATTTCATCGTTCTTCTCTTTCAGTTATCCGGCTTGGAGCGGAGATGGCCAGGTAGGTTGAAGCATCGTCATCACCCGTGTGTAAAGCACTTCCTAACGTCTTCAAGCAGTGAGGACAAGTCGTCGCTGACTTTGAAATCGCCAAGGTGCAATGTGGGCAACTTATTAGGTTTGGCTTAGGTCTTCCGCACCCCGGGCAAGTGGTCGCCGATTGCAAAATCTGTCTCCCGCAGTCCGCACACGCGGTTGTTGGCTGCCAAACGAGCAACACGATGCCGAAACCTCCAACGACTACCGGCACGACAATTCCCCAGAACCCAGCGCCTACGGTGTTTGTGCCAAATTCCTTGACTGCGTACACGAATGCAAAGATGTTGTCACCGTGGTCCGGGTCATAGCTAGACCCCGACCATACACAAAAGCAGAAATGAACTGCAATTGCGGTAACAAGCAAAGTACAACCGATCGCTTGTCGAGTAGACATAATATGGTTTTCTCATTTAGGTATGCTTTGTATTCTCTG
>JBAWVO010000017.1:0-42212 GCA_037147235.1 Planctomycetota bacterium | reverse complement strand
CCTATATCAATTACTCGACGATCTGAAAAACTACCTATATCTCGCCACTTGACCGGCTTGAAATCTGCGAATGTTCAGAAAGGGTTCCTGATAATGATTGCTGCGTCATGTGTCAACAGGTGATCCTACTGGAGCGTACATGTAGCGTAAAGTGAACCACTCTCGCACGAAGGCGAGGGCCTCGTTCCCATAGAGAGACGGTAAAACAGGGAGAGGCTTTGACGGAGACGTTCGTAAGAAAGAACACCGACGTCGGAAATATGCTTCATAAATAGTTTCTCGGTTCTCCAGCTTTTAGAGTTCGACTTTCAGACCGGGGACCGCAGCTTTGATATCGTGAATCCCTTCGGGTGTCACCTTGGTATCTTCGAGGTTTACAGTTTTTAATTTGTGCTGGGTTTGCAAATGCTTCAACCCGCCGTCGGTAATCACCGTGTTACGGAGGTTCATTACTTTAAATGGAATTTGGCTGAGCTGTGCCAATCCGGCGTCATCGAGTTTGCTACCTGCGAGACTGACCTCGTCGTACCCGTGATACTTGTTGAATGCAGAAAAACCTGTCCCCGTAATTTTTGTGTTATCCAGGATGAGCTGGGAAGCGACGATCCCACAGACATGTTTTAAGCCCAGATCGGTGATACTGTTATTGCTCAGATCAAGGCAAAAGACCTGGTGCATTTTATTAAGAGCGATCAACCCGTCGTCCGTGATTCGCGTTTTGCTGGCATAGAGCTTTCTCAATTGAGGCACCTTCGCGACATGCCGGAGTCCCTCGTCTGAAAGAGAACTGTTCTCAAAGTGAAGTTCATTCAGATAAGACATGCCGTCGAGTACTACCAATTCGGCATTATTAAACTCCGAACCGGCGAGATTGAGACTCTGTAACATTTTACACTCTTTGAGCTTCGCAAAATCGACCCCGGACAATTTGCGATTGCTCAGGTCAAGATGATTCACGGAGAACTTTCCCACTTGGGACATGGTTTTCGCGAGATCTTCGTTGACTCGCGACAGCGATTGCATCGCGTCGGCCGGCATATGTGGCGTTTGCCCAAACTGTTTGCTGGCGGTGTTCCACGACGAGCGTAGCCAAAGAATCCCCGAGCAGCATGGCACCAAGATCAGAAGGAACATTCCGCAAATAACACTCAGAAGAATCTTCTGATTGCGTACCATGCCGCCAGCAGCCATCAAATGGCGGCCTAGAGGAACCGAGCAAGGAGTGCCGGCGGGCCTTGTGAGCTGCATGCGCAGCAACTGTTGTAGTTCCTCCGCAAGTTTCTGAAGATGGTTGTTTAAGGGGGGCGAGAAGGCATCCAACCAATGAACAGTGCTGATCTGATATTCCATGGGCTTAGAAAGCGGGACATCCTCGATCCGGAACGGCAGGACGGGAATTCCCTTGCTAACGGCGCGTTCCACCTCGCGAATAACTTGCTGTGAACTGTTGGAATGCTGAGAGAAGATGAGGACCATGACACGGCTCGCGTTAATGCCATTGATGATGGCCTCGCCCCAGTTCCCGCTAGCAGGTATGTCGCGGGGTGCCACCCAGCATCGTATGCCGGCACTTTCGAGGACGGCACACATCGCATCGGCAACAGTCTTGTCCTTCGACGAATAGCTTAGAAACACATCGTAGTTCATTTACAGTCCCCTTCCGTTCTGTGCGTTCCGTACTCTACAGACACGTTAAGACGCGGTATTTCGTTCGATTACGCTGTTCGATCCCTTGACGAGGTCGGGAATACTGCGTACAGGGTCCCGGTCCTTGTTGCGATCCTCCTCCGAAAGTTCTTCCCAGGGAACAAGGTTTGGGTGTGTCCGCTGGTCCTGATCCTTGCTGGGACCTTTTTGCCAGCCGTCCAGCCATTTTTCGGCGCACCAGCGCAAATGCTCCATCTTGGCCAGAGTTTCGATTTCGTCGTCCGTGAATTGTTTGACCGACTCGCCCCGGCACTGTTCTTTACGGACCGTGTGGCAGCCGATCGCCGCGAGTTTCCAGGCAATGTGCTCGGCCTGCTCCCGATTCGAGTTTTTGTAATGCTCCGTCAGCTCTTCCCAAGGTCGTAAAGTGGCCAGCAGTTCCGCATTTGGCGATGACTGAACCTCGCCCGCAGCCGGTTGCGGTACGCTGGCCAACTTGTCTAACTCCGACTTCCAGTAGGCGTTGTGAATCACCGGAGCCAAGGCTTCTGTCCCCGATCGAAATACTTGCTCGACGGTGCAGGCGTCTTCGGGTGCTCCAAAGGAGTGGAATTGTGTCGATCCACGCTCGGAACCATCCTTCAAGAGATCCTTGAATCCGCATGGTTCCGAAAGGCGGACATAGACAGGCACTTTGAGCCGCCGCAGTTCTCTTGGTAAGTGCAAGGCGCAACTCATGCTCTGATGGTCATCGTCAAGACAGACGGCAACGGTAAGTACTTGACCGGCGTCCTGCGTCCATTGCTCCAATTGTTCCCGGATGCGCGGGTCGTCAGTGTCGCCCTCAAGAAAACGGAGATCGCAACAGAGCGACAGGTAGGGATAGCACGAAGCCAGGAGGTTTTGCTTGCGGGAAGCGGCGCGGTCGATCACGGTAATTCTCGGCATGCGAAGATTGGCATACTGACAGGTCCGAGCAGCTTGGACCAGTACCGCCTTACCCATCCGCCCAAGCCCAATGATGACAAGGTGAACCGTCCGCGGATCATCGGCTTGGATCACCCCCGGATCTAAGAAAAGATTCTGAAAGAGCAGTCTCGCGCTGTTTACGAACACGTCGAATGGATGAACTTCGCAACTATCGCGACCGAGGTCGGTCCGTTGCGACAATAACACGAACAGCTCTCGATCGACCACATGGATGTGGCATTGCAACGGCTGCAAGCGAGGCCGACCCCAACCCAATATCCTCTGCACAAGGGTTGTACGACGGCCAATGCGCGGCGGATTCTCACAAGACAGCCGCTGGCCGGCAAGGGTCCGAGCGATCGCTGCAATTCGGATGTTGCTGCCGTCATCCGGCGTGACCGCAATCAGGTAACGGGCCCTTTGGATGCCGGCCTTACGCAGGATGTAAGGATCGGCGGCGTCCGCGACAATGACTTCCGCGCCTAGGTCGCTCACAGTCTTCAGATGGCCGTTGTCCGGGTCACGTTCGATGACGACGACGGAAAGGCTTTCTTTCGCAGACATTGCGTCGGCCGCCAAACCGTTTTTGCAATCCGAAATATTGCCTGAAGATCCTTGGCCGCTGGCCAGGAACTCCTCAACCAGTTTTACCCCCTTGTGTCCAAGCCCACAAAGAATAACATGATCATGGTACAAGCAAAGGCGAAGATCCTTGAGCCTATCGCGGAACAAGGTAGCAATCAGTCGAACGAGAGTGCCCACCAACACAACACCGGCGGCGAAGCGGGCGAGTTCAAGTTGCCATGTTATATCGCCCTGGACCCCGCCGGAAGTCATTAAGAAAAGCTGCAATGCCAAGTAAAGTGCCGTAGAAAACGTGTAGTTCAGTGGCGGGCTCTGAGCCAGCGCATTCTGCCGAAAGCCGATGAAGCCGAGAACTAGGGTGGTCGCGGCTCCCATGGCGATGGCCGTCCAACACAACGCCGTTCCGTGCTGGCGAATCCAGAGACGCAGTTTGTGATATCGAAGGAGGTTCATGAGCATCATCACTCTACAAGTGTAATTGAATCGGGAACAATAAAAACTTCCCCGGCTTCCTTGAGGACAACTGTGCCAGTGAAGCGAATCCAACTGTCGATGGAAGCCCCGCTAAGGTGATCAACGGATGACCGAGCGACAATGCAATGGGTATGCAAAGGAGCGTCATTCTTCGGTGCCTCTAGGATTTACTGACAAGCCGTTCACTCAGACGATCCACTACAAACATATTACAAAACCAAAGGCTCCAACGAAGACTGGACAAAGAACTTATCATTCCGCCAGTTTCCAGAGCTTGATGGTTGTTCCACCGGTAGCCAAGAGCTTTCCATTCGGGGCGAATGCGATCGCGCGGATAAAGTCATTGTCGCGAAGACTCAGAATTGGCTTGCCAGCGGCCACATCCCAGACCGTGGCCTCGTAATCCACGACGTCGATCAGTAGCGGCCGTCCCGACGACGCGAAGGCCACGTGATGGCAACGACCGCGGAGCGAAATGCGGGCGGCGAGGTTTTCTCCGGTCTGGATGTCCCACAATCGCGTACTGTTGAGGGCCCCCGCGCTGCCGATAAGGAGTTGCTCGTTGTTGGGCGAGAAAGCGAGAGCATCGATACCGTCTTCCTCTCCGGAAAACGTACGGATCATCTGGCGTCGACCGAGATCCCAGAGATTGACCTGCCCGCGTTGCCCGCGATCACCACCGACGACTAGGTACTTTCCATTGGGTGAAATCGCCAAACTATGAATCTCCTGGCACGAATGTTCCTGCAATTCGCCGTCCGGTGTGCCCTGTACAAGTTTCCATAAGCGGACAGTGGCCTTACGTGATACGTCTCGATGTGTAGAAACGAGGGTTTTCCCGTCGGGGGTAAAAGCCAGCGCAAAGGTGGGTTCCGACGGCCCGGAAAGTTCCTGTCGTATTTTGCCCTGCTTCAGATCCCAAATGCGGATCAGGATCTCCTGTTGCTGCAAACGAACATTGTCCTGGGATTCTCCGAAAGCGGTTGCGAGCTGCGCTCCGTCGGACGAGAAAGCACTGATCGTCACACCAGCCTCCTGGGTCAAGGTGGATTCGATTTGCTTGGCTGCGACGTTCCAGAGTCGGACTTTCGGAGTGCCGTCGACCAGGGCAATCAGTTTGCCATTAGGTGAAAAGGCCAGAAACTGGGCGGAACCGGGAATCCGCTCAAGCGGAACGGTTATCGGCTTGGATTCAGGAGACCGAGATTGCATTTCTCTCAGGCCAGGGAGGTTCTTGGGAATCCTAAAGGTCAATTGCTCCGGATTGATCGCTAGGCCGCCATCGGTCGTCCCGCGGACCCATACATGGTGATCTCCGTGCTGAATCACCAAGCCGGGGATCTGATTGAGCTCGATCTGACGAATTGCAGGCACGGACCAATGTTGCGGAACTTTCACGAAAGGACCTTCTTGGGCCGTCGCAATCTCGCAACTATTGAGAAAACTAATATGCGTGATCTGCAGCACCGGACCAAGTCGCGGTCCGACAGGCATTGGGTCGGGCGGAACGACTTTCAAGGAAAAACTGGCTACGCCCAGATTGATCGGTTGGGGAAAGGTGAACGAACGCCCCGTGGCGTCGACAAATCCGACGGTCACCATGCATCGCCCCGAGGCCAAACCGTACAAAGCACCACAGTGCTTATACATGCGGCGGTCGTTCTCGGCCCGGGGCTCGAAGCGGATTCGCCCCGGACGTCCGGACTTCAGCTCGAAGAGCACGTATGGTTCGTCGATACCGACAGGATTCTCCTCGCCCAACGGGACCGTCACCGAGGGACCGTCGCCTGGAAATTTCAGCGTGATCTGCCGTGGCAGGACATCGTCATTGATTCCAATCGCAAGCAGGTGGATGTATGGTTCCGAGGAATACTCCACCTGTACGGCCCCGGAAAGGTTCCGCGGCTTGGCCTCACCGAACCTTTTGGCCATTGTTGACAACAGGCCGTTATCCGGATTGTGCAGATACTTGCGGATTGCATCGAAGCCGCCACGCTTCTGATATTCCACCTGGAGTTCAGCAAGCTCGGCCAGATCGACGATCATCTTTCGCGGCAGCTTGTCGAACAGCGCGAGATAGCCCGGCAGATAGTCTGAGTTCTCGCGGACCCAGGTCCTCAGTTTGCTGGCGGACTCGGACCTTCGATCTTTCGCCAGTAGCACTAATTGCGTACCCTGACTGTCGTGTTTCTTCATAACCTCGCTGAAAATCTCGCTCACTTTGTCGTTGTCGCGCAGACACCGCTCGAGAAACATCCAAAAGCCAAGACGATCATCATAGAAATCGTTGGTCTCTAACTCAAAGTACTTCTGATAGGAGCTTAGTGCTTTGTCATAATCGTCGCTGAGCGAGTAGTAGCAAATGTTAGAGAAGAAATCATCCTTGGTCTTGGGATCCTTGATCGGGCCGTTTTGTTGCGCAAGATCCTCTATGGCCGAACTAACCTGGGTTAAAGTGTCGTTTACCCCTTGGATGCCCTGCTTAATCTCCCCGGCATCCTTGTGGATCGCCTCCGTCCCGCGTCGCACCTCTGCCGTATCCTTACGGAGGGCACTGGTATCCTGCTTGATCTCCACGGCATCCTTATGGATCGCCTCTGTCCTGCGACGGACCTCCACCGTATCCTTGCGGAGGTTGCCGGTATCCTGCTTGATCTGGTCAGTGTCTTGTTGGATAGCGCCGGTTTGCAATTTGATCTCAGCCGTGTCCTGAAGGACAGCCTTTGTCTGCTTATTCAGCCCGCCGAAACCGAACCAGATGCCCAGGGCCGCAAGAACCGCCGCAGCGACGAGGCCCACGGCCGTGAGACGGGTGCGGCTTGCGCGCAGCCAACTGGGCTTCGACGTAAGCATCCCGCGAAGTCTAGCCAGTGCCCCGTCGCTATCGTCGTGGCTGTATTCTTTCGCGTTGTGCCGCGGTAGGTCCCGGAGTTCGGCGGGCAGCTTTTCAGAATCAGGAAACTGGAAACCGCGAGCCATCAATGGGGCGATGTTCAGCTTGAGCTTTAGGGCCAGGGCGATTTCCTGACGCACCCAGTCCTCGCCACTTTGGATGCAGCGGTCCAACGATCCCGGGGTCAGCAATAGTACGAAATCCTGTGCCCCACCCACCTGACGGCGCAATTCATCGTCGAAATGACCTGACGGCAACTCTCGAACGTCCATGAACACGCGATACCCGCGTGCCTTCATATCTTTGTACACCAATTGCGCCAGTTCGCTTCCCCCCTGGCGACGATAGCTGATAAACACGTCACAGTTGGCACGTTTCATAGACTCAACCTCCGATAGATAATCGCAAACAGTCTGTGGCTAAGACGCGAACTTCGTTAGTATGGGGTCCGCCAAAAGGGAAGTCAAGCCTCTCGTCCTCTCTCTGGCGGGGATTGCGCCGAAGTGGAGTAAATTCAGTAAAGATGAAAGCCAACGCATCGCAGCCAAGCCGCGCGGCCTTGTTATGGGTCGCAGGGCACCAAAGAAACATGCCAACACGTTGGCCCATCGCCGGTAACGCACCAGGGTCGGGCCGGGTGGCCCAGGGCGGTTGCCCCTATGCTTAAGGAAGGGGTGGCAGCAAGCCTGACGAACCAGGGAAGACTTCTTCGGCAGCGCGGCCAAACAGAGGCGGCCTGGGCACACATGCAAGAGGCGGTTCACATCACGCGACAACTGGGAGACAAACAATGCCTCGAGAATGCGTTAAGTAATCTTGCCGATGTGTGTGCTGATCGCGGCGACTTTTTGGCAGCCCTGCAGCTTGCCAACGAGGCGGAATGTATTTGCCGTGAAATCGGTGCCCAAGAACAACTTCAAGGGGCCCTAGGCACAAAGGCGAGGGTACTCCAACTCAGCGGTCACCTCGACCAAGCGATGCAAATCCGCGGTGAACAGGAACGAATTTTTCGAGAAATGCGCATTACCAACGGTCTTCAGGAATCGCTAGGGGCACAGGCAGAAATACTTGCCAGCCGAGGCCAGTCCACTGAGGCATTAGACTTTCTTGATCAGCAAGAGACAATGTGCCGTGAGCTAGATATGCCAGCAGAATTGGCGTGGTGTCTCGCCAATCAGGCATCGATTCTAACCAGTGCGATGGGCCGGCCAGAGGAGGCCCTGTCTCTTGCGGAGAAAGCCTTTAATTTGGCAACCGATCACGGTCATATCGCGCTGGCCGCTCGTATCGGGGGCGTTCTGGCTCGTGTGCGGATGGTACTTCCGAGAAACTCAATTGAGTGAGGGAAATGAGATCCCACACATCGAATAGAGTTCCTTGGTCGACTGCTTAATGGTTGGACGAACTGTTGTTTGATAGCCCCGACCGGCATCAACTCCAGGACCGTTTTACAGAACAAATACCTTGCCAACCAAGTCGGAATTGTGGCCGATGAAAAGCACCAGCCGGCCGATGCTTTGCCCCTGATTGAGGAAGCCTATCGGCTGGCCCAGGACTACGGCTATTCTGCATTGTCAGAGCAAATACGGCCGATCCTGGAAAAAACTCGCGCGATGCTTGAATGATTCTCCGAAAGGCAGCCTGACCGGTTTGCAACTCTCGCACCGCGACTTTTGAATTCACGATGCCATAGTCACCAGATCACAAGGCAGTTCATTCGTGCAGATTTGCCACCCCTTCATTGGTTATATTCCGAAGGATGCGTTCCGAAGGATTGACAGCCCCGAGTGGAGGAGTCAGAATGAGGGTGTTCTGTTGAAACGACGCCATTCTCCACGGAAATAGCCATGGTGGTTCAATTCCATCTCGGTGCCTGCCAAACAGGAAACGGAACACCCATGCGGACTCTCGTTGCAGTTATCGGAATATCGCTTGTTGCCGGGTTTTGTGAACTCGTTTTTCTGGGATCGGGTGCCGCCGCTGCGCCGCCACGAACTATACCCATGTCGCCTGAACGCGCTAGCAACGTGCCCACCACCTCACTGAGGATGTGGGGCGACGCGACAGGTACATACTCAACCGAGGCCGAGTTCGTCAAAGTCGTGCGGGAAACCGTGAGCTTGCGCAAGACCAGTGGGACGATAATCGAAGTTCCATTTGCCCTGCTATCCCTCCGGGACCAGGAACTTGTCAAAAAACTTGACATCCAGGAGGTGGTGGCAGAAGGGGCAGGGCTGACGCCGCGTGAAGCCCTTGACGACGCCTTTCGCCGCGCCGTACAAAGCGTGATGACCACTCTTGTGGATTCCCATACTTTGGAAAAGAACGACAAGCTGATCTCCGATCGTGTCTTAACCCGTAGCGAAGGCTTTGTTGTCGGATATAAAGAGCTTGGACCGCCCGAATATAAAGGCGGTTTGATCCGCCAGAAAATCCGTGCGACCGTTCGCCGGCGAGATCTATTGAACAAGGTAAGTACTGTCACCTCGGAAAGTGATGCTACCGGACTTTACGCTGAAGCCGTGACCAAGCTCGAGCGGCTACGGGGTGGGATGTTCATGATTCAGAAGGAGTTGGAGGATTACCCCATCAATGTGCTTACTCAGAACAAATCCTTCAGAAAGGTCTCCGAAAACCTAGATGATGGCATGGTGAAGGTTGAATACGAGGTGGAGATCCGCGTGGACGAGCAGAAATTCGAGAGACTACAGAGGCGATTAGTGGATATCGTCGATCCCCTGGCCACCTTGAACGCAAATTTCGATGGAGAGAGCGAAACGCTGCAGGACGTACGGAATAGTCATCGACAGTTTCGCAGGGCGTTCCTTTCGGCATGGGACGAGGGGAAAAGAGCAGCCCTTCTTACAGTCCCTCCTACAGTCTATCCTGTAGTCTCGCTTCCAGAGATCGAGAACCTAGAACGCGTCAGGATGGAGGGCATTACGTCGGAGGATGTGGCGAAGTACAAGCTCAACGGCTCACTAACACGGTGGGTGGTCAATGTCGATCCAGGATATCCCAGCGGCACCGTTCGCTGGCGGTGCTTCGATGTTATTGGAATGCCTAAAATGCCCAAAGGCGGACTGACCTTGGTCATTGCGTTTCGTGATAAATATGAGAAGGCTGTCCATAAAGTGGTGACAATCCCTATGGGTGCTGCGATGCCGGGGATTTCCGTGCATTCTCATCAGTGGTCGAACTGCAACTTTCAGACCGTGGTGCTGTCCCCCTTCTTCGCCGATCACGAACAACAGGGACTCAATCTGAGCAGGTTGTGGTTCGCCCGTGCCCTCAAAGTGAAGGGCCAATTCACATTCACGCTAGAGCAACTTCGACAGATAAAGACATTCAAGGTCAACATGCTAAAAAGAGTTGAGTAGACTACCGAAACGACACGCACACCAATATTGTCGGAGTGAAACTTCTGTCGCGCCGCCGAAACAAGGGTCAAGCAATGGGCGGATGTTTGGAGAAAACACATGGCAGCAAACTTAAAGAATCCGAAAACCTGGGGCCATGTCTTCGTGCCTCTCGCTCTCGCCGCAGTGGCAACCGCTGGACTTTTCTTGGCTGCCCGATTTCATGGGACGCCCAAGGTTATTGAAGTTGCAAGTCCGCCGGCACCGGATTCTGACTTCGACAAAAGGGACTTTTTCTCCATGAACATCGAAAACGCGACATCCAGCCATAGGTCCGGTCATTTGTCGCCAGCACCACGAGCTAATGCCAACCCTTTCCGCGTGGTAAGCAACGTGCCAGGTTTCGACGAAGAAAACTACGTGCTCGATATCGAGTTCAACATAGCCGATGTGGACTTCTTCAGTCAGGTAACTGGCGAGGTGGCAAACGAAACACCTTCCACGGTGATTGCGGAGGGCACCGGAGCGACGGCCGAGAAGGCTCACCAAGATGCCGTGCGCGAGTGTGTGCGTCAATTAGTCAGGCAACTGGTCGAGGTCGAAAACCTCCTCCGCTGGCAGGAGCAAATTGAACGCGATCTTCTTGACCAAAGTGACCGCTTTGTAGTCGAGTGTCGCCAGCTTGCGCAAGATAAGAAGGGCGAAACCTATCGAATACGAGTGATTGCCAAGGTGAATCGTTCCGAACTTGTCCGCGCACTTCGCAAGGCGAGCGTTCCACTGGAAACGACAAACGAGTGATGCGTTGCGTTGATGTTCCTCATCTTGTCACTTCTCTTCCGGCAGCGGCACCGCAATGGGGTCGCCATCCTTGTCCAATACCGCCCCGATCGCAAGATAGAGCTGCAATCCATCTTTCGACTTCCAGCGGCCGACGACAGGAAGATCGCGGGCAACGGTTCGCAACTTTATCTCCGTGATCTCCATATACTGTGATACAGATTTATACTTCTCGCCTTGCTCCGTTCGGACATTAACGGTTTGGTCTTCGGATTTTTGGAGCGAGAAGATTTGCACTCCCTGTGTTCCCGCGACCAGATCGCGCAATGCCTTGAGCCGGCACACCTTCTCTCCATCGAGGATTGACTTCGGCGACTTGTCTTCCAAGACGACGGATTCGACGACGATCACGACTTTTTTGCCGTCGGCAAGTTTCAGGATCTTCGGCCCACTCGCTCCCATGAGTGCTACGCTGGCACGAAGATATTTATCGAAAGGCGGATCGAGATCCACATCAGAGAATTTTGTGGCGATGCGGTCCTCGGCACCGAGAACGGCAAACACGAGGAGTACGAGACGAACCATAGTGCTGCTCCTTTGTTGGGACTCCCGACGTGTGGCGCAGGCACGGGAATCGCTTCCAGAAATTTTATGGGTCCGGGGACGACACCTCGCCGGGCGGCCTCACCGGTTTCGGTTCTACCGCACGAACGCCCTCGGGTTTTGGCTTCGAGTCGAATTTGGTTTCTGGGACGTGCTGTGAACCGTTACTCTTCGACTCGCCGGGTTTTGCCGGGACATGCGGCATATCCCCAGGTTCTTTGCAGGGTGGGGGGGTGTCGAGTTCAACGAGTGCCTTGCGGGCATACTCCGTCCAGGGTTCGTCGGGAAACTCCGCCACCGCTTTGAGCAGACGGGACCGCGCCTCTTCGCGTTGACCGGCTTCCATCAGGCATAGCCCCAGGTTTGTCAGGACGTAGCGGTGGACTTGCTTGGGACTTTGCTCCAATGCCCGACCGAGAAAAAGGCTGGCCAAGCGGGGATAGCCTAGTTTTCGGTAGCATACGCCAATGTAATTGAAGGCGTCGGGATCGGCATAACGGAAGTCCAACGATCGGAGCAAGGCCGCCGATGCTCGCTCTAAGTCAGGCGTCTTGGCCTGGAAATGTTCCATGCCTTCGCGCCAGGCGGGATTCTCTGTGCTTTGCAAGAAGCGGGCTAACGGTTCGTCAGGCAATGGGAGTTTCGCGGTTGCGTCTTGCACAACATAGGCCGCCACTCGTTGGCCGCGGACAGAAAACTCCTTAACCAGTTCCGCCCGCACATCCTTGGATTCTGGATTGAATTCAAACGCGCGGTAAAGATCTGCGATCGATTTGGTCTTGCGAAAGTCGTCCAGGTAGTGCTGTACGCCGACGATCCCTATTTGTCGCACAAAGTCCTTGGCGAGCTTCACATTCCCCTCGGCCACGATCACCGTACACCAAAGCGACTTGTCGTCGGACCAGACGGCCGCCCTTTGCATGCCCACGACAGTCATCGTCCGCTGGTACGCATTGAACCGGACGGAGTCGTCGGCGAACTTCTGGAGGTGCTGGGGGAAGCGGAGACCTTGCTTGTCGCGCTCATAGAAGTATCGGAACAACTCGCGGTTTGCCACCAATGCCACACTCTTCTCGGCCATGTCGCGATCTTCATCGGTCTTCATACCGAGCGACTCCAGCGGAAGCCCGGCGGTGACAACGATCGCCTTCTCTGGGATCTCTACAACATACACGCCGTGGTCGAAATATTCCGGGTGTTTCTCGAATACAGGCTTCCAATCAGAAAGCTCAACGATGGGTCGCGTAGGCTTGGTTTTCGCAGGCACCGTCGGTATTTCCTGTTTCACGGTAGCCGCCTGCTGCGACTTTTCCGGCGAATGGCCGTCTTCCATCGCGCTCGTCCAGAACCCATGGCCGCCAGTCGCAGCACAGCACATCACAACGGCCGCGAGACGCAAGTGCATTACAACTACTCCACCCATGTGTTCAAGAGGCCCCGGACCGCAATCGTGTTATCGCGGCCCGGGGTAGAGCGTAGCCAATTTCCTAAGTTAATCAGGGCAACGCGTCTGGATCCTTGCTCTCGCGAACGCTCGATGGGTCACCTTGGATCTCCTTTTTTACCTTAGTCCCTTCGTTCGGGAAGGAGGGCTTGCCATACTTCCCTGTGAGGTAAGCAGCCAGTGCCTTGGAGTCAGAGGTATCCAAAGGCTTGTCCAGGCCGAGTTCGCGGACTACATCCTTTCCTTCCGGCGACCAAGCTACTACGGCCCCTGCAACCGGAATCTTCCATTCGGGGTCGGTATACCTCCACTTCCCGATCGTGACGATACCGGAAACGCGGATCTTGGTGGCACTTTCCATGCTACTGTAGAAGGATTGCGTCACTTTGTCCTCGCGTTTGTCTTGCAACTGCTCGACAAAGCGGGTCAACTGGTCCATGTCGGCACTGGCGATGTTGCTGGTCAGTGCCCTAGCGATCATACCTGTCGCCCTTACACCTGCCTGCTTTTCTGCCTCATCCAGTGCCTCGTCCACGCCTTCGCCGTTGCGGAGGGGCGATTCCACCTGAGCGAAAGCCACATAGAAGAGCTGGCCTCTCTCATCATGGTACACATGGCAACCATTTTCCTTGACTAACTCCGCCTCCGTTTGCGGGATCTCTTGGGCGACGGCCTTCTCCAGATCTTGCTTGGGCACGAAGTAATCAGCGTCGGCAAGGGCGTTGATGGCTAGATCCCGGAGTTTCGGGCTCCACACCAAGAGAACAATGACCCGATAGCCACCGCTGGCGGTGGGTCCCTCGAAAGTCTTCATGGTCACGGCCCCCATCACTTGGGCAGCGGCAGCGATCCTCGTCGCCTCCTGATAGAGACTCTGCGATGCCGCACCTTCCTTCAAACGTTTCAGTCCTTTTGCCATCTCCGGCGAGAGATCCCGATAGTATTCATAGAAGTGGCCGTTCTCGATCTCAAGCTGAATTGACTTGGCCATCTCCACACGTGCATCCATCTCAGCCAGATTGAATTGGATGATGCGTCGGCTCAGCCACCCCGGTTTACTCCGATTGAAGTCTAGCGATCTCTTACCTTCGACAATCAGGTAGAGTTGGCCGTTTGGGTGCCTAAAGTAGCCGGCACCACTGTTGGGAAGCTTGAACCGCTTGCGGAAAGCCTGCACTCGCTCCTCGACCGGGCCTGGCCCGACCTTGAACTTAGCGGCGTCGACTACGCCGGCGAATACATCCTTGGCCTGTTTCAACTTTTCGATCTGAGTCAGCGGCTTTGCCTCTTCCTTCAACTTCGCAGACTCCTGCTCGGTCTTGGCTACCGGCTCGGCATCCTTCGCCTCCTTCAACTTATCGACCTGAGTCAGCGGCTTCGCTTCCTCCTTCACCTTCGCAGGCTCCTGCTCGGTCTTGACTGCCGACTCGGCGTCCTTCGCCTCCTTGGCAATCGGCTTGGGCTTCTCTACGGAACTACCTGGCTCTTGAGCCACGACCAAACTCGTCACGCACCATAGGCCAAGAATCCACGCAAACCCCAACATTAAGTGTCGCACTACACATCTCATGAAACTTACTCCTCAAAAAGTGGAACGGTCAGAAAACGAAAGAACAACGACAGGGAAAGGCACTAAACTGAGCGAGGCATCTCCTTTTCCGTTGGAACGAATGGCGAGAACCTACAGTATCGTTTATTGTAGAAAGGCGTAACGGAGTTGTCCAGTGGGGGAAGAGGGGTGTCGGGAAGAGGGGAAGTTTTTTTTGGGGGAAGGTTTTCGGGAAAGGTTTTCGACCGAGAATATCCCTGAAATCGGTAGTAGCCTATTGGAATCGACGGGCTATTGTGCTAGGATGCCGATGATGTTTCAGAGACTGCCCCTAACGAGTGGTGGATTTCAGTCGTGAGTATCCGGCTAACCCAAAGGACAACTCCATCTCGGCCTAATGCAGGTCGATATTTCCTGGTCCTCCTTGTCTCGATCCCGATGATTGGGTGCGACCCACACACTCCCGACTCAGGCAATTCACTGCAGGACTCGATTTCTACTCAACCAGCAGGTTCTAGCGAAGAAACTGCGATTGTCGGCCGGCTGCCGCAAGGCAGTTCAGAGTGGACGGCAGCGGAAGCGGTCCGCGTCGAGCGTCAACAACAGGATCTTCCTCCGCTGGCAGGACACGAGATCCTTCAGCGATATGCCCGTCTGTGCGCCGCCACGGCCGTTAAAGCGTTCGATCACCGTGGCGGACGGGCGCAGCGGCCCGACCAAGCCGCTCTCCAGGAAGTTAAGAAGAACGTGCCAGCCGTGTCGCGACTATGTCTCCAAGTGGTGTGCGCAAGGACGCAAGATCAACTTCTCCACAAAATTGCTACAGGACCAGCCTCACGCTCGGCCGACCTTACGCACTTGGGCATCGCCCTTGGACATGCCAACCGTGCCGATAGCGGATCCTTTTGGGTGGGTGTCATCCTCGCAGGCCGAATTCTTCCGGCCATTTCTCCGCAACTAGTCAATGAGGGCAAACGGGAATTTGACCTTAACTGCTATCTCTGCGGGCACGACACGCTGGTGCGGCTGCGCCCCCCTAAGGAGGGTGATTCCGATTGCTTAATGGCTATTTGTCCGAACTGCCAATGCGTCATTGACCTGTACGGCATTGACGCCGATGGACACTACCATCGCCCCTCCTGGTTCATGCGGCAGTTCAAGCCGAAGACCATCGATCAGCCATTGGAGGCTTGGTCATTCTTATTGGAGAACTGTAGGAACAAGCACAAGCGGTTCGGGCAGCATGGAGGCTGGCAGACGGCCGAAGAAACGCATCGCTTGCTAGGGGGGGGCACTAAGGATCTTGCGATCTTGCTCGCGGATTGGCTGGGAGCGTGCGGTCAGGACGCCAAAGTCGTCATTGGGCAGATCGATGGCAATCCGGGAGTGTGGGTCGTATTGCAGGCCGATGGCCACACGTATATCCTGGATCCTGCAGCCGGGCGCAGAGGTTCCCGTCGCATGCCGCCACGGGCCGAACTACTGACTAGCTATGTGCCGCGACTGCAATTCGACTGGAGCGGCATTTGGTTCCGGCGGTCGACCGGCTGGACAGGGCAATATCGAGGTGTTGATCAATGGTGGCGGGGGCCATGGCCGCTTGAGCCTCCTCCTGAGGAAACTTCAAACCAAACGAGGTAAGAGAAATGGATATGCAATTCGTGCGAGCCACCGTGGTGAACATGGGAATCAATCTAGTGTACGCGGTGGTGGCTCTGTTTGTGGGGGTTTTGGCACTGAAACTCGCGGAGAAGTTCGTTCTAAAGCTCGACCTACAGGAGGAGATCAAGAACAATAATATCGCCGGAGCTATCTTCGCGGCTTCGCTTGTCGTGTTTATCGCAATTGTACTCGCAATGGCCATGGCAAAGTAAAAAGGAATTTATCGGCTTCTTCATCCGGCCAGATGACGCCGGGGCACCGGTGTCGATGAACTGAGCGGGAAAAGGTACAACAGGCCAACCGTCAAATGCCGCTGGTTTCGGCATGGGGTCAATTCTTGTAGAATGGCCAGATTGTTGATCGTCGGACCGGAAGTCGTCCGGTCAGTCTACTTTACTCCTTTTGAGGTTCATTAAAAAATGCGATACCATCGTTGGATTCTTTCTGTTGTCCTGCTGGTTGCGGTCGTTCTGGTCGGCATTCTGCTTGCCCAGGCGGAACCGCGACGAGAAGCCGCTGGCGTTCTGGGCGTGTTGCGAAAAGGGCAACCGATCTCGCTCAAAGACCGTGGCTCTTGTTACGAGATTACACTCTTCGAGGGCACCAACATTCCTATGGGGCACGAGGTGGTCGAAGTGGGTAGCGATTACCTGGTGGTCAAGGACATTACGAATGTGATCGTATCACGGATTCCGATCTACGCGGTAAAATCGGTGAACACGATGCGGACCGGAGGACGGCCAGGAGCGGGGGGAGAGGAATGAGGCATTTTCCTTCAACACAGATCGAAGAGTCTGCTGCTCTTGATGAAGCACTGATGGAATCCCGACGAGGTAACTGGCGTTTCTGATTTCATCCCAACTTCAGGAGGAAAGATAAATTCCCCTCTTGATTGCAACGGAAATAGAATGTGCTGACATACCACAGCCACCTCCAGGCAATAGAACCTGAGCCTGGATTTCTCTGCCTAATTGTCATATTCTTCAATGCATCTTCCCCCCGCGACATCTTTTGTCTATTCAGCGTGAGCGGAACGGAGGGCGGCCGCATCTTCTGGTTCGATTTGACCTGATTCAACAAGGAAGTCGAGTACGGTCTGGCAGACGCGGCCGGCCACTTGCGACTTGCCCGTTTCGCCAAGCTTTTCGAGAATGCGGTCCCGCTTCTTGGCTGTGATACATTCCGCGACGACCAAGTCTTCGAGTACCGCGAGTAGCGGGTCGGATGAAATCTCTAGCGTACTACCCTGCACAGCCGTATCCCAGCCGAGCTTTGCAAGCAGCTCATGGACCTCGGGGCCCTCGCAACGGGGCAGCAGACTGCAAACAATCTCTTGCAACCGATCGGGGTCTTCGGCGGCACTCTCCAACAGCATCCACAACCACTGGGCATTTCCGCTCATCGACGGAGCAAGCTCCACGCTGAGCTTGCCTCGGGTCTCGGGTGAAACGACCTCCTGGAAGATCGCCAGTGCCTGGGCGGGGATATCTTGGGCCAGCGCACGAGCAATATCTGCCAGAGCCTCGCTCCGCAGTTGAACATTAGCCGTCTGCCGGGCCAATTTCTCGGCCGACTCAAACTCACCCAGGAGGACGAACTGGCTGACCATGCCCCGCTTGAGTACGGAGAGGTCCAGGCCGTCCTCGTTCATGGCATACGTGGCTAGTTTCTGCTGGGCCTCCTTGTGCCACTCGGAGAGTTCGACTCGGCCCAACGCATTCAAGATCGCGTGCGCCACCTCGCGTCTTGCTCGTGGCTCACCGCGCTGTCGAAGCATCGCAAGTATCCAATCCAAGGATCCGTTACGCCATTCAGTGTCCTCTACGGCGGTAAATCGCCGCACAATCGCGAGAAAACATGTGTCGGACAGGTCACCGCGGAAGAGAACGGATCCATGGGAGTTCTCATGGACCAACTCGACGTGGGGCAACGCGAACAGCGACTGACCAAGTGCGTCGAGTTCGTCACCTTTCATTGGCGGCAACGAGGCGGTATATTGATCCAAGAGACAGGCTAACCGAGCGAGAAGACGCTCCATGCGGGTCTCTTGTTTGCTGCGGAAGAATTGAGTATGAGCCACAAGCATTATGTTTAGTTCAGTCACATATGGAATCATGCTGCCCAGTTGAGCCATCATTTGCATAGCCGCAAGGACCGCTTGCGGGGCATCGAGGGCCGCACGGTCTGTATCGCTGTGCTCTAACAGATGAATGCAGCCACAAGCGTTTTCCAATGCTAATAGCTTGTTTGGGCCGAGAGGTGCCTCGCGGAGTCGCTGCAGGACTTCCATCACCAAAGGTACGTTGCAGTTTGCAAGGTGGGTGATCTGGGCCAACGCATCGGTCCGAAGAGAGTCGTCTGGGGGAAGCGTCTCAACGAGAGACCAGACATCCACAAGTCCGCGGGAAACGGTACTCGCTGATGAGGAATTCAGCAAAGCCTTGGTGAGCAGAGGTGCCACCTGCCCCCGGTCTTTCGCTGGTAGTTGATGCGCTGTCTTGATGAGCCTTGCCGAGATGGCCAGAAAGTTATCATCGTAGCATGCTGAGGGGTCTTTGAGCGGATGGCCCAGCGCGACGATCCAATCATCCGAGCCAGTGAAAGCCGTGGGGAGTGATCCGGGAATTAATCCCAGGGTAAACACGCGGTCCACGAATTCAAAAAACCAGGGGTCTTGCCGGGCTTCTGCCAAATCGCCGCAAATTCCAGCAAGGGCTTCGTTCCTTGCCTCGCCCGCTGGAATGTCCTCGCATTTGTGCAGCAGCGAGTCAAGAGCCTCGCGACGCCACGGCGGTCGAAATCCATTCATCCCTTCGGCGATGCTACCTATCGCACGCCCACGGTCTTTGGGATTGTCGCGTGAATCAATGAAGTGCAGGAGCATCCGAAAGCCGTCTTTGGCCCAGTCCGCCCCGTGACCATCGACGAGTGCCGTGGCGAGATTTGAAAAGATAGTTATTGGACATTCTTCCTGGAGGTTGGTTAGGAAGGCCAGTATCGCAGAAAACGTGTCAAGCGTGTAAGCGTTCGCATGTGATAGCATACCGTGTATCCCACCATATAGTCCGCCGTATTCCCTCTGTAGCTCGTCGTTCGACAAATTGAGCTGTCCGAGCAGTTCTAGGTGCTGGGCGAGAATGCGATCAAGGGCGGCAAGAGTGTAGTTTGGGGAAGAGTCGATCACATACGCAATGGCCATAACAGCATAAAGTGACAGCTCATGTCCTGAACTTGCACCCTCAGCACCGATCCGCATGATTGACTCGCACCACCGAGTTGCCGTCGCTTCAGGTAAGTTCGGAAGCACTTCTGTGAAGACCACTTCTGCCACTTGGGCCCGGAGAGAACGTGATCCATCGGGCATATCGTGAGTGGGAAGTGCTGCGAGCAAGTCACGCCAGACGTCGTGTTGCGATTCCAATGGATCGGGGTAGGCTGAGGTCAATAGCCGGAACGAATCGGCCAGGACATTGGCCCGGACGGTATCGTTACGGATTGCAGCCGTCATTTTTGCAAGTAGCGCACTCAACTTGTCGCCACATTCCGGATGAAACCAGAACTCAGCCCCGCGAGTGAAGTACCAAGGGGCCGAAGGATCGCATGATTCCGTGTCTGCAGCGTGTGGGTGATCGTACGATAGGGCAGCCTCCATCGCATCCTCTGGCGTGAAGATCCCCATCCCCACCTCGGCCGCCAGAAGTCGGCCGAAAGATGGTGCCAGCAGAAAGGGGAGCGATTGCGCCCACAATTGCTGCGGGAGTTCGCCACGATCAAAGGTGGATTGCGCTAGCAAGCAGGCGGCCGTGGCCCACGCCTGATCCCGACAGGGAAGGTCCGGCACCTGCGCCAACGCCTCCACGACTTCCAGAAATTCCTCCTTGCTGGCAAAGGTCGGCCGGTCAGGCATGAGCTCGAAGTCGATAAACGAGACTAATTCCGCGATCACCGCCGGCACGGCCCTCTGCCCCACGCAGAATTCGCACGGATTGGTTGGCACCGCCTCCTGTACGGGGTATCCTTGCTCGACAAGCTGCGCGATCCGCTCCGCTGTGACTTCACCCGCCCCTGCACAGCAAGGGCAGCTAACGCTGGGTAATGTTGCCATTAGTCTTCGTCTCCTATTAGGTTGGTTGGGTGGGTGCCAGAGCGGCGGCGAGCAATCGCTCGCCGTCTGAAGGGTCGAGTCCTTTGGACGCAATCGCCCCAAAAATCTTGCGGAAAAACTCTGCGCTTCCCAAAGTTAGGTCCACTCCGGCTACCTTTTCCGCGTCCGTGAGGACTTCCAGAAACGGGTGACCGGCGTCGGCCAACTCCCAAGCGGCCAGCACGGTGCCCAAGAACCTCGCCAAGCTATCTTGCTCGCGGCCTAATATGGCAAGGACTTCGGCTGCGTTACCGGCGCGGGCGAGTTGGCGAAGGCGTGCAGCCTCATCGGTGTGCAATCGCTTGGCCTCACTGGCGTGAAGTAACAATACATCCAGCCCGTCCTGCCATTGCCCGCGGACGGCAAAGAGCTGGCGGGCGACACGCCGCAAGTCGTCGAGTACTGTTTGCAGGCCAGCGGCCGAATACTGGGCCGAGCGGAAGGCTAAGTTTTTTACCCGCTGTTCCATGAGGGGCACCACGCCACCTCCGCCCGCCGCGACCTCACTCTCCAGGTGTCGCACGCCGAACTTCAACGCATAGGTTTTGGCGTCGCCCAACAATTCCGCCCACCGCCCGCACCATTGGGCCAGGATGGTGTTCCAGCGGGCAGCCTCGCCAGGATAGCGGGCTTTGAGGTAGTCGCGGAGGCTTTCGTGGAAGAGTTGATAATCGAGCACGTCAGGAGTGAGCGGGTTCTCCAAAAGAATTTCCATGACAGCATCCAAGGCCGACTCGGCCTGCGGCACGCTCCAACCAGTCATTGTGGCGACCGTCTCGGCCGAGAGATAATCCATCGCGGCCGTCAGGAGCATCAGCAGATCGAACGCTCGATCCGCATCACGTAAACGCCGCAGCAGTCCCTCATAAAGGCTTTCCATGCTGTTGGGCAAGCGGTCCAGCGAGTTCAGCGGCACATCGCCGCTAGCCAGAGCCTCGCACAGCATTTTCAGAAAGAGTGGGTTTCCGCAGCTTCGCTGGGCCACGGCACTGACGTAGGCGTCTTCCAGCGAGTATTTACTCACGTAGCCGTAGAGAATTGCCCGGGTATCGGCTGGCGAGAGCCCTTCCAGCGTCATTTCGGCGCGGTGTTCTCGGTCGAGTTCATCGCATAGGCACCGAACCTCGGGCAGCGGCCGGGATGCATAAATCACCAGAATACCTGGAGGCACGGCTCTGGGCAGGAAGCGGAGCAACTCGCCGCCGCTCCCGCAGGCCTCGTCCAAACCGTCGATCACCAACAGCATTTTCCGGCCAGCAAGCTGCTGGGAAACTTCTGTTAGGCGACGATCGAAACACTCCCACTGTTCGGCCGTGCCCTGGCCCTGGGGGATGCCAGTGGGAATGTTTTCCTCAATACGACGGTTGAGGTTGGTGAGAAAATAGTTTCCGTCGTCCGTGCGCTGGCCACGGCGGATGAAGTATTCGAGCACGATCGGCTGGCGCTCCGCCTCATCGTTGTGTTGCCACCCCAGTTCGCGTACGGATTGGGCCAGCAGTGCGCTCTTACCCACCCCCGGCCCGCCCCACACGGTCAAGAATCCCCGCGGGGCATTGAGAAATGTCTTGAGTCGGTTCAGTTCCTCGCGACGGCCCTTGAATAGTTCGGTCAACTCTTCGATCCGTTCGCGGAAGCCGGCGGCGGAAACCTGGCTCCAGTTATCGATCGGATAGCGAGTGAGCAGATCACCCAGCAGTTCCCGGCTCCGCCAATGGCCCGCCGTTTCGTAGCTCAGAAACGATGCGTTGGGCTTGCGAATGTCGTTGTAAAAATAGTAGCGGTCCTCATCGGGCCGGTAGACGAGGAGGGGGTGCAAGTCGATGCGAGCGGTCTCGCTCACTAGCCACACCCGCCCGTCGGCCGCAGGCTCCAACCTGATGATCGATAGGTATCCGGCGGCCTTTAGCAAAGCCTCGAATCGGGGCAGGTATTTGCGCAGGTCGGCCAGACATGCCTCGTCGCTGGGCGTGGCACCGTGGGCATAGCTATTGCGGAAAGCAATCAGCGACTCGTCGCGGTCCAACGCGGTGACGAGAGAGCAATCCTTCTTGCCGCCAAGGCCAAGGATGAAGTCCCGCATTCCCGCCGCAACAAACGGGGCGCCGTCCGCATCGAGCTGCTTTGCCACCGCGCGACAGAAAAGCCACCAGATGCCCAGCGACGGGGTCCGCAACCCCGAGGCGAGCATCCCCTTGAGCGGCTCGGAGAGCTTCTCCCGGGTGAAGCAATCGCTCATCACCGCCACCGTGTGAAACTTGATGAGCACCTCAACGGCGTCGATCAAGCGATGGACTTGGCGGAACGGCTGCGTTTCCGTTTCGAGCAGGCGGATTACCCGGTCCAAAGGCCCGGGAAGCGGAATCTTATTGTCAGGCACGTTGGCCATCGTTCAATTTCCTCCTTCATTAGGATTAGGGGCGTCTAATAAAAGGTCGGCCACCTCCTCTGCGTCGAGGTGGCCCAGACTGACCAGCCGCTCGATCGTCACTCTGCAACAATCCTTCTGAACCACCGATCGTTCTTTCTCGCTCATCTTGCTCAGGATCCGGTCGCGTTTTTTGCTGGCAATGCACTCGGCAGCAACAAGTTCATCGAGGATCGTTGCCAATGGATCCGGCGTGGTCTGCGGCCTTTGTGAATGCTCCCAGCCAAGCTTAGTGAGCAGCTCATGGGCCTCGGGGCCCGAAGCGTGGGCCAGCAGTCCGGCGGTTATTTCTTGCAACCTCACTGGATCCTCGGCGACGGTCTCCAGGAGGGTCCAAAGCATTTCCGCGCTTTCCGACAGCGACTCGATGGCGGCCAAGTCTACGGCTAACTTGCCGCGGACCTCGGGCGAAACGACTTCCCGTAGCAGGGCGACTGCTTCCTCCGGTACGTTCTGCGCCAATCCGCGGGCGATCTCCGCCAAGGCCTCACTTCGCAACTGATGATTGGCCATGGTGCGGGCCAGCTTCTCCGCAGTGTCGAACTCGCCCAGGCGGACAAATTGGGTGACCATGCCCCGCTTAAGGATGGAGAGATCCAATCCTTCCTCGCTCATCGCATAAGTGACCAGCTTCTGCATTGCCTCTTTGTGCCAATCGGACAGTTCGACCGCGCCGAGGGCCTCGATAATCGCATGCAAAATCATCTGACGATGCCGTAGATCAATGGTTTCTCGTACCTCTGTCAACACCCGATCCAAAATGGCGATCCGCCACGGCCCGTCGCCGATCTGAGCAAAACGCTTCATTATCGCAGCCAGGCAGGTTACGAGCGGAACACCACAATACACCATTCCACGGTTGTCAAATCGAATGCCAATTTCTCTACGCGGCAAACGGAATACCGGTGTCAGGATTGACTCAAAGTCTTCGCGGTTCATGAGCGGGAGGGGTGCTCGATATTGACTAATAGTCCAGGCCATTCCGGCAATCTCGATTTCAAGTCGCTCCTCACTGTCGAGTCTACCCATCATCGACTGAAGCTGTCCCACAAGCCGAAAGAGCACCAGAACAATCTCGGGTACGTCGAGTCTCTCCCGGCACGAGTCATCTACCGACAGATCGACCTTCGCGAGCATACTTTGAATCGCGATTAACTTATGGGGACCGGAGGAACAGTTGTTAAGGCACCGTGTTACCGCGAACAGAGCATCGACGTCCGCAGGGTCCCACCATATGGAAGTCCTGTCGCCGTCACTCTGTCTTCCAAAGAAGGATGAATAGACGGAAGGCCGAAGTTCGGCATCAACTAGATAACGATCCAGAAAGGCCAGAACTCCGTCCAAAACCATTCTTCGAAGATCCACGCTGTTTATCGTTCCCCAGTGAATCACGAGATCTTCAAGGCATTTGATCTGCTTTTCGGCATCCAATTCCGAAAGAGCTGAAAAAAATCTCTTTAGCGTCTGCGGCAATACTTCGTGGTATCCAACCGGATCGCGTTTAAGAAGAGCGGTTAAGCCATTGAAGATTATCCTGTTGTCGCCTGCCCCCACAAGGTGTGAAATCAAACGGCCTATCATGTCCTCAAAGTATGGCTCCCGCCAGTTCACAAAAATAGCTGCACCTAAACTGCTAGTGCGAAATGCAACGAAAAAAGGCCCGCAGTTATTCTTCACGTAACAGTCTAACAAGAGTTCCAGCGCAGCGCGGTGCCACTGCGGTCGGCATTCCACGAGGGCCTCCGAAGCGTAATCGATGAGGGCCTCTGTGGCGTAATCGGCGGCATCAACAACAGGGGGAAATTTTGCTCGCACGTCGTTCACGATCATTTGAAAGGCGTCCCATGACCATGCCGAGTCACCACAAACTGCGATAGCCGATACGATGGGCTTGACGACCTCCATATCGCTGCTTAGCACAGGAATGATTATCTTCCATAGTTGCCCGATCCAACGCTCGACGTCGGTGGATGCCAGTTGTGGCAGGACAAATTGGGATATGGAATCAAATGCTTTGTCATGAATGGTTCCGATCAACTCGAACCATCGGTCCTCCAGGGACAGAAGGATTTCCGGCGATTTTCGGGCGAGGACTATGAGCAATTGTGCAATCGCCCAGCCGCGCCAATAGGCATCGGGAATCTCTGTCAGCCTTTTCGCGAATATCTCGGCGACTTCGGCACACTGTTCAGGTCGCAGCCAGATATCGTGATGCCACAACAAGATGTACGGTCCGCGTGAATCGATAGGCCCCACATCCGCAGCGCGGGGATGTTCGGTCGTGAACGCCAGATCGATTGCCGCGCGAGCATCAAAAAGGCCCATCGCCACCTCGGCCGCCAAGATGCGCCCCAGGGAACGTCCCGCAAGAAAAGGCCGGGCCCGCTGCCAAAGAATACCAGGCAGATCGCTGCGGTCAAACTCCGCCTTGGCCAGAAGGCAGGCGGCCGAAGCCCACGCCTCGTCGCGGCAGGTGAACCACGGTACCTTTTCTAAACGGTCCAGAACTTCCACGCACTCTTCGCGGTTGGCAAATGGCTGCCGGGCGGACACTGCGGTGAAATCGTGCAGGGGTACTAACTCGACGACAAGGGATGGTGCCCGCTTTGCCCCGTCACAATACCAGCACAGACGACCGCCCTCCCCCCACGCCTGGACGTGATGCCCTTGGCCAAGCAGTTCCTGAATTCGCTCAGCCGTGACTTCACCCTTTCCATCGCAACAGGGGCAGGCAACTTGGCTCTCGGTATTCATTGGTCTTAGATCTCAGTACGAATCGCGTTTAGAAGTTCTGGAGCAAGTTTATTCACGACATTTTTTCTACGCGGCTGAACAGGGCTGCTAGGGCTTCGTCTGGAAATTTGCCAAGGAAGCCGGTCAGCACACTGCGAAGTTGCTCGACGCACCCGCTCGGAATACCTTCTCGCTCAGCAAGGCCCAACAGTTCACGAGCCGTTTTGCCCAGTCCATCCTCACATCGCTGCCGCTGGTAACATTCCAGCAACCCCACGCCGGCAAAGAACCGATCCGTGTGGGCTTTTGCGAGAGACCAAGATTGTCGATAGTGGCGGATCGCTCCGTCAAGTTCGCCTTGTCCCAGCTCGCAGGCCGCGAGAAAACTGTGCATCTTGACCTGCCCGACCGCGTCGCCGAGAGCTTCTGAAATCTCCAGGTCGCGCTCGAAGTGGAGCTGCGCGGCGGACAGGTCCGGGGGCTGGCCGTAAAAGGCCAACCGGCCGAGCCCACCATGAGTCATGGCTAGTCCGCGCCGGTCGTGTAGTTTCAGTCGTTCATCCAGTTCTATTCGGCGCATGAATAACTCGCGGGCTTCCTCCCGCTCCTCGGAATTACCGTGACTGAGTTCTGCACCGAGTGAGTTGTAGATACGGCCGAGCAGGCAAGCCGCTTCACGGTCTTCTTCGATTACACCTGGCTGAAGCACCTCGATCGCTTTGCGCAGCTCGGCGGTACGTTCGGCGGGCTGGAGTAGGCTAATTCCCACAAAGTGCAGGGCCTCGGCCTGCTCCTTGGGCAGAACGGCCTGGATAAATACCTGCTGTCCTAGTCGCAGTGCCTCGTGGGACCATGTAGTCTCGTCACAACTCTTGCCGGCGTCGTAACATGCCTGGGCAACTGCCAGCACGACCCGTGCAGGCGATTCCGCATGTTCCTCAAGATAGCACAATCCGTTCTGCGCCGCTTGGACGTGCTCTTCTCGCTGGCCTTGCACATGGGCCTTGCGGCAATCCATGAGCAGTCGGGCTGCCTCAATTGCCGCTTGCTCGCCAGTGATCTCGGCGCATTCTTTAGCCATATCGAGATAGCGGCTCGCGAGAAGAAAGTCGCACTCGCCACTGCCAGCCCGCACGACACGAAGACAGAATTCCATACCCCGTGCGGCGTATCGTGATCCTGCTGCATAATAGTGGTTTGCGATCTCGTAGAATCGGCTTGTGTTCTTCTCCAGGGTCGCCTCCAAAGCGGCGGCCAGACACGCGTGGTACTCGCGGACGATTTGCGGTACGTCGAGATTACGCGGACCATGCCCGAAAATCTCCAACTGGTTGCGAACGACTTCCAGAAGGAACGAAGATTGGAAGGCATACAAGTCATCCTGGTCACGGACGTCGTGCAAGAGCCCCGTACGACGTTCGATCTCACCCAACGCCATTAACAGTTCCAGACGTGGCCTGCCGAGGGCCTCGGCCAGAACGCTTGCATGGAACTCTCGCCCCTCGCAGGCTGCGCACTCAATAATTGTGCGGTATTCGGCGACCCGAGCCAGTTGCTCTTCGAGCATCGCCCGCATGTGCCCAGGAACGGGAAAGCCGGCGGGCCAGTGGCCTTCCCTCCAAGTGAAACCCTGGGGCGTGCCGACCAGCGCCTCGGCGCGTGCCAGATTGCCGACAGTCTGGAAAAGCCAAAGCAGCCCGCCGTGAGACTGCGTTGGCTCACCCACGTGGTCCAGGATTTCTTCTGCCACCAAAGGTTCCAGCCCGACCCCCCCCACCAGGATCTGCGACCGCTCCGTTTTGATTGGATATTTGATCTCCATCGAATGTTGCGGGAGATCCTTATCCAGGTCCGCCAAAGATGCCTTTTCATCTGCCGTAAGCAATATGGCAAAACGTGTCGGCTCGCCATGGCTAAAGCTGGCGAGCAGGTGATTAAGCAGTTCCTTGGATGGCGCATCGAGCCATTGAACATCGTCGAGCAGCAGGAGCACGGGTCTGGTTTTGGCCATCTCGCCCAGCTTCCAGACCAGCGAATTGACGATCTCCTTTTGCCTCGCGGCCGATTCGCCGTCGTCCGTAGAGGCGGGAAAGAGGATGCTGGCGAATGGGACGATCGATCCCAGCGCACCGCCTAGTGTCCGACCGATTTGTTCGAGTTTCGGCTCGGCCGGGGCCATTAAGTTGACGGCAAAACACTGGGCCATCGCTTGGCGGAAGGGCGCGTAGGGTGTGGGCTCGCCCATTGGACGCGAACATGTTCCCTTAAATACCAGTGGCTCCAGGTTCCGCTGCTGCAACTCGCCCTTCAATTGTTCCAGCAGCGTCTCGGCGGTCGCTGTTTTCCCAGCCCCCCGGGCACCGAACAAGGCCAGATGGCAAACGCGGCCTTCACACACCTCGGACAAATGTTGCCATGCATCCTCATAAAACGAGAACTTCTGATAACAAGGACTCGCAGTGCGGGCGATGAGCGAAGGCAGGTCGGCTGGAACCGCAGGGACGAGACGCAATGCCTCTGCGTCTTCCCCCGAACCGACTGCTAACTGCCGGTGTGGTTTGGTCCGGGTAAACCTGGCGAGTCCAAAAACGCTGGCGATTGTCAACAGCGCGAGTAGTTCCAGCCAGACGGCTTCAGCGTGAAACACCGCCGCCCCCATCGCTGCAGCAAAGAGCGGTGCTGCTAAAATTAGCTCCCATCGCAAGGGATCCGCACTGTCCAGAGCCCGGCCCGCAACGTATGCAATGGCAATAACACTTATTGCAAGCGAGACCAAACACACCAACTGGCCTTGGTCCAGGTACAATAGCAGAGGATCGCCAAGAGCTGCCGCCGCCCCCGCACCGATGGCGGCGAATACAGCACCGCCCCGTCCGAGCAAATGAACGCTCGACCAGAAGCGAGCCAGACGGGCCGAAACGGCCCAGTATACGAAAAGCGGCCCAATCACGAAAACTAGTCCGGCCAGACAGGGTAGCCAGAATGAGAGCGAGGCTGCCGTTTGCGGGCCCGGGCGAATAGAGCCAATTATTGGCAGAAAAGCCAAGGGTGTCAGACGACCCACCGCAAAACCCACCAACGGCAACAAAAGCAGATTGCGCAGAGAAAACGCAGTCCTTGTTGTCCGTTGGCCGTAAGCCGCCAGGGCATAGCCGAGGTAGCCGGCCGCCAGCATCGCCAAATTGTTGAGAACGAGCCAAACGAGGCGGTCTCGGCGATCGCGGCTGAAACCGTTGACCGAGATTCGCTCCCATGACGCCTCGCTCGCCGTCCTGAACACCTTGCCTTCGAGCGTATAGGCGTAGATGTCGTCGGCCACGTCGTTCAGCCGCGCAACGATCACGAGCAGGCCTGGGGCGTCTAATGCATGCATGAGTGATGTTCTGACTGCCGGTGTGACTCGTCCGACGCTCAATTCAGCCAGTTCTGACTCAGTGAGTGCCCCCGACACTTCCCGAAAGCTATGCATCGCAAACTTCGATGAGGCGTTTAGCGAATAGATCAGGCGATTCTCAAATTGCAGGTTCCGCGGAACGGTTACCACCACGGTATCGAGTTGGCGTATTCCGGCCCGCGGCTGCTCAAAGTGTGCGATCAAGCCCTTGGCTGCGGCATCCATCGCCGTAATCGTCGGATCGGCCACGAGCTCGTAGTTGGCAGCGTCCGAGTCACCAAGCGGCTTGACGGCGGAAATCCGGGCCAGTGGGAACGTCCCGTACAACGTGCCGCGAGCCAGAGCCGCTTGTTCCGCCAGGTCATGTTCCACAGCCGTAATTTGGCCAGCCAATTTTGCCGCCTCGACGTCAGACACACCGCTGGACTTCAGAACTTTCCAGGCGTGCGCCAATTGCCGTTTTCCCACCTCGAAAGTCCGTAAGTCGCCTCGGTCTGCGATTCCCAGCCAGTAGCAGGTTTCTGCGTGTCGGAGGGGGATTTCAATGCAGTCCGAAGATCTCTCCGCCCCAACTGCCACTGCATTGCCAAATATGAACACCCCCGTATGCAAAAACAGGAGCATCATCGTGCTGACGCTATTGCCAAATCCACTCATAGTTCCTCAAACTAGTCGAGAAGTCGAACGGGTTACGCGTGCCAGCTATTGGTTCCTGTTCGTGCTTCGCCATCTCATCGCCACCCTGTCGATTGCCTGACCTGCGACACGATCGCTACGGGCTGTGGTCACTGGAGTGAATTGAATACCCATTTTACCCAATCCTCTGGACTGTCGACACGATGGGTTTCGAGTGATCGCCATTGTAGGGAATCGATTGGAGAAAGCCAAGCAGCCTCTGGCTGCCATCCTGGGAAAACCTACGAAATGCCCCCACCATGTTGGGCAACCAACCGCCGACACATAATCCTTCGAGAGCAGTTGAAAACCGCCTAGCTTCGTAGCGGTTGACGCATTGAAAAAGATGGCAGCTCACTTCCCTTCCGCCAGGAGTTCTTTGCCGAATACGACGGTTTGCCTACGGGAGAAGTCGTGTGTCGCAACAATTCGCAAGATCGCCTTGGCAATCTTCGCGCTACCGCTAGCTGACGGTTCGATGGGGGATATGTCGGAATAGTCGGTGCTTTGGTCACAGATCCGACGCAGATCGAGCACAGGTATCCGGGCACGGACTGCCTCGTCGATGATCACGTCGTTGAACACGGATAAGGCTGCAAGCAAGACCTCATGTCCACCCGGCACGTCCTTCTCGTTGAAAAGCGAGAACTGGTCGTAAACGGTGCAGACGACCGCCGGCTTCCCAAGGGCGCAGACGGATTGCAGCATCTCACGGTAATCGCGACGGAAGTCGGCTTTGGTCCGAGCCAGATTCGCCAGTGCCTCACCCATCGAACGTGCCGGTTCCTGTAGGATATGCCCTTGTACCAAGGCGTTGTTACCGCCCACGCTGATCACCAAATGGGAAGCACCCTTGGGCATGCGTTTGAGTTGCTCCTTTACGCTGCGCACGACATCACCGTCGTGCGCAACGAGCGTAGCAGTCCACTCGGGGGAGATCCGGGTCTGCAGTTGGTTGATCACCGGCTCTTCACCCCGTTCCTGGTGTACGTAGACGGCGTTGTCAAAAATCGAGTCGCCTAACAGAACGATGTGATTCATTGAATGTTACCCTATATTAAAGGAGAAAACTTCCTCAAAAATTTACCAGAGAACCGACGAAAGGCCATCCGTTCTCAGTGGCTATCCGAAAAGCTGGAATCCTGCCCCCCTCTCCCGGAAGGAGAGGGGGGCGGATAGCCTATCAGAGCAAACTATTGTATCTTCCAGGACTGGAATACCTCCGCCAGGTCGAGTTTTTCCCAGCCGAAATAGTCACCTTCTGGCTCGCGGCCAAAATGCCCGCCAGCCGCTGTCGGGCCGAAGATCGGCCGGTCGAGGTGGAACCGCTCGATGATGGCCCGTGGCGTCAAGGAAACGGACTGCTTCACCAAATCGCTGTAATCCCGGCGGGCTTGCCCATTTTCGACCCGCACGCGTAGCGAGACGGGTTCAATCAGGCCAATAGCGTAGGCGACCTGTACCTGGGCAGACGATCCCAGGCCGGCAGCCACTAGGTTCTTGGCGATGTGCCTAGCGGCGTAGGCCCCGCTGCGATCTACCTTCGACGAATCTTTGCCGCTAAATGAACCGCCGCCGATCGGGCAGTCGGCCCCGTAGTTATCGACCACGATCTTGCGGCCGCTCAATCCCGTGTCGGAGACTGGGCCGCCCTCGTGCCATGCGCCTGCCGGGTTGAGGATGTACTTTGCCTTGTCGAAGGCGTCACGAAGCATTGGCTCCGGGAGATTGGGAAGCATCCTACGGAGAATCAGCTCCTTGACGTAATCGCGGACCATATCCACCGTGTACTTGCTCCGGTGGCAGGCCGAGACCACGATCGTATGAACATGATCCAAGGTCCCATCATCGTGGAGTGCCAAAGTGACCTGACTTTTGGCGTCAGGAAAAAAGGGCGTGTCGGGGTTCGTCTGGCGGTCGGCCTCCAGGGTGCGGATGATCTCCCTGGCCAGATAGATTGCGGACGGCATGTGGCACAGGGTCTCGGCCGTGGCAAAGCCGAACATCATGCCCTGGTCGCCCGCCCCCAATTCGCCGCCACGACCGCCTTTGTTGACAGCCCCGCCGATCTCCGCTGCCTGGGCGTGCAGTCGGTTGATAAGCTCACAGCGATGCACATCGAAGCCGGTCTCCGGCCGATCGTAGCCGATGTCCTTCAAAGTGGACTTGACGACATCTTCGATGTTCGGTTTCGCGAGCGAGTTGACTTCACCGGTAACCAGAACGAGGTCCTTGGTGATGGTCACTTCGCAGGCAACCCGCGACTCCGGGTCGCCGGTCAGGTAAGAATCCAGGACAGCATCGGCGATCTGGTCGGCGACCTTGTCCGGATGTCCCTTCGATACAAATTCACTGGTCCATAAGTACATGAAAGATACTCCTTTTCTCTTGGTATGAGATGATACACGATTCAGACTTCCAATTTTCAGATTTCTGCGCCATTTAGGGAGATTCGCTCCCAGGGGCGATCAAGCAAGGTGAAGTGCCCCCAACGGGCAACCTCGGCCAAGTTGGGCGTTCGTGCATAACGACAGCCAACGGACTGCAAAGACAAATTCATCAATCGACCCCAGCGGCCGGCATCTAATTGTTCGCCGCGCTCGTTCGTTAGGGAGACAATCTTCGCCGCGGTGGCCCCAGGAAAGAATGCCAGAGTTGCCCGACACTCCAGTGCAGCCCCGGTCATCACCGCCGCTTTGGCCAGCCGGCGGGCGAGGATCGCCCCGGCCCGGTCGGCCTTGAAAAAATCCTTGCCCGAAAGGGCACCGCCACCGATGGCGACCCGTGGGCCGTAGGCGTCAACCACCAGTTTTTTGCCGCTGAGCCCGTTGTCCCCCTCCGGGCCGCCCACCACGAAATTGCCGGCACCATTGACGATCACGGTCTCCGGGAGTTTAGGATCAAAGCCTGGGATCGCCGCCTCAGCCTCTGCGAGTTGTCTACCGAGCAGGTTAAGGATCGCCCGATGAAGCTCGATGGGGTTCGTGTCCGGGGCGTGGTGAAGCGACGTGCTGAAGCCCGTCAGGCACCACCGATCGCCCTCGGACTCCAGCAGAACGAGTACCTTGCCGTCCGGGCCGAGTTGCAAATCAGGCCGCTGTGTACGGAGTTGCCGCAACTGCGTGGCCAGCCGGGCGGCCAGCCACTGTTCCGGGGGTAGGTAGTTAGTCCCGGGCAGGTCCACGGCGTAGCCGGTCACGATCGATTGGTCGTCGGCAATACTGCGGAACTCGGCCTCCCCCTCATTGAGCGCGCCCAGGCAGAGGTCGGTATGGATCGACAGCTCCTCAGACTGGGGATGCCAGGGATTATCATAACCGGCACTGGCGTACACCTCGCGGACAATGTGGGGCACGTCGATCGTCTCCGCATCGCGGCAGGCGATCCGCCCGGTGACAAAGACGGCACAGCGATGTACGGCGACCTCGACACCGCACAAGGCTTGCTCTTCCCGGCGTGCGGCTTCCTCGACCAGTGCGTCGGCAATCGCGTCGCAAAGTTTGTCGGGATGTCCCGGCAGGACGTATTCGGCAGCGTAAATCATAACTTGCTCCTTGATGCGTGAAGTTGTACCCAGTGATCGGTCACATTTTTCAAATCCGTGCGTGTCGAGCCGCCGGGGGTGAGGGCCACACCCAGCTTCACCCGGGACAGAGTTTCGTAGTGCTCGCCGGTAGGTGGGCCGACATAGCCATCGGTCAGTAGTACGGCACGCCGGACGCGATGTTGCTGGAGGTGCTGGGCGACACACCTAATATCGGTCCCGCCGGTCGTCTCGCAGATTCCTTGTCGAAGTTGGGCCAGCGACACATCGACTACGCGTGTGGAGAACAGGTGGACCGTGGGATAGACCCAGTCGCGGCAATCCAACACGGCACCGTACAAAGCGCCTTTGAGGCCGGCGATGCTACCGCTCACGTCAACGTACACATGCACCTTGCTCCCGGCGCGAATGCGGCGCGGTATGGCGAGTTGGCCGCGGTGCAGGATTGGCGGCTTGCCCAGCGCACCGAGGACGATCGACCGGCGATCCGTCGCAAGAATCGGCGTCATGATCTCACTGGGATCGTTACTCGTAATCCAGCCGGAACTGGCCTCTCCCTGCAAGTCGGCGATGCGGCGGATGAGGCTTCGCAGGATGGCCCGACTGGACGGCTGCGTCTGTGGCCGCACGGACTCACTTTTCAACAAATCCGAGAGCGAACGTCCGGCGATTGGATCGGGCGGCTGGGGCCATTGCTCCACAATCTGGCGGATGATATCCAGCAGGATCGGCGATCGCTGGTCGAGATGGCCGTCCGCGGACGCCATGCCTTTCTGGAGGATGTCCTTATGATCGCCGACGAGAAATACAGTGCTGGCCAGCAGGTCGCCTACCGTCTCCCGCAGGGCATCGTAGAGATCTTCATAACAGGCACCTTTGGGCGAGTAAAGGGCTCGGTATGCCTCGGCAAGCTTATGCATCTCGGGTTCTCTCAAGGGGGGTGGTAGAGAAACCGGCATATCGAGATCCCAGTCGACCGGCGGCCGCAGTAGGCAGTCGGGGAAATTATTCTCATCATACATCTCGGTAAAAAAGGACATGTGTTCTGCGGCAGGAAACATGCGGCAGAGCAAGGCGTTGATGATGGCATCAAACACCAGGTTATCGACGTCGGTCACGCGTGGGAAGAGCCGCGTGTGCCCAAGCAACACATGGTGCAACTCGTGCATCACGAGCATCAGGAGTTTTTCGGGGGTAGCCGCGCGGCGGTCGACGAAGTCGGGATTGACCAACATCCGTGGCTGGGTGCGGCACTCGACGGCGGCCGTCTCGACCGAGCGACTCTCGACGATGTCCAGCAGTCGCAACAGTCCGCTGAGGGCATAGGTCCCACTCGGAAAACAGTCGAGAATACGGTCAACGAGGCTGGAAGATTGCGTTGTAAGACTCATGGCAGGCCCCCTTCGGGTGGCAATAGCACAACGACGCGGCGACCCGGGCGGATCGCGGCCAGGTTCGGTTGCTTGTCGCGGAGATAGACGTGGTCCGAAGACTTTGCCAGGACCGTGACCACCGAGATCAGATCCTTGCACACACGATCTCCCTTCAAATAGCTATCGACAATGATCGCGGCAGGCGGCAGCGCGAGCGTGCGTGCATGGGCCTCAATCCGCTGGCGCAAGCAATCTTCGGCCTCCGCGTCAACGGGCAGCACTGCTGTCGTACCTCCTTCACTTGCCACGGATTCGTCCAACAGAGTAAGGATTTTCGCCGGGGTCAAATTCTCGTGGAAATCAGGCATCCGAAAGACGATCCCTTTGCCGTAGATACGCCGCTGGCCGCCCTCATAGGTGATGACGGTCTGCGGGGCCACAGACATGTTGTGCAGCAATTGGCATCCCGAATCCAGGTCCGGTTTCGATGACTTGTTCATGCGGCCCGCTCCTTGATCTGGCTCCGCGCCTCGAACCAGGCGGTCGAGGCCCGGTCGACATCGGCATCGGTGGATAGTTCCCCTGTAGCAAACAGGCCGACCAGCAGGTTGGTTGTTAACGTGGTCTCCATGTCTTTAGGATCCATACGTGCCAGTGCGGCGACGACCCGTTGCCAAACGTGATGTCGTGGACTATTGGCCCTGACCGATTCGTGAATGCTCTGCGGCGTGGCGATCAGGCCATAAAGCAGTCCGCACTGTTGGGCGACGGCGGCCACCAAGTTGCCCGCAGCCCCCGATTCAAACAGTGTGGCGGCCAAGGCATGGCGGCCACCCGGTCGGAGGCTTGCAAGGCAGTCGGCGACGATGCTGGAAAACTCGGACGAGGAAAGGCTCTTGATTCGCGATGCCCGTAGTGCCCGTCGCAGCGGGTCCGACTCCATGATCAGGAGCCGGCAGGGATCGTTATCCTCCAGGGCGGCGACCTGCCATGCCTCGCGATGACACTTGAGGATTTTCACCCGGCTGACCTCGATTCCCATCGCACGCTGTGGAAAAGAGTGGTTCAGGGCCATCAGGCACGATTCGCGTAATTCCGCCTCCGGATCCATCAATATCCGTGCGGTATGCACCGCGAGGAAGTTCCGCAGCAGCATTCCACCCCGGCGCGGGCTTAGCCCCAGTTCGGCCTGACTCAGCAGGGCCATGAGGAGACGAATATAGACAGCCAGTTTCTCACCAAACATCTCCCGGACGGAGGGAAGTAGTGCTCGACCGGCCTGTATCCTCTCTTGTAGCCGCCGAGCAACTGTCGTGGCGATCGTATCCTCACCGCGCAGAATGACCTGCTCCTGCTCCTGCTCGCTGAAATGTTTCCATTCGGGCATCTCCACGACAAAGGCAAAACGGTCGGCCAGCGCCTGATCCAGCGGTTCGGAGCCACGATAGCCATGCTCTTCGTCGCCGTCGCTCAGCGGCGGGTTCATGGCAGACCAGCGGTAGACGAGCTTATCGAGCAGGATGCCCTGAACCCGCCGTTCGTGAATGATAGGGAACAGTTTGTTCTGCAAGTCAGGCCGGCAACGAGAGATCTCGTCGAGAAATACAACCTCCGCGCCCCAGATGGACGACGGCGTCTGGACATATTGCAGCGAGCCGTTGCCATTAGGCAGGGGATAACCCACCAAGTCATCAAAGTTCAGTAGGCTGGCATTGTAATGCCGCCACTGGAGGCCCAGGGCCATGGCAATCCGGTTGAGTAGGTACGACTTGGCCGTACCGTGCGGTCCGATGAGCAGCAATGGCTCAGCGGTCACCAGTGCGGCCAGCACGACCGGCTCGATTGGGGCCATGCCGATCACACCCATGTCAGCCAAGAGCGATTTTGTTGCCGTGTTCGCGGCTTCCGCTTGATCCATGAAAATTCTCCCTAAACAGGAGGGAACGGCCATAGGACCCGAACGGGATGCGAAGCGGAGATAGCGACACCCTCCGCACTGGAGAGTGTGCCTTGTTTGCTCATGGCGAGCCGCATCGCATCCCTTTCGGGTCGGCATTAGCACCTTGGCGGCCAAGCCAGGTTGCCGGACGGTCGACGGGCCGTTCCCTCGCGTCCTCTTGATGCTTCCAGGGTGGTAGCTCCCTGGATTACTTACATTGACATTATACGTGTTTTTCTCTCGGTGTCTAGTCGTTATTCACAGGAACCAGATGATTTAGCATGTGTTCGGGGATGGGAGTGACCTTGGCATCTCGCCGGTCACCCCGGGCGAAACCAATTTGCGACACCACTTTTTTGGTATAGCGGGCATCCCCATGAAACACTTGCCATGCCCAATTCCAATCCCACTTGTTGGTATCCAGGTAATGGAGGACCAGCAGCTTCTTCAGTTCAGTCAACTCGGCAAAGCTCATCCCTTCGGTTTCCAAGACAATAGCTTCGACGTCTAGGGCCGCAACGATGTCGGGGTGCCACAACTCACAAACCAACCGGCGGCGGAGGTCGTTGCCGGGACGAGGGAACTGGACGACCTGGTCGATTCGCCCGGGGCGAAGGAACGCCGGATCTAGGTCCGAGAGTTTGGCATTGGACGTGAACAGGTAGACGACTCCCTGGTTGGCCTCGACGCCGTCGAGTTCGCCCAGGAACGTGCTGTGGTGGGTTGTCGCACCGAATTCGTCCCGATTTCGGACTCCCAGATCGAAATCATCAAAGAGGATAATGCCTGGTTCATCGAGCGAGAACACGCTCTGCGCCATGCCCTCCATCCGTGCGCGCTCATACTCCTCCGCCCGGACGAGTCGCGTGGCTAGCCCGAGACGACGGCAGTGGGAGAACAGCCAGCGGCAGGCCGTGGTCTTCCCATTGCCAGGCTCGCCCATGAGCAAAATGCCCCGTTTCTGAGGCACTCCGTACTGTTTGAGAATTTCATGCCCCCGGGTCAGGAAACCGACGGAGTTGTCCCATATGCGTGTTCGATTGACTTCCGACATGATGGGTGCCGGCTCTTCGGGTACGGGTTGGCGGCGAACCTTGTGACGAAGGAAACGATAGAGCCTAGCATAGTGCTCTGCGGGCACGACACAAAAGTCTTGGGTAGGATGAGCAATCTCGCCCGAAAGCCGGTCAAGAACCTTGACGACACGGATGATCTGCCCTTTGACGTTGAGACGGTAGCACTCCAGGCCGGCAACCATTCCGTGCCCCTTTCGGCCGTAATTGAACGCGAGCAACGGCTCCCGGCCGACAAGTCCGTGGCGATTTTCGAGGATTGCTGAACGAAGTAAGGCACACTCCATCCGGCCGTCGAGAACGACGGCTTTGCCCGGTGCCTTGAGGATTTCGGATGCCCGTTGGACGAGAAAGTCCAGGTCCTGTTGAATGTGTGTAAATCGCATGACGTTATTTCTCGCTTGGTGTGATTTTCTGTTGACTGCTGTTCTATACGGAAGGATGGTTTCTGATTTTCATCGAGTTCTTTTTGGTTGCTCAATCTGCAATAACCACTTTTCAGTTCGACAAACAGGATGCCTTCTCTACGGCCGAGCAGCAAAATTATTTCAGGAGAAAATGCGCGACCATTCTTTGAAAACTTCGGCTGGGTTATGCGTACAGATCAAAATGGGGAAGCATTGCTGCTCGCAGGAAAGAGATTTATGACTGACCGGCCCATTTCGATCTTGTTGTTTGTCGCCACGATCCTGGCTTCGGGGCCTACGCATGCTTGGGTAGGAGAACAATACAGCCTCCATTTGGACCAGAGGCTACGGAATGCTGCTGATGTGCTGCGAACCGATTTCCCTAGAGGTGGGGTGAGAGGGCCGGCCATCAGGATACCACCGATGGTCTCGCTGATTTATATGGAACCTTTGCACCGCGTGGTGCGTCTAAGTGCTTTGGAAAAAAGAGGCAACAACGAAAGAGGGCATCGACCTAGGAATCAAGGCGAAAAACTGGCCCGCGGAAAAATATTCGCGTGGTTCTGAAATAAGCTGCAGTCGTGAGCGTATATCAGGGTCCATGAAACCGATCACGACAACCGTTAAATTTCACCCGGCAGGAGGAACGACATTGTTAAACAGTTCCCACAACGAGTACGTGCAGCTTGTCGAGCAGTTAAAAGCTGGGCTTTTTGAAGCCTGGCTCAAAGAGGGGGATGAGGCTGTTGCCTCGATCAACTTCGGGTTCGATCTCCATGCACGCACGGCATTCTGGCACCGCATGCAGCAGCCGATCCATTGCTGGTGTGCGCGCCAAGCCAAGCGGGTATTGCAGGGTACGGTGGTCGCCTCGCCGGTGCAGTCGCAACGGCTTTTCAAAGATGCCGCCATCTATCCGGTGCATAACAACCTCCTCGTGGCTCTCGTGGATGCTGCGCTGGTGGAAATTTTCAACGGCGGCTCTCTCGGACAGGCGTATCGTGCTCGCGACCTGCTTTGGGCTCGTTACGAAGCGCGGATTCTCAAGAAGGCCAATGGATTTGACCATGCTGCGGCACGCAAGGGGATGGACCCGCTGGATCTATGCCAAAAGGCATTCTCACACCTTTTCTGCGACAAGGCCCAAGACTCCGAAGACCCTGAGGCCCGGCACAAGGGTGAGGCAAAAATCCGCCGTTACCGCCCGTTGTTCGCAGGTGATAGCAAGGCGGAGAAATGCCCTCGCCAGTTTGCCACGCTAGCGACTTTCGTCGATAAAGTGCTACGGAACTACTTTATCCAGGAGACTCGCCAGAATCAGCACACCGGCCCGAGCCAGGCCGGCAAGCTGAAAGTTTCGCCCCAGCAGCCCACACCCGCGGCGATGGTGACGCACGCAGGATTGGTGGAGCAGGTTCTGGACCGGGTCATGCAGCATCCCAAAATGGGTGTTCATGAAGACTCTCGTGAGCTACGTCCCGTTCTACAGAACCAGTCCCAGCAGCGTCTTCATCGGGCAGTCGAGGACGATTCTGCGCTGTTGGAACTGATGAAGGGTCTTCCCAAAAAATCCCGTCGGACCGTCGCGATTCTCAACCAGGATGCTGGCGAGGACGCCGGAAATTGGGAAAAATACGAGCACGAGACTTCGGTTCGACAGAACGAAAATCGCTTGCGTGAGCAGCGGAACGCTGAATACCGCGAAATCCTCGACCACATCCTCGCTTGTTTGCGGGAAGAAAAGACTCCCACTCGCCGCCACGCCAAATCGCCGCTCGACAAGGTCGAGGTTTTTAGAAAGTTCTGGTTGGACGAGATGACGTTGAAAGATATTGTTGCGCAAGTGAATCGAAGCATCGGTTCCGTTCAAGGAGCCGTTAAGGAGCTGTTCAAAAATAACTTAGCCGTTTCGTTTTCGTGGACTTAGCCATTCCCAAAGAAACCCCGGAAAATACGAAGATGCCTGGATATAAACGGCTAAGTTATTTTTGAACAGCGACTAAGCACTTGGAGCAGAAGATCAAACAGATTATTTTGCGGGATTACCCGGAACTCGCCCAGCAGTTTGGCTATCGGCCGGACGGTGAGCGGGGCTTATTGTATTGACCACTAGACTCTTGCAAGACGGCGGCCCCCTTCGGCCCGGCGTTTAGCAAGAGTTCCGCACATCGAAAAGTACAGATTTTTGAGAGAGGGCCAATTATGAATGCACGCCCCAGATCTCCAGCCAATTCAGATCGGCATGGGCAAGTCGTGAAGCATCGAGAGTACGAGACACTTTATTGCACTGAAGAAGAGCAACTGGAAGCTGCTCTTGAATCCGGACATCTCAGCACGCAACAGATGTTCGCCTATGGGAAACACGCCAGTGCATCGCGAATATGGCCGAAACGCAAACAGGCCCGCCAGAGAAAAGTGGAACATCACCTCGCCAAATGCAAGCACTGCCTACGGGACTTTTCGGGAATTGCTGAGATCTTGATCGAAGATCGATCCAGTACAGCGGCTGACCGGTCACAGGTAAGCCGATTGAACGTCAAGAACGGGGGACCACCACTCAAACTACTGGCCGTGGTCCGCCTGCCGCCCAGGCAAGAGTCGTCCGCGGGATACGATGTCCCTGATGATCCACCTCTTTCAATGATCTATGGCGGTGACCGCGAACTGAAGATCCGAATGCAAGAAAGACGAGCGACCTTTAGGCTAGACATCTACCACGCCAGGTTTCCGCCAGGAACAATGCTCCGGGTCCAATATGAGGAACCTGGCCAGAACCGTGTCATTCGCAGTCACTACCTAGTATTGAGAAAAGAGCCATTTCAAACGGAAGTTCAAGGAGATGTCCTCCTTGATAAGAGTGCTGTTGAGGGAGCCAATCCACAGGAGTTTTCACTTGAATTTGTGGCTTCGGCATGCGTTATACAGGAAGCGGATGCCAAATCCCTGCGACGATCTTTCGAGCGAGCCTTCTCCAAAGACGCCTCAATTTCTTCGGACAGAACTGTCATTCTCGCGGCATGGCGGAACTGGGCTGAACGGGCTTTGGAGGAACGAGCGCTCAACGGCACGATTCAAGGCTTGGCCGAAGAAATATACCAACAATGCATTCATGCAGCAAGTAATACTTTTGATGAACAGAAAGAGAATATCCCCCCATGCAAACGCAACTGATCGCCGCATGTGCCCGAGTCCGGCACGAAATGTACATCTTCCGCCAGGAATACCTGCCAGTGTTTTTGGCATTAACGCCGGGGGAAATCTGGGCCGAAATCAAAGCCGATCCCCAGGTTGTCAAGATCCCTAGCCCTTCCGTTTGGAGAAGACCACCTCCCCTGTCCGCTTGGCAGCGGGCCGTGGAGGATCTTGCTATCACACTGCCGGCGGGAGGGGGGGGGTCGAGTTCTAAGTCTCTTCATCCGGAAGAATATGAGGAATTCAGTAAAGAACCGTTGTTCCCAGGTTTTCTGCCGGAAGAACAGGAGCAGGATCAGTGCCTCCGCATGGTGAACGATACGCTTATTTGGCATCTCACACCGAATAGTTTTTCTAGCCTGACTAAAATTATCCTGCCAGAGCCAAGTACCTTAATCCCGGACTTCGACAATGTCGAAGAGTGGCTTCCCCTATTCAAGGCTTGGTTGATGCAGCTTCCTCCTGAATCTGATCGGCTCTATAACTCGTTATGCGCAGCCCTGCCCTACATCGCATACTTTGATCCTGCCTTTGCTAAGCTCGCACTTGACCGGACGACCTGGGAGACCATCGTCAAGAGGTATCCGGGCATGTCCGTTGAGCAAAGGCAGAATGCCTTGAAACGACTAGACAATAGATTCTTCCAAAATGTTCTCAATAATGCCCTGCTCCATGTGTTCGCAGCGCTGGCAGGCAATCACTTTCTTGCCATCCAGGATATGCTCGATCATCCGTGCATTCAGGGCGGCTACACGCATTTGATGCCCTATTACCTCTTCGCCATTTTGCTCGGGAAAACCCGTGTTTTACGGCGGCTTCTCGATCAGACGGGATGGCACGTTGAAAACGTCAATCCGATCTGCTAGGCGAGGCACCACCATGTCAAAGACATCGGACCAATAGCACTTGAGTTCTCGGTGACCGCTCACTGTGGCCAACTCAGGACTCAAGCAACAGTCACTCGCAGCTCATTCCGGAGCTTGCCCCGATAACGGCATGATCACTTTTCGGTCTTGCCCTTGAACAAAGACTCGCTCAGGCACGCCGTATGAGCAGGATCGTAATGCGATGGAGCCACGTTGCGGTCACTGCTTACCGGCCGCCAACGGCGAAATGGATCGCCGGAAGCTTAAGCTAGTGTCATTCGTATGGCACACCGCCGCAGGTTAGAGTGAGTTGTACAAACCCGCCCGGCGCGTCCAGAAACCATCGTTGCCCCCCACACACAGGTGGCTTTTCCGCTCAGGCCTGAACAACCAGCCTCGGCAGGTGGCTAGCTTGAACCCATCCCTGCCCCTCACTCCTCCTTCCCCGGCCGCCCTCTCCCCACACGCCCAACCCCGATCCC
>JBAWVO010000016.1:0-42415 GCA_037147235.1 Planctomycetota bacterium | reverse complement strand
AAACAGAGAATACAAAGCATACCTAAATGAGAAAACCATATTATGTCTACTCGACGAAAACCGAAGCCCACCAGCAACATCGCCAGAATGTGAATGGCAAAGTTGTACTGCGCCACCTGCTGCACTTCATTGACGACGGGGGCCAATACGCCTTGGCCTGCCCAAGCCTCTGAACACAATAGGCACTGGCCAATGACGCAAAGCAATACAGAGAGGAAGCTATTTTTCATCAGGTTTTTCCACAATCCGGGGTTGGTCTGTTTTTTCGCGCCTTGGCACGGCGGGAAGTTGTTGATCGAAATGTCTCTTCAGGTTTCACGGTCTTCTTCCTGCGAACACATATTCGACCGCCAAAGTGCAACAAAAGCTTGCCACATTTTCACAGACAAGCATGGCGTTGTCAACCCAAATTGCCCTGACCTACCCATGTTTTCCGGTGCTTATACCGGCATGAACGCCAACCGCACCCGATTGATCGCGTGCTTGGCACAATAGTCTCCGACGATGTCGGGATGAATGCCGGACGAAACGTGAAAAGTCTGTACGCCGGTTGACGAGGCCAAGGCGAAATGGACCTGCTTGGATTCCCCCGTGTCGCTGACGGGGGGCAGGGAGCCAACGGCCAAGCCGAAGTCGGTCTGAAACTGCTCGCGACAAGCGATTGCCATCGCGCGGGCGAACGATTCGTCGCCCTGCGAAGACGCTGCCGCACCCAAGGGCAATAAGCGTGCCATCGCGGCCTCGTCCGTTGCGACCAATCCACCGCGATAGTGACCCGCGCCCGCGCCGGCCTTCGCCATCCACTGGGCAACGAGCCCGGCCGTGGCGATTTCGGCCGAGGCCAAGGTCTGACCGCGCTGGCGAAGCATGCGGAGCACGACGTCTTGCAACTCCTCATCGCCCTCGCCATAGACCAACGTGCCGAGGTGCTGGTGGATTTCGGTCACGGTGGCATCGATCTGGGCACAGCAATGCGCTTCGCCATCCCCCTCGGCGACGATCCGTAGAATGATCGTTGCTCGGCTGGCATTGATGCCTACGCGAGGAATTCGATCGCGACGAATGAGATCGGGCATGAGCGACTCCATCTGGCTTTCGCCCACACCGAAGCACTTGATGTTCCGCCGCAAAATGACGCGGCCGCCGGCACCCATGCCACGGAGGGCCGCAAGCAAATACCCCTGCCACATCTCTCGCATCTCGGCCGGAACGCCTGGCAAGGCGAAGAATCGGCAACGGCCGCCATGGGTCCGCGGGATGTCCAAATCGATGCCCGGCGCGGTGCCATTGGGATTTGGCACAACGCGGCTGCCTTCGGGGAAGTAGGCCTGAAGCTCGTTGCTCTTGGGCATTTCCCGCTTCCGCTGGGCGAAAAGCTGCCGGATCTGCTCAAGGGCTTCCGGCACCATGATCAGCCGGCGATCGACTGCCGCGGCGAGGGCCTCGCGCGTGAGGTCGTCGGCCGTTGGCCCCAGCCCGCCGGTGGAGATGACGATGTCGGCTCGTTGGATCGCGCAGCGGAAAACGTCGATGCATGGCTGCAACTCGTCGCCAACAGTCGAGTGATACAGGACGCGAACACCCAGCTCACCTAGTCGCTGGCTGAGCCACTGCGAGTTGGTGTCGAGGAGTTGTCCACCGGTGATTTCATCGCCAATGGCGAGGATTTCGGCGTTCAATGGTTAGCGCGGTTGAGTTGATCGAGCGTGTCGGAAATCTCTCCGTGAACATCATCGGTGGCGCGAACGACGATCGCGTGTTGCTGCTGCCAATAGTAAATCGAGCAGGCACCGCCGTTGACGTCCCAGCTTTTAGAACAGATGACGTTCTGAATCAGGTCGACAAGCTGCTGACCATTGTCGGCGTTGGCGTTTTGGCTGGCCGCCCCGCCACCGACAGGCACTCCAACCTGGGCAAGTGCCACGTTGCCTTGCTTATTCCCGTTCGCCGCGACCGACTTCACGGCGGAGTTCGCCTTAGCGGTCGCCTTATCCTTTGCAACGCGCTTGCCGATCTGCGTGCAAAGCTGATCGAGCCGGGCGCGAACCGTCAGCCGCAGCGTCTCTCGCTGCGATCGGGCCATGCGAGTGTCTTGCTGAATCTCGCGATAGATGCCCAGGAGCTCACGGGCTGCCGTGTCGGCCTCCTGATCGGTGGCCTTGGCCCAATGCCGCATTGCGGCGTGCGCGGCGTCCGACAACTTGGGGCCGCTGCGAACAGCGGCCGGCGAGACAGCTTGGACCGCCGGCATTGCGCTCTCGTGCGGTGACTCGCTTGGGGAAACTGATATAGCCAGAATGGCTACAAGAATGATCGACATAACATGGACCTCCTTTTACCCTCTGTTCCAATGATCGGATGCCCTTCACCGTTGAGCCTACCACTTTCCGGAAAAAGATGCAACCGATTTCCGTGGCGGTTAGGCATTTTTTCGGGCAATACGGAAATTGCCGGCCATTTTCCCTGGAGATCCTGTTGCATAATTGCTTCGCTTCTGTAATACTTAGGAAGTTGGTCGACGCATCGGGGCGTGGCGCAGCCTGGCTAGCGCGTCTGAATGGGGTTCAGAAGGTCGCAAGTTCGAATCTTGTCGCCCCGACTGACGTAAACCCTTCCGTAGCAATGAGTTGCGGAAGGGTTTTTTCATGCACCTTGCGACCACTTGGCTTCCATTGGAGTCGTAATGACAAATACCGGGAAAAACCACACCAACTGCCGCTTTGCAGCCTGCCTCCTTGCCGCCGTTGGAGTGCTGTTCTGCATTCCAGTCGCGTTCGCCGCCGAAGTGGCAAGCGTGCGATGCGAATACCTCAAGGATCCGCTCGGCATTGACGTGGAGAAGCCTCGTCTGAGTTGGGTAATCGAATCCGTCCGCCGTGGCGAGCGGCAGACGGCATATCAGGTCCTGGTCGCTTCGACACCGGAACTTCTGGCCGGGGATCGGGGCGATCTGTGGGACAGCGGCAAGGTGGCGACGGATCAAAGCATCCAGGTGGAATATGCCGGAAAGCCGCTGGCATCGCGCACGGTTTGCCACTGGAAGGTCCGCGTATGGGACAAGGATGGAAAGCCCTCGGACTGGAGCAAACCGGCCCTGTGGTCGATGGGCCTGCTCAAGCCCGAGGATTGGCGGGCGAAGTGGGTCAAGGCGGATGGTGAGACGTCGCCCTGGCTGCGGAAGGAGTTCACCCTAACCGCCACGCCCGAACGGGCGACGGCTTTTGTAAATGTGAAGGGCTACTATGAATTGTATGTGAACGGAAGAAAAGTGAGCGACGACGTTCTGACACCGGCGGTGTCAAATGACAAGAAACATTCGCTCTACAACACTTACGATATCCGCAAGTTCCTGCGTGTGGGCACCAACTGCGTCGGCCTGTGGCTGGGTAGTGGCTGGGTCAAGACTGGGGCAATCGCCCGGGTTGAATTGGATCTGTCGGTCGACGGCAAGCAGATTGTGGTCGGGACGGACACCACCTGGACGTTCATGCCCAGCACCTATACCGAATTCCAATGGAAAAATGCGAATAATTGCCGTGAGAACCTCGACGCCCGCCGCGACATTCCGGGCTGGAGCGAGATCGGATGTACCAGCGGTTCATGGAAACCCGTGAAGGAGATCGCCGAGCCGAATGGCGTGGTAACCGCGCAGTCATGTCCCCCGAACCGCATCACCAAGGTCATTCCCGCGGTGACCTGTACCGCCCGGGGTACAAATGCCTGGGAGTTTGATTTCGGCACCAACCTAACCGGCTGGATGCGGCTTCGCCTGCCCCAAATGGAGTCCGGCAAGACCATGACGATACGCTTTGCCGACAAACGGTTCCAGTCACCCGGAGGCGAGGACACACCCGCGGGTCGGATCAAGCCCGATTCGGCGTATAGGATCGACGGTGTCTGTTACAACGGGCTCAACCAGGTGGCGAAATATACCGCGTCTGGTAAGCCCGGGGAACAGTATTGCCCCAAGTTCAATTACTTCGGTTTCCGCTATGCAATTGTGGAGGGCTTGTCGGCCAAACCGGCGAGTGGCGACGCCGAGGCCCTGTTTATCGAATCGAACCTCGCACCCGTGGGAACCTTTGAATGTTCCAACAACCTGTTCAACCGTATTCACCAGCTCAACCTGTGGACGATCCGCTGCCTGAGTCTGGGTGGCTACATGGTGGATTGTCCGCACCGCGAACGCCTGGGGTACGGTGACGGCCAAGTCTCGATCGACTCACAGATCATGAACCGGGATGCAGCGGCTTTTTACGCCAAGTGGGCGATCGACTGGTTGGACGCGCAAGATCCGACCACCGGTCGATTCCCCTATACCGCGCCCTTCGTGATCCCATCCTGGGGCGGGCCGGGGTGGGGAGGTTTAGGTAGTGTGTTACCTTGGAAGAATTACCTCTATTACGGCGACCGCCGACTGCTGGAACGCTGCTACGAGTCGATGCGACGCTATTCCGCGTTCCTGGATGGCCAGGCCAAAGACGGCTTGCTGCGGCAACAGCGCGAGAAGGAGCAGTTTCTTGGCGACTGGGTTCCGCCTGAGCGGGGCATGGAGACCCAGAACTGGCCGCAAAAAACGGCCTGTGAGATTTTCAACAACGGCTATCGCGTATATTTGTGGCAAATTCTCGAACGCAGCGCCCGCATCCTGGGCAAGACCAAGGATGCGGATGACTATGCGGCCAAGATCGATAAAACCAGGAAGCTAATGCACACGACGTTCTACGATGCGAGGAAACAGTTCTATGGTCTTGATGAGCAAGCCTATCAGGTAATGCCGCTGATGACCGGTGCGGTCCCCGATGCCTTGGTTGGAACCGTTCAAGAGAAACTCGCGGAGATCATTCTGGTGAAGAACAAAGGACACCTCGACACCGGCATGCTCGGCACCTATTTTCTCATTCAATACCTACAGGAAGCCGGCCGCAATGATTTGCTCTACACCATTTTCAACCAGGATACCTATCCGGGATGGGGCTATATGCTGGCACAAGGGGCAACTACGTTGTGGGAGCAGTGGAACGGGTACGCCTCACAAATCCACTCTTGCTTTGCCAGCCCCGGTAGTTGGTTCTATCAGGGTCTGGCCGGCATTCGCCCGGATGAGTCGGGATCCGGCTTCAAGAAGATCCTCATCAAGCCGGGGGTCGTCGGAGACCTGACATGGGTCAAGTGCAGCTACGATTCAATCCACGGCCGCATTGTCAGCAACTGGAAGAAGGAGGGCGGCAAGCTGACGATGGAAGTCACCATTCCCGCCAACACCAGCGCCACAGTCCATGTCCCGGCCAAGGATGCCGCTTTGGTCACGGAATCGAGCAAGCCCGCGGCGAAGGCAGAGGGCGTGAAGTTCCTGCGCATGGAAAACGGCGCGGCGGTGTATGCCGTAGGTTCCGGCATCTATCAATTTCAGTATTGAGTAGAACACAGTCTGCCGTCATCACCCGCTACTCGTTCCATCACTTTCTGGAACCCGAAGCCGTGCTGAACGAGATGGTTCGGGTCTGCCGCCCCGGTGGCAGAGTGGCCGTCGTGGACGTGTTCATGTCCACGCCGGAACAGTCCGAGGCTTACAACCGGATGGAAAAGCCGCTCGAAACTGTCGAAATAGGCTACAGGGCATCTCCTAACGGACAGCCCGTGCGACCGTGCATGCGGAGGTCCCGTAACTCCTCTTCCGGGATCGCACTGTTCAATATCGGTTCGTGTCCCCAGAATCCGGTTTTGACCGGCGCACCCCGACCCCTTTGTATCTCGTTGCCGTAGAAAGAAACTACGGGCTAACTCCTTTGCTCCACCATTTGATGAAAGCGTCTCTGCGTTCACTTGAGCCTAACATATTACGCAGCCAAAGCCCGAAATCAGCATCCTCTTCGTTCTCTGTGTAGTCGGGGCCTGCAAGTGGGCTTGAACCCTCATAGGTGAGTACGTGTTCCTCCGAATCAAACTTTATCCTAAGCTCACGCAAAGCACCTTTCTCAGAATACGAGACAGATACCTGGCCATCAGGAACGGTGGCCACTTTTGCGTTATGAAAAATAAACAGCCCCCCCTGCATTGAGAACAAGCCAACAATATCCTCGCCAAACCGAGAAAAAACGCCCCAACCTTTTTCTTCGGCGTTTGACGTACAAGATTGATAAGCCTGCGCTACGTCTGGAATATTGAGGTCGACGGCGAGTTTCCCCGGTCCGAAGTATTGCATCAACAAAACACGCATCGCGTACTCCTCCCCACTAATCAAGCATCCCGTACTTCCTAAGAACGGGAACAACTTCTACTCCAAATGCTTTATGCAACGCCGCGCCAAGATTCTTGATGTCGCCAAGCGGCTTTGAGGCATCCTCAATAAATGGCCATGAAAACGCTCGACACACGGCAGCGGCATGACAGGAAAGGCACCGGCTCTACTTCCAGGCCAGTTTCAACGCAGGCCCGGCGGCTGCTTAGGACTGGCGCAGAAATAACTGTCGTGTTTTGCCCACTCGCCGAGCGGGGGCAGACGGCACACGGAGTGTGCCTGCTACTTTTCTTGCGACAGTTATTTCTGCGCCGGTCCTTATTCCTCACTATCTACTGCATCTAACACAGACATTCCATCGCACCCAGATTGTCACCTTTTCTTCCCCTGATCAAGGCCCAACCTCCTAGACCGGTATGACTTCGATGCCCGCCAACTGGCAGTAGGATTGAAACAGCCGGTCGTGCTTGCCGAGGATGAACAATTGGTGGAAGCCTTTGCAGTCGAGGGGGTCCGCCACGTTATCCATCTTCAACTCAACGGAGGTGCGGCAGCCGCCGGAGGGAGGCGTGTCGATGTTCGCCACGACTATTCCAGTGCCGAGGATGATCCGCTCCGGCCCCTCGAACTTCATCACGGTGACCGCTTCGCCTAACGGCCAGAGGACTTGGGGAGAGACGCCAATTTCCGACTCGCTGTGGCTGCGGAGGATTTGCGCTGCGGCCGGCTGGTCGAAGCCGCGGAGTTTCGTGGGCGACGAGCAGTGGGCGCCCATCAAGGTGCCATTGACCGTATTGGGGGCTGGATCCTGCATGAAGCCCGGCCGACCGGTCAATAACCCACACAGGCGGAGCGAGATGGCCGCATTCCAATCGCATTCGCAGCAGCCAACGCTTCCCTCGTCGTTCAACCGTTGCCAGGCCATGCAGGGTGGGCAAGGAATCCGCCGCGAGCCGACCAGCCCCAGGCAATTGAGCGAGATTCCCTGGCAGTTCTCTGCCACCATGATCCGCCTCGCCACAAAGTAGTTTTTTGCGGCGTTGAGTACGTCCGCGTTCTTCGGTTCGATGATTTTCTGGGCCGTTTTCGAGAGTTCCTCCGCCAGAGCTTTCACTTCCGCGGTCACCTCCTGCTTAGCAAGCTCTTCGGTCCAGCGGTTTAGCGGAATGCGGTGCAGCGTGGTTCCGATCACTTTTAATTTTTGGTCCTCCGTCTTATCGCCGTCGATGATACACAACCGCGTGTTCTGCATGTCCCAGATGGTGCGGAACATGCGGACGGCCGTGGCCAGCCAGGTGTAATCCTGCGTGGCCGCCACGAAACACTTCTTCGCCTTGCGCGTAGCTTGCAGGTGGTCGGTGAACGAGGTACCCATCGGGCTGAAAATAACGGTCGGCAGATCACCCTTTTCGGCGGCGAACTTATTGGCGTGCGCCCAGTAGTCGGGGTGCAGTGACCCGACGGTGAGGATCACGCCGTCCGGTGGATTCTGCTTACACTCGGCCAGCAGCCGATTAACGGCCGCCATGTCGGCGATCGGCTCGGTCTCGAACTCCAGGTTCACGCCGAGCGCGACAGCCGCGTTGGACATGGTTTTTCGATAGTCGGCTTCTCGCGCCTTGATGTCGTAACATGCCCCCGGCCAGCCCATCCAGTAACGATCGACCTTGGGACGAAGGAACGCGACGCGGACCCTCGGCTTGGCCGCATCAGCCGCCAGGCCGCCCGCCACTGCCGCAGTGGCAAAGCCCAACAGGCCGGACTGCGCCGCCAGGGCCGAAATGCCAACCGTAGTCAAAAAATCGCGACGATTGACGGACGCACAACAACCGCAGCAATCCTGGTGATCGTGTTTGGGATGGTTCTCGTGGGGCATGGTTGTTCTCCTGAAAGGGTGTGGGGATATACGGTCCGACGCAGAGTGGGTCAGCCGGGGAGGATGCTATTATTGCTCGCCATCCTGGACGATGCAAGCAACCCCCTTTCTCTGGTGGGGGATGCGATTCGTCTTTGTCCAGAGGTGGTGGGCCGCCGATGCTATACTGCTCGCGGTTGAGACTGACGGAGAGCCACAAAACCCATTCACCGGCCGAACGAGCCGGCAGGGGTCGGCAAAGATCCTCGCAAGAACTGCCCGGTGCAGTTCTCCTCCATCGCCGCGACCTGTTCTGGGGTGCCGGTGGCCACGACATAGCCGCCGTTATCACCGCCGTCGGGGCCAAGGTCGATGATCCAATCGGCCGTCTTCATCACATCGACATTGTGCTCGATCACGACAACCGTGTTGCCTAAATCGACCAGCCGGCTAAGCACAGCCAGCAGCTTCTTGATATCGTCAAAGTGCAGGCCGGTAGTCGGTTCGTCGAGGATATAAAACGTCTTGCCCGTATCAACGCAGCCAAGCTCGTTGGCCAGCTTGATCCGCTGGGCCTCGCCGCCGCTGAGCGTCGTCGACGACTGCCCGAGCGTGACGTAGCCCAGGCCCACCTCCTGCAAACTGGCCAGCAGCCGGGCGATTGCGGTATGGTTTTGAAAGAACTCGACGGCCTCATCGACCCGCAGTTCCAACACGTCGGCGATGGATAGGCCGCGGTAGCAAATCTGGAGCGTTTGACGGTCAAATCGCTTGCCTTCGCACACGGGGCACGGCACGTAGAGATCGGGCAGGAAGTTCATTTTGATCCGCCGCTGCCCTTGACCTCGGCACTCCCCGCAGCGGCCGCCTTTGATGTTGAAACTGAAGCGGCTCGACTTGTAGCCCAGGGCACGGGCGTCGCGGGTGCCGGCAAAGACCTTGCGAATCTCGTCGAAAATGCCGGTGTAGGTGGCCGGGTTACTGCGAGGTGTGCGGCCGATCGGCAACTGGTCGATCTGCACGACCTTGTCGATCTGGCTGGCCCCGTGAAGGCTCACAAACGGGCCTGGATTCGGCGCGATGCCGCCCAACTGGCGGACCAGGGCTTGGGCGAGCGTTTCGTTCAAGAGCGAACTTTTGCCGGAACCGCTTACGCCGGTTACGCAAATCAATACCGAAAGGGGAAACTTGGCCGTAATGTTCTTGAGGTTGTTCGTGGTCACGCCTTCGAGGGTGATTGCCCGGGCCATTGCTACCGGACGGCGATTGTCGGGCACGGGGATTTTTTCCGTGCCCGCCAGATAGCGGCCCGTGAGCGAAGCCGGGTTGGCCGCAACCTCGGCAGGCGTACCTTCGGCGACGATCCGCCCGCCGTTACGCCCCGCGCCGGGGCCAAGGTCGATGAGCCAATCGGCGCGGCGCATGATCGCCTCGTCGTGTTCCACGACCACGACCGTGTTGCCGCGGGCTTGCAAGCCTTCCAGGGTCTCGATCAATCGCTCGTTATCGCGGGGATGCAGCCCGATCGAAGGTTCGTCGAGTACATAGCAAACACCGACCAACCCCGAGCCTAGCCCGCTCGCCAGGCGGACACGTTGCAGCTCGCCGCCGCTTAACGTCTCAGCGGGACGGTCAAGCGTGAGATAGCCCAGCCCAACCTTGCCGAGGAAATCGAGCCTGGAGAGGATCTCGCTCGTAATTGGCTCGGCAATAGGGCGACGGTCTGCGGGAAACGTCAAGCCTTGGAAGAAGGCATAAGCTGCCGTGACGTTGGCCGCGGTCGCCTCGTGGATTGCCTTTCCGGCCAATCGCACTGCACGTGCCTCCGGCCGCAGCCGCGCGCCATGGCACTCAGGGCACGCCACTTGGGCAAGGCCCTCACACGCAGGGCAGGCACCGTAAGGGCTGTTGAAGCTGAAAGTCCGCGGCTCGATTTCTTCATAGCTGATCTTGCAGTTGGGGCAGGAATAGAGCGTGCTGAAAAGCTCATCGCGCCACTGCGGCTCGGCAGTGCCGCCGTGAACTGCTTCGCTGGCCAGCACCAGTCCGTCGCCATGGCGGACTGCCAGGCGGATCGACTCGGCCAGCCGCGGTTCGACGCCTTCGCGGATCACAATTCGATCGACAACCGCCTCGATATGATGGACCTTCTGCGGCGATAGTTCCGGCGGCTCATTGACCTCCAGCATCTCGCCGTTGATCCGCGCGCGGAGGAATCCTGCCTTGCGGATCCCCTCGATTGCCTCACGGTGTTGACCTTTGTGGCCGCGAATGATTGGCGCGAGGATCATCATCCGCGTGCCGGTGGGGCGGGAGAGCAGCGTTTCCAGAATCTGCTCTAACGACTGCTGGCGGATCAACGTGCCGCACTGGTAGCAGGTCGATTCGCCCAGCCGGGCATAGAGCAGCCGTAGGTAATCGTAAATCTCGGTGACTGTGGCCACCGTGCTGCGACGATTGGGACTACCCGCCCGCTGATCGATGGAGATCGTCGGTTGCATGCCCTCGATCAGATCGACATCCGGCCGTTCGAGCTGATGCAGGAACTGCCGGGCGTAGGGTGAGAGGCTTTCGATGTATTGCCGCTGTCCTTCGGCATGGAGCGTGTCGAAGGCCAGCGAGCTTTTTCCTGACCCGCTCGGGCCGGTGACCACAACCAGGCGATCGCGCGGCAAGGCGAGATCGAGGTTTTGCAAGTTGTGCGTCCGCGCTCCGTGGATTCGGATGCAGTTGGCCACTTCCTGGTTCATTTGGTTCCCGCGTGGGCACAATAGGGCATCGTAAAGATCTTCAGTCTAACGTGCCGGGAAGGCGGGGGCAATGATTTTTTGTCGCGAGTACGCGCACCGCAGACTTGGCTTGTCCTATTCGTCAGTCTATAATAGGGTCGTGTGATCGCTTCCGCCTCAAGCTAAATTCCGGAGTTCGCCATGGAACGACAGTCAATTTCAGATCCCGCTTTGGATTGGACAGGGCTTTTAGAGCATGTGCTGCGCGACCAAGTGACTGTGGAATTTGAGCGAGATCAGAAAGTCGTGGCTAGACTTTCGCCTGTCGCCTCAATACCGCGAGTTTCAGACTTAAACGCCATTCTTGCCAAGGTTCCTCCTTTGAATGAAGAACAGGAGTCCTTTGCCAAGGATGTGGAAGACATTCGCCGATCGATTCCGACGGAGAGCAATCCGTGGGCCTGATCATCGACACCGGTGTGATTATTGTTTGGGAACGCACAGGACGCGCCCTCGATCTTGGGAAGTGGTCTGCCTACGGTGAAGCTGCGATTAGTGTTGTTACTGCCTCCGAGCTTCTTGTCGGAGTATGGCGAGCCGACTCGGACGATCGTCGAAAAACTCGTTCCGCCTTTGTGGAAGGCATCCTCGTAGCGATGCCAATCAAAGACATCACATTGGAAATTGCACGACGTCATGCCGAGATATTCGCATTCCTCGCCGTACGAGGTATCCAAATTGGAGCTCACGATCTTCTGATTGCGGCAACGGCATTACATCACGGATGTGCCGTTTTAACAACGAACCCGGCCGAATTCGCTCGCGTTCCAGGCTTACAGGTGATGGATTTGCTGTGAGGACAACAAAGCCCTCAAGCTAAATTTTCTGGCCGACCCCGCCAGGTATATCAACGCCGCATGGGACTACGATCCCGAAATTACCGAAGCAACTTTCTCGGAAACGGTAGCTGATCGCGTTGTTGATGTCTACTCCGCTGCCAACGGCGTGGAGGCGCACGGACTGCTCGCAATCTTGGAGGAACGTGGCATCTGCGCGCAGGTCGTGGGCGATTCTCTGGGAACCGCGGCAGGTGGGCTGCCGTTTGGCGAAACCATGGCACCGCGTATCAGCCAGTTTCAGAAAAAGCTGATCGGCCGCCTAAAACAGCGGCGCTTTCCCCAGCTTGCGGCGAACGGCGACGAATTGCCCGGCGTGCAGTACCCAGTGCGCGCCCAGCATGGTCAACACGGCCGCCACCGTGGGAGCATACTCCCGCATCTGCTCCGGGCCGGGGTCGTCCAGTTTGCTTTCCGGGATGGCGTCGAGGGCAGCCAAGGAAGCTGCCTTGATTTTTGCCGCCAGATTCAGATAGACATCCTTCGTGGCAAACTTCGCCGGATCGTCTGTACTGGCCGTTTCCTTGGTATAGCCCTCTTCAAAGCCCGCCGGCAACGCCGGCGCCGGTTGCCCCAGCCAGCCGAGCATCTTTTGCGAACTGGTGATCAGGTGCCCCAACTGCCAGGCGATATGATTCATGCCGGGCACGGGCCGAATTAAGAAATCAGCGTCCGTCAGATCTTGCACGTAGGACAGGGTGATCCAATGGTTCTGTTCGATCTGCCAGCGAATATGGTTCTTCAGCGACATCGTTAATTCTCCTCTTGGTAAAGATTTTTTGGGCTCTCCGCCAAGTTTGTGGTGCGGGCGTCTCGCCTGCCTGGTTCAACCACAACACCTTGGACAGGCGGGACGCCCGCACCACAATTACTCCAGCTACGCATGCAATCCTACACGTCGTCCTGAGGAAAGTCCATTACCCGAGTTTGACCCAGTACAATGAAATGACGAAAATATTGGCTTTTCAATTTTAGGGTTAAGCAATATACTTATCGTGAGGGAGAGTATGCATGGAACCGAATTTTGCCGAAGGCCGCCCGGTCATTGAATATCCCTGTCCTTGGGAGTATAAGGCCATTGGCTGGAATGAGGGTTCGATGCGGGAGGCAATCGCCGAGATCATGGCCGATCGCAAGCACGAGGTGAGCTTTTCCCGCACCAGCAGTGGCGGCCGCTATTGTTCATTGCTTTTGGTGGTCACGGTGGAAAGCGAAGACCACCGCAACGAGATCTTCAAGGCTTTGCACGAACACCGCCATATCTGTAGGGTGCTATAATCAGATTGCCTCTACCCCATTAAATTCTTCAACCCCATTATTGCACCCAAGAAACTTTTTTGAACCAATGAACGAGTTCCGCGTCGAGTACGATTCGTTGGGGGAAGTCCGCTTGCCGATCCAGGCCTATTTTGGTGCCCAGACCCAGCGTGCGGTGGAAAACTTCCCCATTTCCGGCCAAACCATTCCCCCGGAGTTGATCCATGCCTTCGCCCTGGTCAAGTGGGCTGCCGCCGTGGCAAACCGCGACCTGGGCAAGCTGACCGGCACGGGCAGAAATCCTCTCCAGGACCGGCAGGTTGAGGCCCTCCTGGCCGCGGCTCGCGAAGTGGCCGACGGCAAGTTTGACGACCAATTCCCAGTCGACGTCTACCAGACTGGTTCCGGCACGTCGACCAACATGAACGTTAATGAGGTGATTTCCAATCGGGCAATCGAGTTGGCCGGCGGCGACCGTTTCGACGCGCAGAAGCCGATCCATCCCAACGATCACGTGAACATGGGCCAGAGCACCAATGACATGTTCCCCACCACGATCCATGTGGCGGTGTCCCTGGCAATTCGCAACCATCTCATTCCGGCTCTGGGCGAATGTGGCGAGGCCCTCTCGGCCAAGGCCAAGGAGTGGGAGAAGGTGCTGAAGATCGGTCGCACACACCTTATCGACGCAACGCCCCTTGCGTTGGGACAAGAGATCGGCGGCATGGCTCGGCAACTGGACCGCTCGGTCGGCCGCGCCGGCCGCGCCTTGGAAGCGATTCTCGAATTGCCCGTCGGCGGAACGGCTGTCGGCAGCGGAATCAATACGCATCCGCAGTTCGCCCGGCGGGTCTGCGAGATTCTGTCCAAACAGACCGGCATTCAATTTATCGAGGCGGTCGATCACTTTGAAGCCAACGCCCAGCGCGACGGCCTGGTCGAGTGTCACGGTCAGATTCGCACGATCGCGGCAACGCTCTTCACGGTCGCAAACAACGTCCGCTGGCTCAGTTCCGGCCCGCAGACGGGTTTCCATGAAATCACCCTGCCCGACCTTCAGCCGGGCAGCTCGATTATGCCGGGCAAGGTCAATCCGGTGATGTCGGAGAGTCTGATGCAGGTCGCTGCGCGGGTGATCGGCAATGATGCCACGATCGCGCTGTGCGGGGCCGCCGGCAGCCAGTTCCAGTTGAATATCATGATGCCGGTGATGGGCCACGCAACCCTGGAGAGCATTCGCCTGCTCAGCGGCGCGACCCTGGCGTTCACCCGCCGCTGCCTCGTCGGCATGACGGCGAATGTCCAGACCTGCAATAGCGAGGTCGAGCGCAGCCCGGCGATGGCTACCGGCTTGAATCCCTATATTGGCTACGAGCAGGCCGCTAAGTTGGCCAAAGAATCGATCGTCACCGGCAAGACAGTTCGGGAGCTATGCCGCGAGAAAAAGATCCTTCCCGAAGACGTGCTGGAAAACGCGCTCGATCCCTGGAAGATGATCCAGCCGGGGTGAGCGGGGGGGCGTGTTGTCGCTGGAGCACCACGCACGGAGAGGCTCCAAACGACCCGTGGTTCAGCATCGTGATCGATTCTACTTGGGTTGGACAACCGGCGACTCGCCACCTTTGGCCATATTACTTTTCTTAGGCGAAGAGGCACCACGGTAATATTTGCGCCGCACCGCGTTGCCATAAAAATGAAATGGCCGGTTCGGGCGTTCAACAATGGGCGTCGAATCGATCTGCTGCTTCAATTCGCCATGGGCCACAACAACGCCAAGCCAGCCTGGCCCGTTCGAGGCCGTCGGAGCCGCCGATGGGTTCGAGGCCGCCACGGCCGCACTGGAACCAACAAACATCATACCCGCGCTCAGTACCAACGCCGCCAAACTCATGCGTAACATGCCTAAAGCCTCCTGATTTGGTGAACTTTGCAAGTAGTATTTACAATCCATAAGATAGATAGCCTCTCACTTACCGACCATCCGCTTGGGGATGGTAAAGGAGTACAGGCAAACCACAGCCCCCGTGGATAGGAGGCTCCAGGGAACCCATGGGGCGGGGGGGAAATCCTTTGGCTTTTGGGCAGGTTTTGAAAAGGAGAGCATCGTCGGCGCGGGATCCGGCGTCGTTCGCCAGAAGACACGGTCCACCGCTAGGCACTCCGCGCCGGCAATCATCAGATAGACGCCAATCCCCAGAAAGAATGCCCGCCACATGTCTCGACTCCCAATACTCCGAGAACGACGCCCGAATTGTGAACCACCCACGGTAACTCGCTATTCCTCCATCGTCGCACGACTCGCGAGACCTGGAGACGTGAATGGGTTGGCGAACGGTTTGCCAAGGAATTTCCCCGAGTTCGATCTACCTTTTCGGCTTAGGAAAATGCTTCTGGTCGTTCGCGGGGTTCGTTCTTTGCCGTTCGTAGCAACCATGTTCAACTGGAATGTCAAAGAATGGGGAAAATCGGAGATTTGGGTAGTTGACAGTCAATTTATCGTTAACCTTGGGCCGATGCCACTTAGAAGGCAGCAGAGGCATTCCTTCGTAGAACGGAATTTATTCCGTTTACCCCGAAAAAGATAAGGCAACGGAATAAATTCCGTTCTACGAAGCAGACATTTCAGTTCTCCTGGGTTGGTATTTGGCCCGGTTGCTTGGTTTGGTTCTGCTTCATATAATCAGGTGTCAGGCGAAATATTTTCATTTTTGATTCCGCCGGAGTATGGAAACATTGCCGGAAAAGCCCAAAATCCTGCTTGTGGGTGACTCCCGCGAGAGCGTCGAGCAAACGCTCTCTGCCGCGTCCCAATCGCGCGAAGTGGTTGTCGTGCAGAATCCGATGCGAGCGTTGGCTCTGCTGACCCGTGAGCGGTTCGACGGCGTTTTCGTCACGGCCCAGTACTTTCGCGAGGTATTTGAGGTCGGCAAACTCCTGCAGAATGAACAGATTCTTGAGGGCATGCCCGACGGAGTCGTTCTGCTGGAGAGCGATAACACGATCACCTGGGGCAACGGCCGGATGTGCGAATGGAGCGGCCGGGATTCGGTCGTGGGAGTCAATTTTTACGCAGCACTTGGCAGCCCGGAAATTTTAGGGCCGGACTTTTGTCCCTTTCACACGGCTTTGGCGACCGGCCAGGGGACGAGTTCCACGCTGCGAAGCCAGGACAATCGCTATTTTCAGGTGCAAGCTGCCCCGGTCCGCGAGATCGAAGGCCCGGCTCGTCATCTGATTATTACGATCCGCGACGTGACGATTGAGGTGCAGCAGCAGCAGAAACTGGCCGCGATCCATCAGGCCGGCATGGAGTTGGCCGACCTGACTCCCGAAGAAGTTTTCCACATGCCGATCCGCGACAGGATCGAGCTTCTCAAATCCAACATCATCCACTTCACCAAAGACCTACTGCACTTTGAGGTGGCAGAGATTCGTCTCTTGGATCGCAAGACGAATCGCCTGGAACCGCTTTTGGCCGTGGCCATGGATCCCGATGCGGCGATGCGCGACCTGTACGCCCTACCCCTCGACAACGGCGTGACCGGTTTCGTGGCGGCGACCGGCAAGAGTTACCTTTGCGAAGACACGACCGAAGATCCCTTGTTCCTGGAAGGTGCCCGCGGGGCGAAGAGTTCGCTGACCGTGCCGTTGTTACTGCACGACGAGGTGATCGGCACCTTCAACGTGGAAAGCATGGAGTCGCGGGCGTTCAGCGAGAGCGACCTTCAATTTCTGGAAATCTTTAGCCGCGATGTGGCCGCCGCGCTGAACACCTTGGAACTGCTGGTGGCCGAAAAGGCGAACACGGCCGCCGAGAGTGTCGAGGCTATTCACAGCGCGGTGGCCTTGCCGGTCGACGAGATCCTCAACGAGGCCGTCAACGTGATGGAACGCTACATTGGCCACGAACCCGAGGTGGTCGAACGATTGCAGCGAATCCTTCGCAATGCTCGCGACATCAAACAGGTAATCCAGAAGGTCGGCCAGACGATGTCGCCCGGGCAGGCCCACCCGGTCGCCATGCTCGTCGAGGATCGCCCGTTGTTGCGCGACCGGCGCGTACTGGTTGTCGATGCAGACGGCAACGTACGAAGTGCAGCCCACGGCCTGCTGGACCGCTACACGGTCACGGTGGAAACAGCCCATGACGGGGCCGAAGCGGTATGCATGGTCCGCGCGATGACCGATACGCCTTATGACGTAATCATCGCCGACATCCGCCTGCCGGACATGAACGGCTACGAACTGATGCTCAAGCTTCAGGAAGTGGTCGTCCCCGTGCCACTGGTTTTAATGACCGGCTTTGGTTATGATCCAGGCCATTCGATTGTCAACGCCCGTAAGATCGGGTTGCCGGCCTGGGCTATTCTTTACAAGCCGTTCCGTTTGGATCAGCTTCTGACGGCCGTGGAACACATTATTCAAGAGCCGGGACCGGTGCCGCCAGGACCGGTGCCGCAGACGTGACCGCCGCCGTTGTTCTTCTCGTTGTCGCTGCCGCCGGACATGCCGCAATCTGGGTTGCGGTCATCAATCGGACGCACGCCACGGGCTGGCCGCACTCGATCGTCAGCAAGATCGACAAGCTGTTCTTTCTCTTGCTCCTCGCACCGCCGCCGATGGCCGTTTATTGGCTGTTGTCGGTCGATGCGCCGTCGCTTATGCCTTGGAGGGTGTTTTCGTCAACTGCGGCAAACACCACGGGCATTCTGGCCTTGGAGGGCTACCTTGGCTTATGCTGGATTAGCGCGGTAGTTATCCTTGTGCAACGACTGCGTTGGGCAATCCTGCAAAATGGCTCGTCCATCCTCCGCTTCCATCGCAGCCGCAGTTTGGCCACGAATATCTTGCATTCCCCCGATCATCCGCACCACGCGATCGTCCATCTGCCAGGCAATGAGAGCCTGGAATTAGACTTGATTGAGCGCGGTCTCGACGTGCCTCGCTTGCCGCCCGCTTTGGAAGGATTGTCGATCGTCCATCTCTCCGACTTTCACTTCACGGGTCGGATCGGTAGACCGTTCTTTGAAGAGATCGTGCGGATGAGCAACGCCCTGGAGCCTGAGATCGTGGTCCTTACGGGCGACCTCGTCGACAAGACGCAGTTCATCGACTGGGTTCCTGACACATTCGGCCGCTTGAAGGCCCGTTACGGCGTCTACTACCTCTTCGGCAATCACGATCTCCGCGTCGATTATCGGCGGTTACAGCGGGTGATGGTCGATTGCGGGCTGGTCTACTTGGGCGGCTGCTGGAAGGTGATCAAAGTACGCGGTCAGCCCGTTCTTGTGGCAGGCAACGAGTTGCCCTGGTTCAAGCCAGCCGCCGACCTGAGTACATTCCCGCCACGGAGCGAGGTTCCTTTTCGACTCCTGCTGGCCCATTCGCCCGATCAGCTTCCCTGGGCACGCAAAGGCGACGGCGATCTGCTGCTGGCTGGCCACACCCATGGCGGACAGATACGTCTGCCGCTAATCGGCCCGGTATTCGCCCCCAGTTACAACGGCGTACAATATGCCTCCGGGCTGTTTTACGCCCCGCCGACGATTCTCAACGTCAGCTGCGGCCTCTCCGCCGAATTGCCGCTGCGGATGAATTGCGCCCCCGAGATCATCCATCTTACGTTGCACGGGGGGCACGGCTGAGTGTAGGGCGGACTGCAAAAAACGGCCTTTCAGAAAAAGATGTCGGAAATTTGACTTCTCCGGGACGGACATAGACGGACGCAACGGACGATGGTAAAATATAACTTGACTGTGCAATAAATATACCTGCCATGAAACATGAGCAGTACAACACCTAAGTTGATACCACGGTTTGAAGTAGTGCCTGCCTAACTAACCCCCCCCCCAATCATTCGAGTCGCATCATGAACACACTCACCAAAGTAAAATTTCGCTTGCTCATCGCGGGCATCGCCTTCTTGTTGATTCCCGGGAATCTCCTCGCGTGGGAACCCAATGCCAATGACCTGGAATCGGCCATCCGCGAGGGCGATTTTACCAAGTATTATCGTAATCTCTCCACCTGGCTGAATCAGAAAGTGCCGGCGGACTCCCGTGGCATGTCCGGGACAGCCCTAAAAGCCCTGCTCAAGGATCCGGCCGTTGCAGGTGCCTTGGCCCAACGACAGTTCCTGGCAAAAGTCGGGCCCGACAAACTGGGAACTTTTGCACGAACCGACGAAGCCAACAAGCCGTTCTTGATCTGGCTTCTAAAGAACAAACAAGCCTTGGACCTGTACCTGGAGGGCGCAACGCCCGTCAAACTGGCGGCCCGGGAAGACAATAGTTGGTCGATTTCCGTTGGAGCCTTGCAGATTTGGAAGAAAATCTATTATGCCGATCCAGACTCCAGGCAGGGCATCTATCTGCGGCTTGCCATGGCGACATCGCTTCGTCCGCCCGGCACCGGTGCCCCTGGCTCCGGCCAGCAGAAGACTCCCAGTGACCCCGTGGTACGCTACAAGTATTTCAAGACTGCCCACGCGAACCAGGAGCTGTTTCCCAGTTTTGACAAGCTCACGGTTTGGGACTATCAATTTGTCGTGTCGTCGGGCGCGTCCGAGGCCGACCTGACCTGGGGAAGGGAAATGATCAATACCTGGAACCCCAATATAAGGAAAAACGAGAAAGTCGTTGATACGACCTCCATGGTATGGCGTCGGAACTCACCCATTCACCATACGGACTTCAAAGCGGTGTTGGACGGAGGCGGGAAATGTGGGCCTAGGTCGTCGTGGGCCGTATTTATCTGCCAAGCGTTCGGTATCCCGGCGATCGGAGTGGGCCAGCCTCGCCATGCCTGCGTCGCCTATAAATCGGTCGATGGCAGTTGGCAGGTGGCTTATGGCAAAGGATGGAATGCGTCGCGACTCGAGGGCATGTCGGGCCCTGAATTTGTCGCGGGAGTGGAGTCGCGATCCTTTGCGCAGGCATTCTCGCAGGTAGAACACTTGCGCTGGCTGGCAACCGTGCTATCATCCAAGGAACAGGCGTCCGCGGTCATGCGTGTAGCCGTCGCAATTGCCAAGTCAACGCCCACAATCAAGAGAAATCTGGATGCTTCGGAAAAGGCGGACGAGATGGACGCCGATCCGGGTGCCGCGGTGGCCGCGAAAACCGGCCCCGCGAATGCGCGAACAACCGCCAAGCTGGTAATCAAAGCGGAACCACCGATCCAAGTGATGCCGGGGGTGATCCACTTCGAGGGAACGGATTTCGCCGAAACCGGCGGCATCACGGTCTGGGGAGGGGAACCGCGTATCACGGTGCTGGATTCCTACACGGGGGGCAAGCAGTTGCTTTTTCAGCAGGGCATGGCGTCGTGTTGGGTAGGCTATAAGGTCAATGTCCCCGAGACCGGGGTATATGAGATGGTCGCAAAAGTGGCCACCGTGAATAGCGGTCAGAGTCTGTATGTCCGATCCTTTGGAGCCATGGTCCCCGTCAAACAGGCCAAAGCGTCCTCCGTATGGAAAGGAAAAGTCAAAGACCTTGGTCCCCAGATGGCCGTGGATAACAATCCGAATACGCGGTGGGCCGCCAACTTTGGCGTCGATAAAGCCTGGATTGAACTCGATTTGGGCCAACCCACCCCCATCAGCACCGTCATGATCGACGAACGTGCTTATGAAAAAGTGTCGAAGTTCCGGCTGGAGTACAAAGTCGGCGATGAATGGAAAACCATTCTTGAAGGCACCACCCTCGGTAACGGCTACGCCAAGGATTTCCCACGGGTGACCGCACAGTATGTCCGTTTGAGTACTCTGGATTGCAGCGGGGCGACCGGAGGGCCGACATTCTGGGAATTCGGCGTGGGCACGGTCCAGGATGGTCATGCCTGGATAAACCTCCCATGGACGGCCGGCCTGTGGCAGACGACCAAGCCAGTCGATGTCCGACTGATCAAGGGATCTCAGATGGTATGGATTTTCGCGCCCTACCAGAGAGGTGTGGGATTCAAGTCGTTTGATATGAAACTCAAAGACACGCGAGGTGCCTTGTGAAGGCATGAACCGCGTGGCTCAGGTTGCCTTTTCGCCTCCTAGGTGGGAAAAAGACAACCTGGTCGGCAAATGTGAGTGCGGATGGAATTAAGTGGAATTTCCGAAGTAGACTTGTCTTAGGATCGGCAAAGCGGCTCGGTTCGCTTTGGCATGCCGCCTACCCAAGATGTTGTGGTTGAACCAGGCAGGCGAGACGCCCGCACCACAAACTTGGCGGAGAGCCCTCGATTCCCTAATGGCCGACTGAGTGCGTGAAACCTAGACGATCCCATGATCGAAGTCCGCGAAATCAACCAGATCGAAAGCCTGAGCGAATTTCGGCTGTCCTGGCAAACGCTGCTGGCCCAGACAACGGGAGCCAGCTTCTTTCATTCACTGGACTGGCTGGAATGCTATTGGAAGCATTTTGCGGCGGGGCAGCAGCTCCGGGTTCTCGTAGTGACGGAAAACCGACAGCCCGTCGGTATCGTGCCGTTCGTGGTGCGGACCGAGTCAACCCGCGTTGGCCGTCTCCGCATGTTGACCTACCCCTTGCACGATTGGGCGACCTTTTTTGGTCCGATCGGCCCGAATCCTTCCGCAACTCTCGTCGCCGCCTTGCGGCATGTGCGGCAGACGCCGCGCGATTGGGATCTGCTCGATCTTCGCTGGGTCGACGCCGATAGCACCGACCTGGGCCGTACCGAGCGTGCCATGGCCCAGACCGGTTTTCGCCCTTGCAGGCAAAAGTGGGATCGTAGCTCGCTGGTCGAATTGCCTGAGACCTGGCAGGTCTACTGGCAAGGCCGCGAGGCCAAGTTCCGCAAAAACATCGATCGTCTTCAGCAGCGCGTGGCGGAGCAGGGCAAGGTGGAACTGATTCGCTATCGGCCTGAACCGGCTTATGGGTGCGAAGTCGATCCGCGCTGGGATCTTTATGATACGTGCGTCGAACTTGCCCAGCGGAGCTGGCAGGGCGAAGGCGGCGACAAGACGAATCTTTGCCACGCCGAGGTCCACGAATTTTTCCGCGACGCCCATGCCGCCGCGGCATACCTCGGAGCCGTCGACTTATGCCTACTTTATTTTAACGATGAGCCGGCTGCCTTCATGTACAACTACTGCTGGCAAGGTGCTGTCTACGGCCTACGCCGCGGTTTTGATCCCCGGTTCAAGCATCTGCGGCCAGGTCTGGTCTTGCAGAAAATGATGCTCGAAGATGGGCATCGTCGCGGTGATCGCTGCTATGACCTCGGCACGGGCAGTCACGACACCAAGCAAGCATGGCGAACCCGCGTCCAGACCAGCTACCGATTCACCTTCTTTCCCGCGATGGTCTTGCGGGCGCAAATGCTGTGGTGGAATCGCTGGCTCCGCCGTCAGCTTCATGGTGAGCGGGACATTGCCTGCTCGCAAGTCGTGTGATTCGTAACACGGAATTCATTCCGTTGTACGTTCTTTTCACCGTAAAATAGGTAAATCGAGACGAGTGTTTCGATTATGCAATCCACGGGACACTTAAGACAAAACATTCTATGTATGTATTCCAGGATCGCTTCGATTGCCGTATCTCCTTATTTTGCAAGCAGTATGGGCGATGACAAATCTGTCGCAGCGCGGACAATCTCGCTGAAAATTGCATGAGGACTGTGCAAATTCTCGCCCCCAAATTGCCGATAGCTTAGGCTAGTGGCAGTTATCCTATCTTGCCTCTTCTTCGCAGACATCCGAAAATGGGATACTCTGCGTATTACTAGGAGTATTTATTCAGAAATGTTGACTTGTTTTCAACAGATCGGCAGTGTGGAAGATCTTCGGGACTACGTCAACACGACGATTTGCAATCAGCATGAGCTTCAGGCGGGCGCGTTTCCCATGACCGAACGGATTTTGCGGCGGCGAGATAAGCCGTGTGGGATCTACTTTTGTTTGCATGGACCGCGCGCCACTCAATTCTCGGCCATCTGGGAAACGGATCGAAACAAGATCCTCTTTTATGGTTCCGGGGGAGAAAGATTTCAAACGACGCAGTTGATCGACAGTCCGAAAATTCAACCATTCGCATCGAACTGAAATTAAGCTCGACGCAACGAAAAACATCCATCCAGAAACGACAAAGCTGATTCAAAGACTGGCCTGGAGCGTAGGCAGGGGCTTCTGCGCGGTCGGCTTGGAAGCAGCTTTGAAAGCAAAAATACAGAGGAAGGTTCATTATGCTGGTTCTATCGAGGAAGGAAAACCAACGAATTCACCTCGGGGATTCGATTGTCCTGACGATCGTGAGAGTTAACGGCGATCGAGTTCGGGTAGGCATTGAGGCCCCGGCGGAAGTGCGAGTCCGTCGCGGAGAACTCCCGCCCGCGTCTCCCGCGACGAGAGCGGCAGCGGAGGGCTAGGTATTTTGTAGGGTAGGTGAAGCACGGACCGCGAGCGAAATGGTGCGTTACGCGAACCGGTCTATTCCAGGGTAGACGTTCTCGAAGTATTGAGTCCGTGCGCAACGCACCATTTCCCGGGTGTTGGTTCGCTCCACGCACCCTACGGGTTGCTAGAATCGCACGTGATGTACATAGGCGGGCGGGACGTTGGACCAGATCCAATCGCGGCGGATTTCGTGGTCTTTCAGCAACCGGCCAACGAGCTGCCCAATGCCGCGGAGCCGAGTCCGTTCCGTTCGGCCACTAAACGCTGCCTTCAATCTCCGAATACCCATGTACTCAAAGAAGGAGACGGTCGCGCCGGGTGCGGCGAGTCGGCGAAGGATACCGAGAATGTGCTCGACTTCCGCCACGGCAAAGTTGTTCATCGGCAGCCCAGACACAAGGACGTCGTAGCTGGTTTCGGCCGGCAGGCTCTCAATCGGGCAATGCAGTACGCGACAGCGCTGGGCCGCCGGTTGAAAGTCGGGATCCGAACGAAAGCGGTCGTTAAGGCAATCGACAAAGCTCTGGTTCAGCTCGACCAGATCGAGGCAATCGGTGGGTTGCATACTGCGGATCAGGTGCCGGGTCACCGCACCAGTACCCGGCCCGACTTCAAGGATCCGCCGCGGCTGATGATCGGTGGACTCGCGGACAAAATGGACCAGTGCTGTCGAAAGTCGTCGTCCGCTGGGCAAAATCGCCCCGGTGGTGCGGAAGTTCCTGCGAAACTCGTTGAGAAACAGTCGGCAATCGGCGATTCGGTTTGTCATGATAAAACCTGCTAGGGTATCGTTCCGTGCTTAATTGGGCGGGGGTACTAGATCCTCACTGCTTGTGCGGACGGCCAGCGACCCATTGTCGGCTACGGGCAGGAACGGCTGGAAGCGGGCGGCACAGCCGTGAAAGCCGCCCAGTACGATCTCGATACCAACCGAGACATTCCAGATTTCCTGAGCCTGACCACTCAACTCCAAACTTGCGTTTGGGCCACCCCCCGCGATTGGCATGATGTAGCTGAAATTACTCGTCAGTGCCAGGTTCTTGGTCAACGGCACCCGGCTTTCGGTGCCGAAGACGAATTCGCCAGGCTGCTCGGCCATGCCAAACCGACCGGTCAAACTAGCATCATTGCTCCACGTGTGTTTCCAGTATAAGTAGCCTTGAGTAATCGGCTTGAAACCCAGTACGTCGGCGCTACCGTCAGGATAGGGAATCGAGCCCGTCGAGCCGTGATCCGACAAGGACGCTTGCACACCGAATTCATTGCAGGAGTCGGGCTCGTAGGACGCTTTCACCCGCCACTGGCCGAAATGGAAATTGGAATAATAATCGTCGAACAGCCAGTCGTAGGCGAAACCCCAGGTGAAGGCCCCTTCCTCGCCATTGACTCTCTGGAACATGCCGACCGTGGCGAAGACTTGATCGCGAATCTTGGAATTGAACTCGGGTAAGTTCGAGCCTTTCAGATTGCTGAGTACCACGGAAGTTCCGGCCTGGAGGGCGACACCCATGCGGGGAAGGATCGGCACGGCGGCGTTGACCCCCAGCCGCGTGCCAAAATTGCCGTTGGAATTGGCGATATCCACAGGTCCTTTGAAGGCATCGACCGACGAGATGAAATCGACGTTTAGCCAGCGTCGGCGGCGGGGATTGCACTCATTCAGATCACACCCGAAACCTTCTGAATCGTTGCTGTCGAGCTGGCTGGCGAGCTTGCCAATGCCCGACGGGATCTCTTCCACGAAGGGGCCATCGCTCAAAGCCTTGGCCTTCTTCCGCATTGGCTCGCCGACCGGCATTTCCGCGGCATTAGGTTCCTCGTATTTTGAGGGCGTGATGGTTCCCGGCTCGTCGCTGTCGGTGTTTTGCTGAACCGAGGCTTTGTTCCGCACCGCAGCTTTGGCGGGTCGGAGGGTTGCCTGCCGGGTGGCAATGCGATCGAGCGTCTGCTCCAGCCCATGGAGATCGTCGGCATTGAGCACTTCCTTGGCATGGAGCAAGATGCGGTATTGTTCCATCCGCGTCAGATGGCCTTTCGCCAAGGCCGCGGACAGTTCATCAAGGATTTGCTGGCGTCCTATAACTACGGCCCGTGACTCGCGGTCGGCCGCCCTAGCGGAGGTCGTTCCTCCGGTTCCGATTGCCACCAGCAACGTAGCGGCAGTGAGATGTAATAGAAACCGCATGACAATTCTCCCCCCAGAAAATTTTGATTTGCGGCCCGAACCGTCGCTAAAATTACTACAACCGAATCAGGCAGCACAGGTAGGATTGTCATCGGAACCGCTGCAATCAGAACTTTATGCACAAGACCCCTAGGCGGTAAAGTTTGCCGAACACGCGACCAGACAATCGGAATAAGCGGCAAAAATTCCCTGGATTACCTAATTTACAGGCAGGAATTGTTAGGGCGTGGTCTCGCAGCCCCTCGTTGGGGCGTTGTCTCTCGGCCACATCTGGTAGAATGGAGAGTTGGAGAGGTGGAAAACCCAATCTTGTTGTGGCCGGTCTCTGACCGAGCCACACCTTCGACCGAAGGTCTCCCATTCACTAGGAGACCTTCGGTCGGACGTTTCGGCGGGGTCGGGAGACCCACGCCGAACAGAGTTTGCGGTTTGGATTTGAAATTCCCCGCAGCCTAGGCGGCGCGGCGGGCGATTCGTTCGGGCGACTGGATCTTGGCCGGCTTTTCGGTGCGGTAGCGGCACTGCATCAAATAGGCGTCCTCGGGCGTGTCGTCGTAGAACTTGTGCAATATGGAAATTGCCCGGAAGCCGTTTTCGCGGAAGAACAACTGGGCACCCAAGTTGGTCTCACGGACTTCCAACACAATGCGGCTGCGTCGTTGTGCCGATAGCTTGGCGATCAGCTTGGCGACCATCTGACTACCGGCACCTAGGCGATGGCACGCCTCGGAAACGGCAAAGTTCAGCACGTGGATTCTCGTGCGGTGCAGTTCGTAGATCATGAAACCGACAACGCGGCCCTCATGCTCTGCGACCATTCCGATGCAGTTGCGTTGCCGCAGGCAGCGGATGAAGTCTTCGTCAATCCAAGGAAATTCAAAACTTTCGCGCTCAATTTGCAGGACTTCGGCCATGTCGCGGCGGATCATCCACCGAATGTGGACACGGATTTCCTGCTTCTGCTCGGTATACATGGTGGCCTCCTTCCTTGTCGGCCTGTCACAACTCAATTCCCTTTGAGATGTTACACCCCCCATCCTGGCCTTCCTGGTCAGGAGCTTGCCCACCGGCTCCAATTCGTGACGGTGGCTCGTTAGGGGAAAGCGTAGCAGAAACCTTTGCCCAAGCCAAGATGAAGTTTTTCGGTTTGTGCAAGTCGGCCGTGTCGGGAGACCCACGCCGAACAGGGACCTTCGGTCGAGCGTTTCGGCGGGGTCGGGAGACCCTCGCCGAACCCTGTTGTGGCTGGTCTCTGACCCCTGTTGTGGCCGGCCTCTGACCGAGCCAACTCACCGAAAAACTCGATATCCGAAAAACTCGGCTGGGAGAATTGGCTGAGATTGGGTAAAATAATCGCATGAATTTACATAAAATCCAACGTATTGCCGTGATTGGTGGGGGAATTTCCGGGTTGGCGGCCGCACATCGGTTCCAGGAGCTGGCTCCCCATAGCCAGGTAACGCTTTTTGAGGCCGGTTCGCGGCTGGGAGGTGTCCTTTCCACCGTGCATCGCGACGGTTTCCAGGTCGAGCAAAGCTCCGACAATTTCATTACCACGGTGCCTTGGGCACTCGAATTGTGCCAGCGGCTTGGGTTGGCGGACCAGCTTGTGCAGACCAATACCAATTGTCGCCGCACATTCGTGGTGCGCCGTGGCCGATTGCATAAACTGCCGGACGGCTTCCTGATGATGGCCCCCACGCAGCTTTGGCCGATGGCGGTCACGCCGATCCTGAGCCCGCTTGGAAAGCTTCGGGCGGCCCTGGAATACTTCATTCCGCCGCGTCGCGACGACGACGACGAGAGCATGGCCCAATTTGTCCGCCGCCGGCTTGGCCGGGAGACGTTCGACCGGTTGGTCGAGCCGCTGATCAGCGCGGTCTATGCGGCCGACATGGAGAAATTGAGCGTGAAGGCCACGCTTTCCCGATTCCGGGAGATGGAAAAACAGCACGGCAGCCTGATCCGCGCCATGCGGCACCAGATGAAGCACAAACCCTCGGGTAAGGCGGAAAGCGGTGCTCGGTATAGCATGTTCGTTACCTTGTCCACGGGGCTTAGCACGCTGGTGGAGGCGATCACCGCAAAATTGCCGCCGGAATCAATCCGTCTGAACTCGCCGATCAAGAAGATCGAGCGGAGCGGCAACGTCTGGCGAATACTCCCTGCGGGGGCTGGGCAGTTCTCGGAATTTGATGCCCTGATCGTGGCCGTGCCGGCACATCGCGCCAGCCCCTTGCTGGCTCCGATCGATGCGGAGTTGGCATCGGAACTTGGGCAAATTGAGTATTCGGGCACGGCGATTGTCTCGCTGGGCTACGACCTTAAGCAGGTGGGGCATCCGCTGGATGGCATGGGGGTGGTGGTGCCGTCGATTGAAAAGAGCCCGATTCTCGCTTGCAGTTTCAGTAGTCAAAAATATACGCATCGTGCCCCGGCGGGGAAGACGCTGTTGCGGGTCTTTGTCGGCGGGGCGCAGCGGCCGGAACTGGCGGAAATGCCCAACGCTGAACTTTTGCCGCTGGTGCTCGCGCATTTGCGGCCGCTTTTGCGAATCGAGGGCGAGCCGGAATTTTGCGACATTGCCCATTGGCCGCGAACCATGCCCCAATATCACGTCGGTCACCTGGAGCGTGTTGCCCGAATCGAGGCCCGTTTGGCCTTATTGCCCGGTTTGAAGATGGCCGGCAGCGCGTTTCGCGGAGTCGGCCTGCCGGACTGCATCCATGGCGGGGAGCGTGCGGCAGAGCAGATTCTTGGGTAAAAAATTTCCGCGCCACCCTTGCAGTCCAATGCGGGCGTGCGTCATAATTAGTTTTCCTTGAAAGTTCATCGCAACCTCGGGAGAGTTTTTCAATGCAACTGGGCCAACTGCAATTTATCGACTACGCAATTCTTGCCATCTACGTCATTTTTGTATTGGGAATTGGATTCGCGCTGAAGCGATCGATGAAAAATAGTGCCGATTTTTTCATGTCCGGCCGGGCCATCCCCGCCTGGATCACCGGCTTGGCGTTTATGTCCGCCAACCTGGGCGCGCTGGAGTTGGTGGGCATGACGGCATGCGGTGCGAAGTACGGGATCGCAACGAGCCACTTCTATTGGGTTGGGGCTATCCCCGCAATGGTCTTTCTGGCCATCTTCATGATGCCGTTCTATTACGGTTCCAAGGCACGCAGCGTGCCCGAGTATTTGAAACTCCGGTTTGACGAACGGACCCGCTGCTTGAACTCGATCAGCTTTGCGGTGATGACGGTCTTTGCCTCGGGTATTTCGATGCATTGCCTGGCACAGTTGTTGGATCAACTTCTGGGCTGGAACTACCACATCAGCCTCTGGATCTGCTCGGCCGTGGTCTTGGTGTATGTACTCAAGGGTGGGTTGACTTCGGCCATTTACACCGAGGTGTTGCAATTTTTCATGATCGTCTTGGGGTTTGCCCCCGTGGTGTACCTGGGCATGAAGGACGTGGGCGGATGGGACGTGCTCAAGACGCAACTCACGGTGGTTGCTCAGGATCCCGGCGCGGTTGGACTATCGGCACCGGCAGCCGGCCACGTCTTTTCCGACAACGCATGGACCAGTGCCTGGCAGCCCCTGATGCAAGGCGCCTTGAATAATCCCATGGGGGTCGATCTGTTCGCCATGGTATTCGGCCTGGGTTTTGTCCTTTCGTTCGGCTACTGGTGTACGAACTTTCTCGTGGTTCAGCGGGCCATGGCGGCCCGAAACATGACGGCTGCCCGTCGCACGCCGCTGATTGCCGCCGTGCCCAAGATGATTCTGCCGATCCTTGTCATCCTGCCCGGCATGTTGGCAGTGGCATTGGCAACCATGGGTAAAGGGTATTCTCTTCCTGCGAAGCAGATTGAGGTGACCGAAAAGGTTCTGGTCGCAATGGAGGAAGCCGGCAAAATGAAACCCGAGCAGGGTGTCGAGCAAATCAGCAAAGCCCTAAAAGCGAAATTGGATGAAGCCAAGACCGAGGCAATCATCAATAAGTTTGCAGCCAAGTCTGGATTTGACAAAGGTGAGTTGCAGAAGCAGCTTCAGGGTGCTGTCGTCGAGAAAGATTTCAACAATGTAATTCTCTCGTTGGTGACAAGATACTGTCCGTCAGGGATGCTTGGCCTGGCACTGACGGCTTTGTTGGCGTCGTTCATGTCGGGCATGGCGGGCAACGTGACGGCTTTCAACACGGTTTGGACCTACGACCTGTATCAGGCTTACATGGCTCCCAATAAGAGCGATGCCCACTATATGTGGATGGGCCGTGTTATTACGGTCGTCGGCATCCTGTTGAGTATCGCTTGCGCCTACTTCGCGAAGAACTACGATAACGCCATGGATGTTATTCAGTTGGTGTTCGGATTCGTGAACGCCCCGCTGTTCGCCACGTTCCTGCTGGGGATGTTCTGGTCAGGAACCACGGCGACAGGCGCATTCGTGGGATTGCTGGGGGGAATTACTACCTCGGCGTTATTTCACGGTATGACCATGGCGGAAGGCAAAGGCGGCTGGCTCCCGATACATCTCTACGACAAGTTCCCCTCGACCATGGCCCAGAACTTCTGGCTCGCCAGCTTTGCCTTTATCAGTTGCTTCGTGCTGACCCTGGGAATTTCCTTGGTCACCCAGCGCACGAAGAATGATGAGGATCTGAAAGGGCTGGTCTATTCGTTGACTCCGAAGCTCCAGGACCAGGGCGGACCGTGGATTCTCCGACCGGCCGTTCTGGGCACAATTCTCCTTGTGGCCTGCGCGGCCTTGAACTACATCTTCTGGTAGAGCTAACTGAAATTTTACGAGGTACTGCAATGCTCGATCTTCGTTTGCCGATGGGACTCATGTTCTCGCTTGTAGGTACGATGTTGACAATCTATGGCCTGTGTACTTGGGGTGGCGACCAGTATGTTAAGTCCCTGGGCATCAACATCAACTTGTGGTGGGGCCTGACACTGTTGGCCTTTGGCCTGGCCATGCTCGGACTCGCTCGCTGGGCCGCGGCCGCGGAAAAAGACAAGTAGAAGAGAAGAAGGAGTTTACATAATGACCGCGTAAGTCCAAGACATGCTGCACACGTTCGACTTGGGAAATCAATATGAGAAATGTGATTGCTTTAGTGTTGGGTGGCGGACAGGGTTCGCGGCTTTATCCCTTGACGAAGGTTCGTTCCAAACCGGCCGTTCCGGTGGCCGGAAAGTACCGTCTGATCGACATTCCCATCTCCAATTGCATCAACAGCGGCCTGAACCGGATCTATGTGCTCACGCAGTTCAATTCCGCCAGCCTGCACCAGCATATCCGCAGCACCTATATCTTTGACGCCTTCGATCGCGGTTTCGTCGAAATCCTCGCCGCCCAGCAGACGCAGAACAACACCAACTGGTATCAGGGCACCGCCGACGCCGTGCGGCAAAATCTGCGAAACATCGAGGAGCCGGGCATCGACTATGTGCTGATCCTCTCCGGCGATCAACTCTATCGCATGGATTTCCGTGAGATGCTAAAAACGCACCAGCAGAGCAATGCCGATGTGACAATCTCCGCCATGCCGATCGACGGCAGCCAGGCATCCGCGATGGGGATCATGCGGGTTGACGACACAGGCCGGGTGGTGGGATTCCTGGAAAAACCGAAAACTCCCCAGGAACTCGATCTCGTGCGAACCGACCCAGCGTGGATTGATGCTCAAGGGGTAGAGAGCAAGGGCCGAACCTACCTGGCGAGCATGGGCATCTATTTGTTTAACCGCAAGACGCTGATCGACGCCCTGGAAAAGACGCCCTATCGAGACTTCGGCAAAGAGGTCTTTCCGGCTTCCATGCGGACACACCGCGTACAGTGCCATTTGTTCGACGGCTATTGGGAGGACATCGGCACGATCAAGTCGTTCTACGAGGCCAACTTGCAGTTGGCCGACACGAACCCGGCGTTCGACCTCTCGATGCCTGGTGCTCCGATTTACACGCAAGGACGGTTCCTGCCGCCGTCGCGGATCGATCGGGCGACGATCCGCGGCAGTCTCGTGGCCGACGGATGCCGCATCGAGGAAGGCGCCGTGGTGGAAAACAGCATCGTCGGCCTTCGTTGCGTGATCGGCCGCAATGTCACGATCCGCAATTCAATCCTCATGGGCCATGACTTCCACGAGTTGCCGCACGAAATTGCAGCCGGCGCGGCCGCGGGCATCACGCCGCTGGGCGTCGGTGCCGGGTCGCACATCGAAGGCGCGATCATCGACAAGAACTGCCGCATCGGATGCAACGTCCGCGTGATCAATAGCCGCGGCGTCGAAAACAGCGAAGAAACGCCCTTCGGAATGATCCGCGACGGCATCTTCGTCGTAGCCAAGGGAACGACTTTGCCCGACGGCTGGGCACTGGAAGAGTAAGCGTCCCTCACTTCACCCCGACGGGCAGCGTGGTGCTGAGGAAAACTCGTACGGCAACGTCGGTCTCGGAATAAAGCGATCCTTTGCTTTCCTGTGCGTTGGCCGGCAGGACGGACAACCGCAACCGTTCTGGCTCAATCTTCAGCGAGGTAAAGAGATCGGCTGTCTGGCGGCAACGGGCGTAACAGAGTTCCCAGCGGTCGCGAAACAAACAGCCCGGCGGCGGCGGCTGATTCGAGGCCGTGGCCACGATTTCGACCTGCTGTGGCTTGCCGGCCAACTCATCGGCAATTTTTTGGATCGAGCCGCTCTGACCGGGGACAAGATCGGTGGTCGCTTTATCGAAATAGACCATGCCGCCGATGGCGATCAGGTCACCCTGACCCGGTACGCGAATCCGTGCTTTTTCCATCTTCAAAACGCGGACCGTCCCGCCCGGATCTCCCACCGCGGGCGTTGGAGCGGGGCTACCCCGGCCCTTGCCGCCGCCAGGCAGCAGCGCGTTGCCGGGCATCAAGCTCCAACTCATGAACGGTTTCCACTTGGGGCCAAAACGGTACTGTAGTGATTCTATTGCTACCTGCTGCTGCTGCGATCGCTTGCCTTTGGCCGCCTCGCCTGAGGCAATGGAAAACATGACCACGAAGAACGACATGACGATGGTGATCATGTCGGCGTAGGAGACCATCCACTCCGGAGCGCCTTCGGGTTTTTCCTCGGGGAGTTGTCGCATGGCGATTAACTGGCTTGGGCGTAGGGCCGTTCGCGGAATCGTGGAGGCAGGAACATGTCGAGCTTCTGCCGGACCACGCGCGGATTATCGCCCGCTTGGATCGCCAGCACGCCGCGAATGATGATCTGCCGAGCCAGCAGTTCCTCATGACTCAGGTAGCTCAATTTCTCGCCTAGGGGAATGCAAATTAAGTTGGCCAGCATGGCACCGTAGAGCGTACCAATCAAAGCAATGGCCATTGAGGGGCCGATCGTATCGGGGCTATCGAGGTTTCCCAGCATGAGGATCAAGCCCAAGAGCGTGGCGATCATCCCAAAAGCCGGTCCGCAGCGGCCGACCAGTTCCACGATCTTTTTGGCCTCGCGGTGTCGAGCCGCCCGGGTTTCGATCTCGTCGTTCATGATCTCGGCGACGACCTCGGACCGGGTGCCGTCAACGATCAGTTGGATCCCCAAGGCAATGAACGGATCGCGGATTTCTCGGGCTTTAGCCTCCAGGGCGAGGAGTCCGTCTTTTCTGGCCAATTCCGCCAACTGTACGAGTTCGTTGATCAGCTCCGAAGGTTCCTCCAGCCGACTGAGAAACGGCTTTTTGAGGATGGAAAAGAGGTTTTGCAATTGTCGAGACGGAAAGCCGATGAGCGTCACCGCGGCCGCCCCGCCAAATACCATGAGGAGCGCAGGTGGGTCGATGAAAGTATTGAGCGAGGTTTTCGTCTCCCCAAGTACCAAGACACCGCCCATCGAGGCGAAACCCAGGATCAGCCCAACGATGGTGGTCCATTCCATATAGTTGACTCCTGCACGAAGGTAGCAGGCACACTCCGTGTGCCGTCCGACTGAGGCTGGCCCAAGACTTTCGGTGTGCACCAGCGGCTATCGCCGCATGGCGGACGACACAGGGACCGTGCCTATTGCTTTGCGCAATCCGTGCGTTACAACCTATATCGTGAGAATCTTCATTGAGATTTGGTGCTATCGGCACAGACGGAAATCTCGGTGGGAGCGGCAGGGTCGCGGCAGTCGCTAAAGTCAACGCAGCTTGCCGTGGCTACTACGCTTTAGTGAACAATCTCTCCCTGGGCAGCATCGCCGGGGATGTCCAGAATTTGAATGCTGGAGATTGTCTTCATCGTTTTATGGTCGGCGAACGTCCAGACGACCTTCTTGTCGGGCGTGACTTCGATCACATGCGGTGCCTTGCCCAATTGGCCGTGCCCGAGCCAGTTGGTCATCACGGTGTTGCCGTTAGGTAATCGTTGCAGGCCAGTCATGAACTTCAGGCTGATGCCGGGCAACTCGTTGTTGGTGACTTGCCAGACAGTTTTTCCGGTTTTGTCCACCTCGGAAACATTGGCCTGCTGTCGCATGTCGCCGGAGGCGATCAGCGTGTTGCCATTGGGCAGACGGATCACGCTGTGCGGTCCGCCTGGTGCGTGGATTTCCATCACAACCTTCCCCTCGGCGTCGTACTCCTTAACCACGTGCTGCCCAAAATGGGCGACGAGGTAGTGGCCGTTTGGCAATTGCCGGGCGTTGCGCATGTAGGTGTGGCCGCCGTCCTTGCCGGCCGGTAACAGGCGGACCTGTTTGACGATCTTGCCGGACGGATCGACCTCCAGCAGTCGGGCCGCGTTGCACTCGCCGATGAAAGTATTGCCGTTGGGCAGGCGCTGGCAAGCGTAGATTTCGCTTTTCGACGAGTAGTCGAACACGACCTTCTTGTCTCGGGTGACCTCTTTCACGCCGTGGCCGGTCACGAAGAGCAGATTACCGTTGCCGAGCACCCACAGATCGTCGCAACTGGGCGCAGGATATTCCCATTCGACCTTTCCCAGGGCCGACACCAAAAAGACCTTTCCCTGGCTGTAGTCCGCACAAGCCATGGGATGCGGCTTGCCTTGCTGGACGGACGGGGCAGGAGACGGCACGGCTTCACTACTGGGTGAAGCAGACAGGGCGAGCGTCAAGGACGAGATTATTAGCAGAGTACTCATGGGTGGGTTCCTTTTCTGAGGGCGTTAGTATTGGCAGCAGAGCATTCATGGGTGGGTTCCAGAGACAGTCATTATTATCGGTCAAGTCGCCTGCCGGATCAAGGGCCACGGAAATGGTTTCAAGCGGGAATCAGACAAAGCCTTCAGAAAGTCAAGTGCTGTTCATGCTCCAAATTCCGAACAATCATGAAAGATGCGAATGGTTCTGGGCGATCCACTGCTCGACAGTGTTCTGCAATACTGCGGCCCGAGCAAGAATCTCCTCGGCCTCGGTATCGGTGACGACTCCCGCCATGTCGTAGCTCAGTTCGTTCCGCTTCCGCCGGCAGCGTTCCAAGTAAGTCGCCGTATTGCTAATGCCAGTTCCCAAGGCAAATTTCAGAGCGGCAAACGTCGTCTGATGCGCGCCCTGCCCTTTCACCCGATACCCAGAGCAAGCAACAGCCATTTTTCCAAGCAAGAGGGCCGCTTCGTAAGCCAAACCGAATCGGTTATCAGAAGAGAGTTGGGAAATGGCCGCATCGCGAAGATTGCGCTCGACTACGCTTCGCAGGTCGTCAATCTCCTGCTTGCTCGTCGTGTGCGTCTCAACGCGGTTTTCGGCCAGCAATTCGTTCCAAGTCATTGGGTTCTCCTAGGACGAAGAGCTTTTCCTTGTCGAGAACGGCGCAAAGGAAATGGTTCTTCGCCGCGATTTTTTTGGCGAACTCTTGAGGGGAATACACGCTGGCATTTACCGGGCGTCCAAGCCGCTCCTCGGCTTTTTCCAGGACGGGTGATAGGTCGGCGAGCCCCAGAGAACCGATGGCGATAACATCAATGTCGCTGGCCGCGACCTCGCTGGATTTTGCCACCGATCCGTGGATGAAAGCCACTTCAAGCCGATCCTTCAGTGGCATGAAGGTCTCGCGAAGCACCTCAACCAACCCGACAGTCTTGGCCATCAACCCCTGAAGCTCCGGCAAGAAAGGGCAGTCCAAATTTGCTTGGAAGTAGACCCGGTTCCCCTCTTTGCGACGAGAAAGAATGCCTGCCGACACCAGCGAGAAAAGTGGCGTCTGAAGACTTGATGGGCGGCGACGCAGGTGCTTGGCTAGATCGCTCAGATACCACCAGCGGTCCGGCTGGAGTACTGTCGCGGCCAGCAGCCCCTGAGTGGTCTTGTTGATCAGCGGATCGATGGGACTGGACTTACGCATATCACGTAAGATTATACGTTATTTCCGTAAGTGTCAAGATCACAGCATATCCATCACAGCATATCCACAGCACATCCGTGTATTCTCCAACAAATTCTATCGCACGATCCGTCCCTGGAGGTAGATGTCGCCGGCAATCTCTCGGACTGCGAGATCTTCCACAGCCAGTGCGGCCGAAATGGCATCAATGCCTCGACCGGCGATGGGGCTGGGTGCCTCGGTGCCACCTGCCAACTTGGGTGCGATAAAGACATGTACCTCGTCGATCAGCCGGGCATCGAAAAGGCTCCCCAGGAGCCGGCCACCACCCTCAACCAGTACGTTCGTCATGCGCCGTCGCCCCAGTTCATCGAACAACATTTCCAGCCGGGCCTGCGATGTTGCCCCGTCACAGACCAGTATCTCGCATCCGGCCGCCTGAAGATTAGCGCAGTCGGCACTTGTCGCCTCGGGGCCGACGGCTACCAGAACCGGGACTTCCCTCGCGGTACGAACCAACTGGCTATTGAGTGAAAGCGAGGCTCGGGTATCGACCACGATCCGCAGAGCTGTCCTTGGTCCTGGCGGCCGAGCAGTCAATTGAGGATCGTCGGCCGCCGCGGTTCCCCTGCCGACAAGGATTGCGTCCATGCGGCCACGGAGTTGATGAACCAACTGCCGCGACGCTGGGCTGGATATCCAACGACTATCGCCGGTCCGCGCCGCGATCTTTCCGTCGAGTGTCATGGCCCACTTGGCCACGATCCAGGGTTTGCCCGTGGAAAGAAGCTTTAGATAGGGTGCGTTGAGCTTTCGGGCTTCGTTTTCCAGAATGCCGGCTTGCACTTCAACGCCAGCGGCGCGGAGTTCGGCCAGTCCGCCGCCGGCAACTTGGGGAAACGGGTCGGCCATGGCGGCCACCACGCGGGCGACGCCGGCGGCAAGTAGGGCGCGGGTGCAAGGTGGAGTCTTGCCTTGATGGCAGCACGGTTCCAGCGTCACATAAAGCGTCGCTCCGCATGCACGCGAGCCGGCGATCTGCAAAGCATCGATCTCCGCGTGGGCCTGGCCGAAGCGGCGATGCCACCCTTCGCCCACGATCTCGGCGCCGCGCGCGATCACACAGCCGACCATCGGGTTCGGCTCGACGAAGCCATGCCCCTGGGCGGCCAATTCTAGGGCACGTTGTAGATGCCAGTGATCGAGAGCGGGTTGGTCCATTCAGCGGTTGCTTACATCCCCGGCGTCCAGAGCTTACCGCCGCCGGATCCGGACGATTCACTGCCCGGAATCCAAAGCTTCGAGGGGTCGGCTGCTGGTGGTGCAACCTCGGCCGCTCCATGGCCCTGCGCGGTGACGGGCGTTCCATCGGGATTCAACAGCCCGAAATTGATCAGCATTTGCGTCAATGCCTGGGCAACGCCCTGCTCCTTGATATGCCGCGACTCGATATGCTGCATCAACTGCATGGACTGGTCGATTTCGCCATGCCCAAAGCGGAATGAAAGCTCCATCAAATCCCAAACGGCACACGACTGGCCGGTGGAGAGCGCGTCACGACGTCCTTCGTCAATGCTCGCGACACCCTCCTCCAAGGTCGTCGCCGATTGAGCCAGAGTCCGATAGGCCTCCATGCGTTCCGGACGGAGAGCAAAGACCGGGCGATCGATGATGGCTCGGGCGAACTTCCGCGCGGCGTCCCATGCGTGGTACAGGCCGGTGCGGCGGAAAGCCAGCACGAGATCCTCGTCCGAGAGCTTTTCGACCTGGACCCGGGCGAGACGGACCAGCGGTAGCGTACGGACCTCGTCGGGCTGGGGTTCGATCGGCCCAAGGGTCGGCAGGCCGAGTTGGGAGCGCAAATCGTTGAAATCGAACTCCGCTAGGGAACGGCCCGACCATTGTTGCATGACAAGAATGGCAGCCAATGCCTTCACGCGTGTCGCCGGATCGCCGGCCGCTTGCCGCAGGGATTGGCCACCGAGTACGCCAAGTGGGTGATCCGGCCAGCAGTTGAGTAAGGTATTGCGGAAGTCCTGGACCAGCAGAGCATCGATCTGCTCTCGTGGTGCGCCACGCGGCGGAACCCAGCGATGCGCGATCATCTGATGGCTTGCGGACGTCCTTGCCACGAGCGTTTCTTCCGGCTCCAGTTCCAGCATGTTGCCGCCGATCTGGCGAAGGGTCGCCTTGGCCTGATCGGCTTGGGTCCGGGGTATGCCGATAATCTCCATTCGCGCCGCCTGATCGGTCTCTCGGCCAAACAAGAGCAGTTGCCCGAGGACGCTTGGCATATTGTCCAACGAAAAACTCTCGTCGATGTCCAGCGAGGGTCGATCGAGCAGCATTCCGGCCATGCGCGGCGGAGGCGAATCGCTTGCCCGCCAAGCAGAGGCATCCACCGGCACCGGGGCCACGCGGTGGTCGGACAGCAGCAATTCATGCAGCCGTTCTGAGTCACGAACAGGCCACGTCCAACGAAGGATGTCAATGTCGTCGCCCAACGGCGATTCACTCGTCAGCATCGCAATGGCTGCGAATTCCACGGCATCTTCTTCCGGCACCGTCGGCAGTGCGGCAAACTTCTGAAGGGCCTCGCGTGCTCCGGCCTCGTCGGCCAGCCAACTACGAACCACCGCTAGGTTGCTCCACAGGGCAGAAGAGTCGGTCACTTCGGCCGCCAAGGCGGTTAGTCGATCGGCTACTTCCTGCCACTGGGCCTTCTTCAACGGAGCAAGGGCCGCTTCAAACTTCGACCGCCAGGGGGCGTCGGGCGGGCAAGGCAGTATTACCGGATCGCTCTTGAGCAGCATGGGAATTTCGGCGGAACGATTAACATAAACCAGCCGATCCAAGGTCTCACGATCTTCTGGATTCAGCGAGGCCAGCAAATGGAGCAAGGCTCGGCCGGCCGCCCAATGATTTTCTTGGATCAACACGTTCGCGACAACGGCGGCCGCCTCGAAGACGCGGCTTTGGATACCGCCGTCGCAAAGCGCGATAGCCCGCTGAAGCTTGCCCATCGCTGCGAGGCCGCCTTCCGAGACTGCGGTCAGCAAGGCCGATTCGGACCAAGCCGAGGGGTTTTGCGGAAAGCGTTCGACAAAATTGGCCACATAGGCCGGTGCCCCGTCGAGTTGATTGGTCACCCGCAGCAATTCTGACTTGATCGCCATCAGGCAGGCACGCGATTGGCCATTCTGCTCGAGCTGATCGATATGCTGGATGCAGGCGATAAACTGCTCGCCTTCGATCATGCGATCGATCTTCTCCAACTCAGGTAAGAAGTCGGGGCAACAAAACTTGATCTTCTTGCCGGTTCCGCCCGGACAAAGAGAATATGCGTCAATAGCCATGGTGGCGAGTTCCCAATAGGAAGTGTCGTCTCGAAAAATTGGTCCGTGCGGACCATGAAAAGAAGAATTCTACCAAGTTCGTCCCCTGCCGGGCAGAGGGACGACAGAAAACGCAGTGTCAGGATGGCAAGACAGGTAACATGCGATAGATATTACTATCAAATAGTTCCTGCCGATAGCGTAGCTTATGGTCTTTTGGGTGATTTTAACGATTATTTGTGTTTTGCGGGCCAGAACTGGTCGATTAAGCAGTCGTTGACACCCTTGAGCAGTGTGAAAAATCTTGGAACGGATTTTGATCCGTTTGAACGGAATGAATTCCGTTCTACGGAATGGAGGACTGGCTGGTGAAAATCGCAATTCGGCACATTCTAGTGACTCTGGCATGGGTCGGACTATTTATTATTGGTCGTTGGGCTTCGGCCAATGATTGGGGGGCTTCGCAACCAACCTCGAATGGCCACGCGGAGGCCATTCCCCCCCAAACGATGATGTCCGACGCTGATTCGTCGGTGGTGGGTGAGCATCAAATGCCGATTGGCGGCGTTTTTGGCGACACACCACCGGCCGCCTGTGAATCTTGCGGTGGCGGCGGATGCATGCCGGCGAAGTGGACCTTTGACTCGTCGCTGAAGCTCATCGCCAGCACCCGGGCAGCCGATCGGGTTCTCTCCACGAGTTCCATTCCTGGCGGACCCTTTCTGGTTAGCAGTGGAACCGCTACTGAGTATCGTTACTTTAACGATGCCGTGAGAAGCCAGATGATGACGGTCCACTCACTGAATTTTGATGTGAGCCCAGCGTGGAATTTCAAAATCAGCCGGTTCCTTGGCCGCGATGGTGAATCGCGAGATCACTTCATCGAGTTTGATTATGCGGGCCTCGATCGTTTCTCGGCTAATAGTGCCGCACAAGGATTACTTGTCCCCGTTTACTCCACCACGGCCACCTACCCAACCCCGAATACCCCCCCCACCGTCACCGGATTCCAGGGCAATTTAAACAGTCCCTTCGCTTTTCCCACCGAGGCACAGCCGTTTGACGCCACGAATGCCCTTGCCTTTAATCGAGCCACCGAGCAGTCGGCTTTCTATGTTTCCACGCTGAACGAATGGGAGTTGAATTATCGCATTGCCGCTCATAATCAGCCCGATCAACTGGTTTTGAATCCCAATGGCCGCTGGTATCGACAGTGCCAGACCGGATATTATTACTCCTACTTGTTTGGGTTTCGCGCCATGGTACTCAATGAAAAGTTTGATTATCTGAGCCGGGGCGAGACTCAGGACGAGAATAAGGTCACCACGCTCATCAATTCCGGTCAGTACTCGGTCCACAGTTACAACACGATGCTTGGTTTGCAAACAGGCGGAACCCTTGAGTACCGCTTCTGCCGTTGGAGTCTGGAAACGCATGGCAAGGCCGGCATGTTTCTCAATGTGGCCAGCCAGGATAGCCTGATCCAAACTCAATTCAACAATGTTTCTAATCCACCGGTCAATTTTGGTGCCCACAACACCGTGGTCGCATTCGCCGGCGGCTTCGGCATCCAAGGAAGCTACAAGTTCCGACCGAATCTGGTTGGACATATCTCGTACGACATGACGTGGGTCGGCGATGTCGCGCGGGCACCCGAACAGATGATTTTCGCGGCGAAACCGGTCGGGGCGATCGATACCCAGGGAGCTGTCTTCTATAACGGCGTGACCATGGGGCTAGAGTTCGATTGGTAGAGTGGTACGATCGCAGCGAGTTCCACTCTACGACTTCCGACAATTATCCGCAAACCCAGCAGAGAGCCCATTTTCATCATCAATAACCCTTTCTCTCTTTGAGGCTATTCCTGAACTTCCTGCCCCCTTTTGGGAGAGGGGATCTTGATTTTGGTTTTTCTGACATCAGGCCGAGGGCCTTGAGGGTGTCGGCATCGGCGACACGCTGGCCCGGCTTGCCGGTGGCTACGCCAAAATCACCGGCGTAGTCCCACATGCACCAGCCGATGTCGAATTTCTCCATTGCCTTGCGAGTGTCCTCAATGCAGCGATTGCGATCGGCTGCCGGGGCCTTGCGGTACACTCCGAACTCATTGCACGTCATCGCAACACCCTGTTTCTTGCCCCAGGCAGCCCCCTCGGCAAGGATCTCCTCGATTTTTGCGGCGTCCCACTTTTCCTTCCCGTAGTTAATCATCAGTTTTCGGGCCGTATCGTCGGGAAGGCCATCCAGAACCTTGGCCACGGCCTCCGGGCTGGATGGGTAAGGCGCATTTCTCAGCCCCTTCACCCAGTCGCCGACCCAAGGGGCATCCTGGTGCGTGAACCTGACCGGATCGTAGTAGTGAACATTGTAGACCACGTTACGATCGGCAACGACCTCGACGAGTTCCAGCTTGTAGCACTCCGACCATTCTGCCGACGTGGCGATGAGCGTGTGGCGCGGCGCAGACTCGCGCATCGCCGCCAGGGCCTTCTTCTGAATCACGTTCCAGCGGGCAGAGTCGGTCATTACCGGTTCGTTCAGCAACTCGAAGAAAACCATCTCCGGGTCGCGCGATGCAAGGTGCTTCGCCAGCACCCGCCACAGACCGACAAAATTCTCGACCGCGGCGTCGTCCTTCTCAATCGCCCTCTTGTAGTCGTGCCCGGGGCTGAAATCGACAACGACCGCCAGATCGGCGGCCAGGAGCATATCGAGGGCCGCATCGAAGCGTTTCATCTTCTCGGGATTCAAAACCGCAGGCGTCTGCGGGTCAACCACCGTCGCATCGCCGAACGCCAGGCGAACGTGGCGGAAGCCCATGGCCTTGATCAGCGCGACATCCTTGGCCATGTTATTAGGGTCTAAGTGTCTCTCGGGGTCGTCGGGCGGCTGGGTAAACCAGTCCGAGAGATTGATGCCACGGGTCAGTTTGATCAGCCTTGCGGGCGGAACACGCCCCGACAAAATTTCGGTCGAAGGCCGCGTTTCGCCCGGCGGTGCCGCCAGGACCAAAGCTGCCAGAAGTAATGCGGTCATTGGAGTTCATCCTTGGGTTAGTTTATGCCATTGCCCCACGCACGGATGTCCTGATTATGGCCCGACTGCTGGGAGTGTCAAGGTCTGCGCTGGATTGTGTGTGGCAAGATTTTTTGGCAAGCGCGTGGCACGGGCTTCCAGCCCGTGGAATTCGACACGGGCAAGATGC
>JBAWVO010000015.1:0-42868 GCA_037147235.1 Planctomycetota bacterium | reverse complement strand
TGTGGTTGAACCAGGCAGGCGAGACGCCCGCACCACAAACTTGGCGGAGAGCCTCCCCACGCCCGTTTCGGGAGAGGGGCAGGGGGTGAGGGAGGGTCGGGTGCCGCAACTTGATCCGCAAACCGCTAAAAAAACCTTTGCCGCGATGCATCGTGCAATCCACGCCGGATTGGTCCGCGCCTGTCACGACTTGAGCGAAGGCGGCCTGGCGGTCGCCGCGGCCGAGATGGCCTTTGCCGGCGGCTTTGGCGCGAAGATTGATTTGCAGGCCGTCCCGTGCGATGACTCACTCCCCTCCCTTTCAGGAACAGGGGGTGAGGGCAATCAACTCCCCTCTCCCTCTGGGAGAGGGGCAGGGGGCGAGGGCATGGCCGCGCGGTTGTTCAGTGAGTCGAACACGCGGTTTCTTTGCGAAGTGCAAGCCGAGAATGTCGCAGCGTTTGAAACGGCCATTGCCGGCGCGGCGAATGCACGGATCGGCCAAGTGACCCAGGACGACCGGCTCGTGATTCACTCCGGTGGCGCGACGGTCGTCGAGAGCGATTTGGCCTCGCTGAAAGAAGCCTGGCAGAAACCGCTAAGATGGTAATGACAAACAAGAATGAACCCTGAACCCTTGAATTGCTAAGCCGCAAGCGGCTAGCGCAACCCATGTCCTGCCCCAAAGTCCTTATCCTCCGAGCACCTGGCACGAACTGCGACCAGGAAACGGCCTTCGCTTTTGAAATGGCCGGTGCCACGACCGAGACGCTCCACGTCAACCGCATGCTGGAGTCGCCGGCTTTGCTCGATCAATTCCAGATTCTCTGTATTCCCGGTGGATTTAGCTTTGGCGACGATGTGGCCGCGGGGCAGATCTTTGCCGTGCAAATGCGGCATCACCTAGCCGGCCGCCTGGCCGACTTCAAGGCCGCCGGCAAATTGATCCTGGGGATATGCAACGGGTTTCAAGTGATCATCAAATCGGGCATCTTGCTGGACGACGAGCCACCCCACGGCCCGCCGGCCACGCTGACCTACAACGACTCCGGCAAGTACGAAGACCGTTGGGTCCGCCTGGGCGTGGCGAGCAAAAAATGCGTATTCCTTCGCGGCATTGAGCAGATGTATCTGCCCGTGGCCCATGGCGAAGGCAAGTTCATCGCCCGGGACGTCGCCACGCTTGCCCGATTGGAAGCGGCTGGTCAGTTGGCCTTGCGCTACACTCCCCTCGCCCCTGGCGGGAGAGGGCAGGGAGCAGGGAGCAGGGAGCAGGGAGAAAGCAAAATACAACAACCTCCCCTCGCCCCGCACCCAGGGGCCGGGGGCGAGGGCTTTCAAGCCGGGGGGCATCTCCCCTTCCCCGACAACCCCAACGGCTCGATGGCCGATGTTGCCGGCGTCTGCGACGCGACCGGCCGAGTGTTGGGCCTGATGCCCCACCCTGAGCGGCATCTCGACCCCACGCATCACCCCCGCTGGACACGCGGCGAGGCTGGCCCGGTGGGCGACGGCCTGAAAGTGTTCATCAATGCCGTGCAGTATTTCGGGTGATTCCCCTCTTTTGCCGCTCATCCGCTTTTCCAGGTCAATCCCAACTTTACATCGCCCTGTTCGGCGCGGTCCCGTGTTCGGTCCGGAAACCGGCCACAACCGTGGGGTATCCTGTCAACCTGAATTCCGACGAAGTGGCCGACGAGCTTTGGGCCAAGTTTGGCGTGGACGAAGGTAACACGGCGGCCCAAGGTAACATTTTGGGTAACAGTTGCCTGTTGAACGACAACAGGCCCGGCGAAGCCGAGCCTGTTAAGCCTTATCAAGCAAGGAGTTAAGGAAAGAGGCCCCGGTCGGAGTCGGACCGACGATGGCGGATTTGCAATCCGCTGCCTTAGCCACTTGGCTACGGGGCCGTATTTTGCAACTCATTGATATTTAATGAGTTACATACCATGCTTTATGCGTTGGCAGTAAACTGTGGCGGTAAATAGGTGGTTTCTGTGGCGAGGAAAATAGGACGCAAAAGCGGTAGTCGCAACCGTGATTACTGGTCCCGTAAAAATCACGGCTGGTTCGTTACCGAAAGTAGATCGGCAATTCCCCGCCGCGACCTTAAAGACAATCATATCAAAGATAAGGATTGTGAGGAAGAGAGCCCCCTTTTATTAGTATTCACCGCGAGAGAACACAAAGGGCGTAAAAAAAAGATTCTATTCTTTGCGTTCTCTGCGCTCTTTTGCGGTGAATCCTCTTGGATATTATTAGCTGGTTCCACCCTGTGCTCCCAGAACCGAAGAAACCGAAAGCTCCTGCCATGTGCCCTGACGATCTGACCACTCAACTGAAGACAGAGGCCCAGCGACTCGGTTTCGACCTGGCTGGGGCGACCGCGGCCATCGAGCCGCCGCGGATCGGGGCCTTCCAGCAGTGGCTTGCGGACGGTTTTGCCGGACAGATGGAATACATTCCCAGCCGAGCGACAGCATACAAGCACCCCAAGCACGTTTTGGACGGCACCCGCAGCCTGCTGATGCTGGCAATGGCCTATCGCACGGAGGAGCCTGCCGAGCTTACCGCGGGCCAGGGCCGGATCGCGCGCTATGCCTGGGGAACCGACTATCACGACCTAATCCGCGAGCGATTGCATGCCTTGGCCGACTTTCATCGCGCGTTAATGCCCGGTGCGGCAGTTCGCGGAGTGGTCGATACGGCCCCGCTGCTGGAACGTGAGTTCGCCGAATTGGCCGGCCTCGGCTGGGTTGGCAAGAACACTTTGCTCTTGAATCGGCAGTTGGGAAGTTGGTTCCTTCTGGCCGCCTTGCTTACCAGCGAAACGCTTGTCTACGACGAACCGGTGACGACCGGTCACTGCGGCACCTGCCGGGCCTGTATCGACGCCTGCCCGACGGGAGCGATCATCGAGCCTTATCGTCTTGACGCGAGGAAGTGTATCTCCTATTTGACGATCGAGTTGCGCGAGCCGATTCCGCCCGAACTGCGCGAGTCGATTGGACCGCGAATCTTTGGCTGCGACTTATGCCAGGACGTTTGCCCTTTCAATCGCCGTCCGTTACCGATTGCCGAGCCGGCGTTTCAGCCACGTCCCCATTCAAATCCGATCGGGCTGGCCGAGTTGCTACGCTTGGACGATGCCGCTTTTCGTCAACGATTCCGCGGGTCGCCCCTCCTGAGGGCTAGGCGGCGAGGACTGCTTTGCCAAGCCGCTTATGCGTTAGGCAATCAGCCGGACGAGAATGCTTCGTTTGCACTCGTTGAAGGACTTCGCGATTCCGACCCGGCCGTGCAGGCGGCGTGTGCGTGGGCACTGGAAAGATACGACATCGGTTCCAAGTCTACCGCACGGCCGAAAAACTACAAGTCTGCTGAGAATGGTTCCTGAAAAACTGGTATCATTAGCGTAGCGTTTCGCCGAAATAGGCCTAGCCAATTTCATTGTACTCGTTTGCCAAGGAGTTTTCCGTGTCTTCCGCTGATGTAACCCCGCCGACTGTAACCCCGCCGACTGGCCCCATTCCCCAGGAACTCAAGTCGGCCCTCAAAGCATTCCGAAAACGGCTCAAGCTGACTCAGCTTGACGATCAATCACGAATCGGCCGCGGCCCAATGAGCGGCGGGCACGAGTCGGGTATTGTGGCTATTACGCCGCCCGACCAGTTTCCGGCGGCCGTCTGGGAAGAGTTGGCTCGGCAAGGCAAGCTCAAACGGGCAGGCAGCGGAATGTATTCGCTCGGCCAACCGTAGGCGAGTTTGCAGATCTCCTGAAAAGCCGCTTGCGTTGGCCTTTCGTGGATACTACACTAAATGACTACTGGAAAACGCGCCGAGACCTTCTCGCGCCGTTGATTCTCAGCGGCAACGTGCCGCCTTACCCACCCCGATCCCACTGGTTTTCATCGAGAGGAAGAATCATGCGTACATTTTCATGCGTCCTGTTGTTTAGCTTAGCACTGCTGTTTGCCACCGCAGGCTCGCTAGCTGTTGCCGAAGATCAGTCGCCTTCGGTACTTCCCAATCTGAACAAGCTCACCGATCAGGAGAAGGCCGATGGCTGGGAACTGCTGTTCGACGGCGCGACGAGCCAAGGCTGGCGAAATTTCCGAAAGAAAACGATTTCGGCTGGCTGGAAGGTTATCGACGGCGCGCTCTGCCGCGTGAACGGTTCGGCCGGCGATATCCTTTGCGACAAGCCGTTCGAGAACTTCATTTTGGAACTCGATTACAAAGTGCCCGCCCATGCCAACAGCGGCATCATGCTGCGATCGACCGAAGATCAGGGCGCGGCCTGGGCGACAGGAATCGAATTCCAGCTTCTGGACAACACCGATCCCCACGGCGACTCACAAAAGGCCGGTTGGGCCTACGCCTTGTACAAGCCAGCCGACGATCCCAAGACAGGCAAGCCGTTGGATGCCACCAAGCCGGTCGGACAATGGAACCACGTTAAAATCGTCTATGACGGTGCTCACGTCGAGCACTGGATGAATGGCGTGAAGTACTGCGCGTTTGAAATCGGCAGCGACGATTTCAAACAGTGCGTCAAGAACAGCAAGTTCAACAGCATGCCGCGGTTCGCCAAAAACAAGGCCGGGCATATTGTCTTGCAGGGCGATCACGGCAACGTGAGCTTTGCGAACATCAAGGTCCGCCCGCTGCCGACAAAGTGAAAAATTGTGGCCCCGATCTGATCGGGGCGAGTTTTACGGATTGATCTTAATCTGTTATCTTGCAACAAGGAGTATACTCGATGGCGTTTCAGTCGATGCGAACCATGCTGCTGTCCAGCGCGATCTACATTCTTGCGGCCGGATGGGCATTGGCCGCCGATGTTCCCTCTTGGCACCAGTTTCACGGTCCCCGGGGAGACAATCTCTCCATCGAGAAAGGGTTCTTGAAGGAGTGGCCGAAAGACGGTCCGAAGCTGGTCTGGACTGCCACCGGTATTGGGCAAGGGTTTGCAAGCGTGGCGATCAGCGGCGGCATGATCTACACTGCGGGGAATCTCGACGGTAATACGGAGGTCATCGCCCTGGACCTCGATGGAAAGATTCTCTGGCACACCAAGTGCGGTAAAGGTTGGACCAGCGACCCTGGCGGTACCCGAGCAACCCCGACGATTGATGGCAGCCAACTGTACTACGAGACCCCGTATGGCGATGTCGTCTGCCTGGACGCCAAGACGGGCAAGAAAGTATGGGGCCTAAACCTCCTGGAAGAGTTCGGCAGCAAGAACATCACCTGGGGGCTGGCGGAATCGCTTCTGATAGACGGTGACCGGCTGATCTGTTTGCCCGCTGGGCCGAAGGTCAGTGTGGTAGCCCTTGACAAGCGGACGGGCAAGATTGTGTGGAAAGCCCCCAGTGCCAGTGGTGACTTGGCTGGTTATGCCACCGCATCGCTCGTCAACTACCAGGGCTTGAGAATGATCCTCACCATGACGGGGCAGGCACTGATCGGCGTGGACGCCGACTGCGGCGCGCTGCTTTTCCGCTACCCACACAAGACGGCCTACGACGTTAATGCCACAAGTCCCATTTTTCATGAAGGCCAGATTTTCATTACTTCGGGCTATGGCACGACCGGATCGGTGATGCTCAAGGTGCTTGTGGATGGCCAAAAGGCCCGTGTGGAAAAGGTATGGGACTCACGGGAACTGGACAACCACCACGGCGGCGCAATCCTGGTGGATGGTTGCCTTTATAGCGCGGCCCACAACCTCAACGGCGGCAAGTGGATTTGCCTCGATTGGAAGACAGGTAAGATGCACTACGCCGAGCGAGGGGTAGGCAAAGGCTCGCTCACGTACGCAGACGGCATGCTCTATACTTTGAGCGAGAGCCGCGGTGTTGGCTTGGTCCAGGCCACCCCGGACCGCCACAAACTGGTCGGCGAATTCAAGACTCCGCAAGGTCCCGAGGGACCGACTTGGGCTCACCCGGTGGTCGTTGGTGGGCGACTCTACATCCGTCACGACAGCAAACTGTATGCCTATGAAGTGAAGGCTCCGTAAGCTGCCCATGGATTACCTGACGACCCTGGGGATAGCAGTCGGCTTGGCAATGGACGCATTTGCGGTGTCGATTGTCGCTGGCCTGAACATGCCCCGGATAACGCTACGCCACGTCTTCCGGATTGCTTTTCACTTCGGGCTTTTCCAGTTTATCATGCCTGTGCTCGGGTGGGTGGCGGGCAAGGAGATGGCCTCAAGAATCGGAGTTTTCGACCATTGGATTGCCTTTGCGCTGCTTGCCTTCGTTGGCGGCAAGATGCTGCGTGAAGCCTGGGGGGAGCACGAGACCGAATCGCGAGCCGATCCAACGCGGGGAATGATGCTTATCACGCTTTCCGTCGCCACAAGTATTGATGCACTGGCGGTAGGCATCAGCTTCGCTTTACTGCACGTTACCATCTGGCTTCCTAGCGTGGTCATCGGCATCGTGACTTGCGTCCTGAGCGCGATTGGCATGACCTGTGGCAGCCGGTTCGGTGCTCGGTGGGGTCGTCTGGCTGAAGCGGCAGGGGGATGCGTGTTGCTCTTCATCGGTGGAAAGATATTGGTCTCTCACCTTTTCGCGTAAGAGGTCTTGCCTCCGAGTCTTGCAAAGTGAATTGCCATAGCGTTTTAATAGTATAGTGGCCCCGTCTACCTCCTTCCTCTCACAACCACAATACAAAAATGCCAAAGGAGTGGCGACCCGTGGCCCATTGACAGTCTGTTTTCCAGCCGATAAGATTGCACCATGGAGTACACAAAGGAAGCTGTTCGCGTTGGTCCCTCCCAGCATGGCCTGGGAGTTTTTGCTTTGCACTCATTTGCCACCGGCGATTACATCGGCCAGATTCATGGCGAGATCGTGGCGGATCCGGAGTACGGTTCAGAATATGGCATCGATCTTGGCGATGGCAATCGAACCTTGGAACCCGCCGCACCGTTTCGTTTTCTCAATCACAGTTGTCAACCCAACTCCGCGTTGGTCATCTGCGACGAGAAAAATGAAGACGGAACTTCCCTTGTTCCGAGTGTGTGGCTGGAAATTTTAAGCAAGATTGCACCAGGCGAACCGATGACCATCGACTACGCATGGCATGCCGATGCGGCTATCCCTTGCCAGTGTGGTACGGCGAAGTGCCGTGGATGGATCATGGCGGAAGAGGAACTCGATGATGGAACGTCCAAAATCCGAGAAAACTCTCCATGCGGGCAGTTCCAATTATGATTTACGGCTCTCCGCCGGGTTTGCGGATAATTGTGGTGCGGGCGTCCCGCCTGCCCAAGATGTTGTGGTTGAATCAGGCAGGCGAGACGCCCGCACCACAAACTTGGCGGAGAGCCTGATTTACTAAACAGGGTGAACATTTCATGTCCCACGAAACCATGTCCTCTCGACAACGTGTTCTGGCAGCCCTCAACCACCAGATTCCCGATCGAGTGCCGATCGATTTGGGCGGAAACCAGACGGGTATCCACAAGTTTGCCTTTCAGGCGGTAGCTGAGCTTTTGGGAATGGATGCCTCCGTGGTCATCATGGACGCCGTTCAGCAGCTTGCCAAACCGAGTGAATCGCTGCTGGAGCGGTTCCGTGTCGATACGCGGTATATCGCCGCAGGCGCGGCGGCCGATTTCAAAGGTGGTATTGTCCAGCGGCAGCGCGATGGCCAGCTTTGGCACGACTTGACCGATGAGTTTGGTATCACTTGGTCGATGCCCGACGACCAGCCGCTCTACATGGACATCTCGCACCATCCGCTGGCCAGTGCCACGATCAAGGACATTCGCGACTACCCATTTCCCAAGGGCGACGATCCGGGCCGGTTTGTCGGGCTTCGTCAGCGGGCACTGGAGATCCGACAACAGACGCCATACGCCGTGGTCAGTGGGATATCCGGCGTGGTCTACGAAATCTGCTGGTATCTGCGCGGCCTGGAAACCTGGTTTATGGACATGCTCACGCAGCCGGAGTTCTGCGAGGCCCTGATCGATCAGACGCTGAAGTTCTGGATGGATTGGTTCCGGGTGTTCCTGGATGAGGTGGGCGATGTGGTCGACGTGATCATGATCGGCGACGACTTGGCCGCGCAGAAAGGGCCGCTGTTTCGGCCCGAATTCTATCGCCGCGTGGTAAAGCCGCGGCACAAGCAGTTGGTTCAGTACATCCGCTCGCGGACCCAGGCGAAGATATGGTACCACACATGCGGCGCATGCGTCGAGTACATTCCTGATCTTTTGGACAACGGTATTGACATTCTTAACCCGGTGCAGATCAGTGCCAGCGGAATGGAGCCTGCCGGATTGAAGGCCCGCTTTGGCAGCCGCCTGGCGTTTTGGGGTGGCGCGATCGACACGCAACATGTATTACCGCGAGTCTCGGCCGAAACCGTCCGTGAGGAAGTACGGCGGAATATGGAAATATGGAAGCCTGGCGGCGGCTATGTGTTCAATAACGTCCACAACATCCAGGCAGGAGTTCCGCCGGAGAACATCGTGGCCTTGTATGATGCCGCGCATGACTTCGGATTCTACGAGTAGAAGAGGTCGCGACAGATTCATCTTTTCGACCGACACGAGGCCGTCGCGACGTGGTCAAAGGTGAACTCGCCGTCGACGTAGTCGATCCGCACCTGCGTACCGACGACCGACTCGTGTTTCAAGAGTTCCACGGCCAGCGGGTTCTGCAATCGCTGCTGGATGACCCGCTTTAACGGCCGGGCACCGTAGGTTGGATCGTAGCCTTCCAGTGAGATTGCGCTGATGGCACCCTTGGTCACTTCCAGCTCGATCCCCTTCTCGGTCAACATCTTCCGCAGCCGCTCGACCTGCAAGACGACAATCTTGTGGATCGCCTCGGGTGAGAGGGAATGGAAAATCAGAACTTCGTCAACGCGATTAAGAAATTCCGGCAGGAAACTCGCACGAAGCGTGTCCATCACGGCCTCGCGCATCTGCTCCTCGGTGCCGCCTTCGCGGGTGATTTCCTGAATCACTTGGCTGCCGATGTTCGACGTCATGACCACAATCGTGTTCGTGAAATCGACCGTGTGGCCGAGATTGTCGCTCAGGCGACCATCGTCCAGAACCTGAAGAAGGATATTGAAAACGTCGCGATGGGCCTTCTCAATCTCGTCCAGAAGGATTACCGCGTAGGGCCGGCGGCGAACGGCTTCGGTCAACATGCCGCCCTCTTCATAGCCAACATAGCCCGGCGGGGCACCGATCAACCGGCTCACCGTGTGCCGCTCCATGAACTCGCTCATATCGAGGCGGATCAGGGCGCTTTCGTCGTCGAACATGATCTGGGCCAGGGCCTTGCAAAGCTCGGTCTTGCCGACGCCCGTGGGACCGAGGAAGATGAACGAGCCGATTGGTCGATTGGGATCCTGCAGCCCGCTCCGGTTGCGGCGGACGGCATTGGAGACGGCGGTTACGGCCTCGTCCTGATCGACCATCCGCTGATGGATGCGCTCTTCCATGACCAGCAGTTTGGCCCGTTCGGTTTCCATCATGCGGCTCACGGGGATGCCGGTCCATGCGCTCACCACTTCGGCAATTTCCTCGGGGCCGACCTCGCGACGGAGCAGCCGCCGGCCGGTCACCGGGGCCTGGGGCTTGTCGGCCGATTCGAGCTGCTCCGTGAGCTTTTTCCGCTGGATGTCGAGTTCGTAGAGCTTTTGATAGTCGGCTTCGGCGACGGGCAAGCCGGCCGACTGCTTTTCCTTGATGGCGGCGCCAAGCTGGTTGAATTGCAACTGCACTTCATCGAGCTTGCTGCGGATCTGATGCACGTCGCCCAGCCCGCTCTTTTCCAGTTCCCATTGCTTGCGCAAGTCGGCCAAACGTCGGCGAAGTTCCAACATCTCCTTCTGAATTTCCTCGCGTCGCTGCCGCGCGTGTTCCTCGGTTTCTTCGGCCAACTGCCGATCGACCAGTTCGAGCTGCACCAGACGCCGCTGGACTTCGTCGATCTCTTGCGGCACACTCTGAAGCTCCATGGCCAGGCGGCTGGCCGCTTCGTCCATGAGGTCGATCGCTTTGTCGGGCAGGAAGCGGTCGGCGATGTAGCGGTGCGAAAGGTTTGCCGCAGCCACGAGGGCCGAGTCTTTGATCTTCACGCCGCGGTGATGGGCCTCGTAGCGCGGCTTCAAACCGCGAAGGATGGCAATCGTATCCTCGACATTCGGCTCATTGACGTTGACCGGCTGGAATCGCCGCTCCAGTGCGGCGTCCTTCTCAACATACTTGCGATACTCGTCGAGCGTTGTGGCACCGATGCAGCGAAGCTCACCGCGAGCCAGGGCCGGCTTGAGCAGATTAGCGGCGTCGCTACCGCCTTCCGCCCGGCCCGCGCCGACGACCGTGTGCAACTCGTCGATAAAGAGCACGACGTTTCCCGCGCTGGAAACTTCCTTCAAGACGGCTTTGAGCCGCTCCTCGAACTCGCCGCGGAACTTTGTCCCGGCTACCAGCGCGCCCATGTCCAAGGCAATAACGCGGCGATTCTTTAGACTCTCGGGAACGTCGCCGTCGACGATCCGTAGTGCCAAGCCTTCGACGATGGCCGTCTTGCCTACGCCAGGCTCACCGATCAGCACGGGATTGTTCTTCGTCCGTCGCGAAAGGACCTGGATCACGCGGCGGATTTCCTGATCGCGGCCGATCACCGGGTCGAGCTTTCCTTGCCTGGCCCGTTCGACTAAGTCGATGCCGTAACGCTCCAGGGCCTGGAATTTGGCCTCGGGGGTTTGGTCGGTAACCCGCTGGCTGCCGCGAATGGCCTGCATCGCCTGAAGGAGTTCTTTGTCCGTCAGAGCGTTAAGTTTAAGGATATTCTTCGCCTTGGAATCGACTTTAGTTAGGGCCAACAGGAGGTGTTCGGTGGAGACGAACTCGTCCTTCATTGTGTCGGCCTCGCGCTGGGATGTCTCCAGCACGCGAATCAACTCGCTGTTGGGCTGTGGGAGCGAGCCGCCGCTGACCTTGGGCAACCGCTCCAACTCGGAACGGACAATTCCTTCCAACTGCGCACGATTGACGCCGATACGATCCAGCAACGGAGCGATAACGCCGTCAGTCTCGTGCAGCAACGCGTTGAGTAAGTGGAGCGGTTCGATCTGGGAATGGCCCTGATCGGTAGCCAACGACTGAGCATTGGCCACTGCTTCCTGGCCTTTGATCGTCAGTTTTTCAAAGTGGAATGCCATGGTCTTGTCCCCTCCTTTTTTTGGGGGGCTAGGTTCTGCAACCGGATTGCCGGGAGCGCGACGTCGTTGCACAAGCTGCCTGATTTCCTACAATTTGCATGATAGCCAAACGCAATCAAGGGAACAAGCACCCCGGAAAAATTGCCCCGGAAAACCGCAATATCTTCAACTCGTGGAAGGGGTTCGCTATTATTGCGGGTACAATCGAGTTGCCGTTCATACCACCCACAAGCGTGGGCCTGCACCGAACTCCTAATTTGCCGGTTGTATTACTTGCTATAATGACGTGGACCTGTATTGCTGATTTTGAACCGGGGCGTTATTCGTAAGCAATACTTGTGCGTGCTAATACCAGCTTGAATTAAATCATTTATCCCTCGGCGGCTTGTCCGTGAGCTGAAACAACTCCGCTCCCGCGTCGCCCACCGTTTATAAGGAACCATTCCATGAATTCGAGACGTCCTCAGTTGCCCAATCCGGCCGCTTTGGCGGCGATTGCCATCGTTGCGATCGGCGTGCTCCTCTACGAAACCTACACCGCGTGCTTGATTGAAGTGCCAAACAAACACATGGCAATCCTGATCCACAAGACGGGCAAGGATCTGGATAACTCGCAATCGATTGCGCCGTCGGAGGAGTACAAGGGCGTACAGGCCGCCGTGTTGACCGAAATCCGTTGTTATTACAATCCGTACAACTGGGCTTGGACAGTCGTGCCGCAGATTGAAATCCCCGCCGGCAAGTTGGGCGTTCGCATCCGCCTCTACGGCGAGGATCTGCCGACAGGCGAACTGATCGCCTCCAAGGAATCGCAAAAGGGCATTATGCCGGGGATTCTTGTCTCGGGCCGATATTCTATCAATGCGCAACTGGTCGATCCGGCCGAAAAGAAGGCGCTAGGCCCCGTCAACAACGGTTATGCCGAGATCATCGAACTGTACGACCCTGTGACGATCCCGGCCGGCTTCAAAGGCGTGAGGACGTTGGTTTCTGCACCGCTTCCTGAAACACCCAACGAGATTGTCGTGCCCAAGGGGAAGGCGGCCCGTGGCGTACAGACCGAGACCTATGACACGAGCACTCAGTATTTGAATCCCTACGAGGAAAAGGTATCCTTGATCGATTGCCGCAGCCAGAAATATAACCTGGAAGACATCGGCTTTTCCACCCGCGACGGTTTTTGGGTCAGCCTGGAAGGCGTCATCGAATATCGCGTGAATCCCCATGAGGCCGCCAAGGTTTTCGTCCTCTACAACGAAGGCAAGAACAACGCCACGACCGACAACGAGGCCATCCAGAAGATGGTTATCGATAAGATCATCGTGCCCAACGCCCGGGCTTATACGCGTTTGAAAGGATCGAGCCACTCGGGCAAGGAGTTTATCGCTGGCGATACGCGGGCGACCTTCCAGGAGGAATTCCAGCGCGAGATGCAAAATACCTGTGCCATGCAAGGGATCGAGATCGTCCATGCCTTGATCACCAACGTAAAACCGCCGGAGAAGATCGCTGTTCCGGTGCGGCAGCGGCAGATCGCCCTGCAACAGGAGAAGCAATATACCAAGGAGATCCTGCAACAGGCGGCCGAACAGAACTTGGCCGTACAGAAGGCCACCGTGGTGCAGAAGCAGGCCGAGGTCGCGGCCGAACAGGAGGTCGTGGTGGTCACCGTCGACGCCAAGCGGAAACAGGAGGTGGCCATCATCGACGCCAACAAGCGGTTGGGCGTGGCCCAGAAGAAGTTTGAAGCGGCCAAGGATCTGGCCGCCGCCACGCTGGCCAAGGGCAAGGCCGAGGCCGACGTTATCCGCTTCCAGAACGAGGCCCAGGCCGCCGGCTGGCAGAAGTCGATCGAGGCTTTCAGTGGTGACGGGGCGGAGTTCGCCCGCTATACGCTCTTGAAGAAGATCGCCCCCGCCTACAAGGCGATGATGATCAATACGGACAATAGCGCGTTGATGGACGTGTTCAAGACATTCAAAACGAAGGCGGCAAAGGCAGAAAGCGATAAGAAGTAAGGGAGTTATCGCACAAGTCAAAGGCAATCCCACAATCCAAAGAGGAACCCAAATCATGAGGCAATACGCCAGTTCGATCATTTTTCTAGTAGTCGTTGCCCTGGTCGGCTATGGAGCCTTCGAGTGGACCGTGAATCGCGTTTATGTCCCCGAAGGCAAGAGTCTGCAACTACGTTATAAAGGGCCGCTGATTTTTACCTGGCTGGCAAAGAAGTCGGAAATTGGCAAGTTTGCCGATGAATCGCAAGGTGAAATGGGTGTGCTGCAACAGCTCCGCGGCCCAGGCCGGCACTTCTATTGTCCGATCTGGTGGGAGCGCAACCTCGTCCCTGACGTGGTGGTCCAAACCGGCGAAATCGCCTACCTCAGCAGCATGTTGGGCGAAGAGGGTACGGACCGCAAAGTCGGTCAGTTCCTCGTCTCCGGCGACCTTGGTCAGACACACGAAAAAGGCCCCCTCCGCCGCATCCTCGGGCCGGGCCGCTATCGCATCAACCCCTATGCCTACCAACATACCATCGTCAAGACCGAGGTGGTGGGCAAGAGCCAGATCAAGTATTCCGGCTGGGTGGAGATCCCGGCCGGTTACGTCGGCGTGCAGACCTACTTGACCGACGACCCCAATGCTCAACCCAAACCGCGGCATGCCGGCATTCAGGACGATGTCCTACCGCCGGGGCTTTACGCGCTCAACCCCAAGGAACGGCAAATCGACATTGTCTCCATCGGCTATGACGCCAAGGAAATCTCTACCGAGAAACAAAAAGGCGAGAATGGCCGGATGGTTGTCGACGAGAGCGGCGAGGGCCTGCCGGTTTCCGACACGGGTATCTTCTTTCCCTCCAGCGACGGATTCAAGATCCACATGGACTTTAGCGTGGTGTGGGGCGTATTGCCCGACCAGGCCCCGGACATGATTCGCCGCTTTGGCAATCTGGCGGCCGTCGAACAGAAGATCATCGTGCCCCAATCCGAGAGCATCTGCCGCAACAATGGTTCTCGCATGGGAGCGGTCGAACTGCTCGTGGGAGATTCGCGGCAGAAGTTCCAGGAAGACGTCGACAAGGCATTTCAGAAGGTGCTGAAAGAGAAAAACCTCACACTGCTCTACGGCTTGGTGCGGCATATCTACATTCCCAAGGAAGTCCGCGAACCGATCCAAAAGGGTTACGTTGCGGATGAGCTGACCCTCACGCGCGAACAGGAAACCAAGACAGCCAAGACCGAGGCCAATCTTCGTGAGGCCGAGCAGAAGGTCTTGCTGGAAGCGGCCAAGATCACCGAGGAGACGAAAAAACTCGTGGCCAACGTCAAAGCGACCGGACAGCAGACGGCCGAGCAGATGCAGGCCGACACTGAGCGGAAGGTTGCCGCGGTCGATCGCCAGGCCGCCGAGATCGACGCCCAGCGGGTCGTGACCCTCGGCGAGGCCGATTCGCAGGCCAAGAAGCTTCAGCAACAATCTAGGGCTGAGCTATTTGGCTTGGCCGTCAAGGCCTTTGGCGAGCCGGCCGCCTATACGCAGTGGGAGTTCGCCGAAGGCCTGCCGGAAAATATCGATCTAAAGATGATCTATGCCGGCAACGGCACGCTTTGGACCGATTTGAAAGGCGTTGTGCCCACGCTGCCGGTGAGAATCGGAGTAAAGTAGATCGGCTCTCAGATGCTAAGGATCGGCGCAGAAATAAGTGTCGCAAGAAAAGTAGCAGGCACACTCCGTGTGCCGTCTGCCCCCGCTCGGCGAATGCGCAAAACACGACAGTTATTGGTGCGTCAGTCCCAAAGCCATGAGGTGATCCATTCTACGCTTTGTTGAAGACCTTGGCGTCAATTGATGGTGACTATCCCTTCGCTCTCAAAATCGCGTTCATATTCTTCTTATACCCCTCCACGCCCGGCTGCCCGTAAGGGTTGATGCCGATCAGCCGGCCTTCGACGACCGTGGCGAGCATGAACATTTGAAAGACTTGCCCGAGCGTCGCTTCGTTCAACCGCGATAGACGCAAGTCGGTGGTGGGGCGATGGTCCTCTGCGTAGGCTTGGTTCGTGCCCGCGAGTGCGGCACGAAGAATGTCGGGCAGCGTCTTGCCGACCAACTCGTTGAGCTTGTCCTGGTCCAAGGGCGATTTCTCGATGGCCAACGGCGGCCGGTCGGACTGCTCGACAATCAGGTTGGTGATCAGCTTGTCGCGGCGGCCCTCTTGGTGCTGCTGACCGCGGGAGTGCAGGTCGCGGGTATTAACCACCGTCAACGGCGTCGTTCCCTGGTTGTCCTTGCCAAGACTCTCGGCCAGAAGCTGATCGTACCAAAGACCAACAGCCTCCAACCGCTTGCCCCAGGTGGAAAGTACGCGGATCGTCGCCCCGCGGCGGACCTCCATCAGGCGTGAAACGGCAACGTAGTCCAGCACTGGGTTTGCGCCTGGCAGGGCAGTTCGGAAGCGGTCGTTCATGGCGGCCGCGCCTTCCAATAACTTCACCACATCCAGCCCCATCACTGCCGCGGGAAACAGCCCGACCGGATCGAGTACCGAGAACCGCCCGCCCACGCCGTCGTGAATCGGAAACACATTCGGGCATCCCAGGGCCTTGGACAAATCACGCAGCCGGCCTTTCTCCCCAGTGATGGGCACGATGCGACGGCGGAACTTCTCTTCATCGCCACCGCATGACTTCTTCAGGGCATCGAGAAAGATCCGAAAACCGACCGCCGTTTCTAGCGTGCCGCCACTCTTGCTGATGACCACGATCGCCCAACGGTCGTCGCCGGCCAGCACGTCGAGCAATCCGGCCACGGCGTCGTTATCGACATTGTTGCCTTCAAAATAGATTCGCGGCCGCCCTTTGCGTGCCTCACGGGTAAGCTCGTTGTGGCAGGGATGGCAGCAGGCATCCATGATCGCCCGGGCACCCATGTACGAACCACCGATGCCCAGCACGACCACGCGATCAACTTCGCCGGCCAGCCGATCGGCCGTGGCGAGGATGTCGTCCAGCACCGCGCGGTCGCGGCCGAGGAACCGCTCCGGCAGGTCCATGAAGGCGGCATCCAACGGCTCCTTCTTGGCAGGCACCGGCCCACCCTTCTGGAAAAGCACCAAGTCTTCCAGCACTTCCCGCCGCGCGGCGAGCAACCCTGTGGCAGCCCAATCCAAGTCGGCCTGACTAAGCCCGAACTGCCGCACCAGCGGTGAGGCTGTCTCTGGCTGGATGACTGCCGAGTAATCGTAAACAATGGGGGAAATGGATGAATTGCTCATGGGATCCTCTGGGTTGTTGGATAGGACAGAGGAATTCTACACGAAAAATTGCCAGGCTTCCATATCTGTGTTCCCTGGACCCCACTTGTTTTTACGGCAATTTTCGTTATCAATGGGGGAATTAAATCTCTCACTCTCAACAAATCCGAGGAATCCTGTCATGGAAATCCAGCAATTGGTTCGCGAACTGAAGATCAAGAACGATTCCAAAATCGTGCTCCTGGTGGCCGACGGCCTGGGGGGACTGCCGTTGGAGCCGGGTGGACCAACCGAACTGGAGGCCGCCAAGACACCTAATCTGGACGCGTTGGCGAAAATCGGCACTCTAGGTAACTCGATTCCCATTCTACCAGGCATTACCCCTGGCAGCGGCCCAGGGCACTTGGGCCTGTTTGGCTATGATCCGCTGAAGTTTCTCATCGGCCGCGGGGCATTGGAGGCAACCGGCGTCGGCTTTAATCTCGGGCCTAAGGACGTTGCCGTGCGTTGCAATTTTGTCACGCTCGATGCGGCCGGCAACATCACCGACCGCCGCGCCGGCCGAATTCCCAGTGAGGAGAGTGCCCCGCTGGCAATCAAACTTCGTGAAATAAAAATTTCCGGCATCGAGATCTTCGTCGAGCCGGTTAAGGAGCATCGTTTCTGCGTCATCTTCCGCGGCGAGGGCTTGGGCGGCTGCGTGGCCGACACCGATCCACAGAAGACCGGCGTGCCGCCGCTGGATACCAAGGCCCACGATGCCGAGAGCCAGAAGACGGCCGAGATCGCCAAGCAGTTCGTCGCGCAGGCCGAGAAACTGCTCAAGGGCCAACCCAAGGCCAATGGCCTGACGTTGCGTGGTTTCGCCAAGGCGCCTACCCTGCCGAGCTATGAAGACGTCTATGGGCTAAGGGCCGCCGCCATCGCCGTCTATCCGATGTACAAGGGTTTGGCCCAATTGGTCGGCATGAATTTGGTGGGCAAGCCGACGACGCTGGCTGAAGAGATCGACGTTCTGGCAAAAGCGTGGAACGACTACGACTTCTTCTTCGTACACTTCAAGTACACCGACAGCCGTGGCGAGGACGGCAACTTTGCCGAGAAGGCGAAGATGATCGAGCAGTTCGACGCCATCGTGCCCCGAGTAATGGCTCTTAATCCGACCGTGTTGGCTGTGACGGGCGATCATAGCACCCCGGCCAAGATGAAGGGGCACAGTTGGCACGCCGTGCCCGTGCTGATCGCTGGCCAGAACGTCCGCACTGACGCCTGCCAGTCGTTCGGCGAAACCGAGTGTCTGAAGGGCGGCCTGGGACAGTTCCAGGCGATGTATCTCATGCCCCTGCTGCTGGCACATGCCGATCGGCTAGGGAAGTTCGGCGCGTGAGGGAGAATTGCAATCTCTCTTTGGCTGTCGTTCTTTCCGACACGGCTGGCGGTCGGTTCGACACCCGAATGCCCGATGGAACTAATCAGTCTCGCCGGAAATCAAGGCGTAGTATGGAGATAGTGCGTTTCTTCTTGCCTAGTCGTGCTTCGGCATGGAGAATGTATAAATGACGAATGACAAAATTCTAAACAAATTCAAAATAGGAAGAGGCTCTAATGACTGAAGTTTCGGATTTCCACATTTGAACTTGTATTTGTTTCGTCATTCGTCATTCGTCATTCGGATATTCTTTCCCTTTCCCCATGCACTCCCATCCACTTCAACAACGAATCCAGACATTGCGAAGCCGCGTCGTGCGACTGTTGGCAATCCGTGGACTGAGCGTGATCATGGCGGCGGTGCTGGCGATAGTGATCGCGCTGGGAGGAATCGACTATTGGGTCCGGTTTCGGGACCGGGGGGTGCTGGTCGTCTTTGCCGTGGCCATTCTGGGCGTTTTCGTTTGGACGGGATACCTGGCCGTGCGGAGATTGGTCAATGCCCGTCTGAGCGAAACCGACGTGGCCTTGCATATTGAGGCATGTTTCCCTGCGGTCAAAGATCGCTTGGCCAGCGCGGTGGAGTTTCTCCGGCAGCCGGAAGATAACGCAGCGGCCGGTTCGGCCACCATGCGGCGAGCAGCGATCAACCAGGCGGTTGCCGCGAGCGAGGGTCTCGATTTTGGCGCGGTGCTCGATCGGCGGCCGGCACTGCGGTCGGCCTTGGCTGCCTTGGTGGTTTGCCTGCTGGCCGCCTTTTTGGCGGTAGCTGATGTATCGGTAATACGTACAGCCTTGGCCCGCTTGGCATTTCCACTGGGTACGGCCGAGTGGCCCCAGAAGACGCACCTCGGCCTGCGGCAACCGGTCAAGACAGTCGTTCGTGGTCAGCCGTTGGAGGTCGAAGTGATCGACACTCGGGATGCTCCCCTGCCGCCCGACTGCCACATCCACTATCGTCTTACGGATGCTCAAGGAAGGACGAGAGAAGAAACCGAGCCGATGCAATTGTTGGGCAAAGCCATGGTCGCACGGCGTGAAAATATGACTTCTTCGCTGGAGTTCTGCTTTACGGGTGGCGATGATCAGAACATGAATTGGACTGAAGTCCAGGTCATCGACCCGCCCGAGCCGCCGGCGGTCCGTTCGCTGACGCTCAAAATCACTCCTCCCAGCTACACGACTTGGCCCGAAGAAAATCGCGAGGCAACGTCGCCCCGGCCGCTTTTGGCCGGTTCGCGCGTGGAACTTGCCGGCAAAGCGACCAAGCGACTCAAGCCAGCGAGCAAACTACGATTTGACGACGGCCGCGTCCTTCCCATCGAAATCGAAAACGATGGGCTGACGTTCCATATAGGAAAACCTTCGCTCGATGCATTTCAGGCTGGAAAGCCTGAAGTACTTGTGGCTGACGCGTCGCACGAGCTGATCGTGGAGAAATCGATTGGCTACACGTTTCAACTGATCGACGTTGACGGTGTCGCGGGAGGGGGGGATGAAAGCTGGCAGTTTCGGGTGCTGACCGACGCCCCGCCCAGCGTGGTCATTGAGCAGCCCGCCAGCGACCTCTTCGTCACGGAAAGGGCGATCGTCAACTTTCGCGTTCGGGCCGGCGATGACATGGCCCTCCGGCAGGTCGTGCTGGTTCTCAGTCGGTCAGATGCCAAGGTGACGAAGGAAAAAACAGTTTATCTTTTCAACGGACCCGACAAGCCTTCGCCCTCGTCCCCCTTGGCCTTCGATACGGGCGCGACGGGCGCACCCATGACGTTCGACCGCGCGGTCGAACTTTCAGGATTTCAGCTTGCCCCCGGCATGCAACTGACCTGCCATGCGGTGGCCACCGATTATCGCCCGCAGACTGGCCGAAGCGATTCGCGATTATTGAGCGTCATCACGTCTGACCAATTACTGGAGCGAATGGCTGTGCGACAGGGCCAGATTCTGGTGGAATTGGCCCGTGTGCTGCAACTCCAGCGCGACGCCCGCAGCCAAGTCCGAATGTTGGAGATCCGGCTGCACGAGTCCACGGGCCTCGAGCAGGCCAACATCGATCGATTGCAGGCTGCGGAGTTCAACCAGCGCGAGGTTGTGCGCAGCCTGACCAGCCGAACCGATGGCTTGCCCATGCAGGTGCTTGGGCTGTTGGCCGACCTGGAGAGCAATTGCGTTGACAACCCCGATTTCCAGCGACGCTTGGAAGGGCTGCTGGCCGAGTTTGATCGCCTCCAGCGCGAACATCTTTCCCAGATCGGCAGGGAGCTGACCACTGCGATAAAAGCTTCGCAGATCCGCTTGCAATCGACACCGCCTCCCGTGGGACGCGATGCCCAGAGCGAATCGTACCTTGCCAGTGCGGGCGAGCATCAGCAACAAGTCATCGCGTCGCTAGAAGGGCTGCTGGCTCGGTTGCGTCAATGGGACGACTACCGCCGCTTCCACCGCGAGGTGGCCCAGCTTCTCAGGGACCAAGAAGAGTTGGCTCGCAATACAACTGCCCTGGGCGCGCAGACGGTTGGCCGTGACCTGAAGGAATTGACGTCGCAGGAATCGGCCGACTTGAAAATCTTGGCGGAGCATCAGTTTGAACTGGCCCGGCGTGAAATGCGACTGGAGGAGGAGATGGAACAAACCGTCGCCGCACTGGGGCCGAGCGAACCGCTGGTGGCCGGAACCTTGGCCGACGCCGTGACGGAAGCCCGGCAACTCGCGATTGCCGCGGATATGTCCATGGCGGGTGGCAATATCCGCAACAATGGACTGGGTCTTGCTCCTGCCGATCAGCAGAGAGTTTTGCGGAACGTGCAAGATGTGCTCGATATTTTGGCGAACAACCGTCGACAGGAATTGGGACGCCTTACCAAGAAACTCGGCGAGGCCGACAAGGATCTCAACTCGCTTCGCACGCAACAAGAGGGCCTCCGTCGCAAGATTGACGAAACTGCAAACCCGCCCGACTCACCGGCTCCCCTGAGTCAGAGACAGAAGGCTGAACTACAGGAACTGGCCCGTCAACAGGGGGAGCTTCGCCAGCAGACCCTACAACTCAGCCGGCGGCTGGAGCGATTGCTGGCCGAGGAAGCAGCCAACACCGCAGGCCAAGCTGCCGGGCTTATGGATCAGGGTAGCCGAGCGGGCAAGGCTGGCGATCACCAAGGAGCAAGCCGCCGCGCCAAGGAGGCGGAGAATGCCCTCAACGATGCCGCCCGGCTTCTCCGCGCCAAGCGTTTTGAAATCGAGGCCCAACTGGCCATGGAACAGCAGGCACGTTTACAGGACACCATCAAGCACCTCCATCGTCAGGAGGAAAAAATCGCGGCTGAAACTCGCGAATTCGCGGGCCTTGAGCGCGTTGGCCCGCTGAACCGCACCCAGGTTTCCAGCCTGTTGGAACTGGCCCATCAGCAAGAACTGCTCCGCGACGAGACGGGCCGGGTGATGCAATCGCTCGAGCCGGTCAACATTTTCCGTATGGCCCTGTCGGCTGCCGTTGGCGAGATGGGGCGGGCCTCCGCACTGCTTCAGCAGCGGCAGACAGGCCCCACGACCCAGCAGGCCGAGCAGAACGCCATCGACCGACTGAACTTGCTCCTTATGGCCATGGAAGCAGAAAAGCCGGGCGAAACCGCAAGCGAAGATGATCCGGCGAATCCGGGAAAAAACAAACCTGATTCCGGAGGCGGTGGCGTATTGCCGCTGGCCCAACTGAAGCTCTTAAAGCTCTTGCAGGAAGATCTAAACCTGCGCACGCAGCAATTGAATCAGGCCGAAGCCGCCGGCAAACCGACCGAAGAACTTCGCGAACAATACTCGCGATTGTCGGAAGAGCAAGGCCGCCTAGCCGAGTTGACCTTTCAGCTCCTTCGTCCGCAACCACCCGAAAACGGCGAGCCGACGGAGAATGCGAAGGAACTGAACGAGCCGAGGGAGAAGCAGCGATGAGAAAGAAATTGAAAATTGAAAATTGCAAATTGAAAATTGCAAATTGGCGGGGGGAGGGGGGCCATCGACCGCTGGGGCGAGGTTCACTGTCGGCAGCGATCTCCAACCGGGCCAGCATGGTTTCACCTCGATGGCTTGTCTTCCCAATTTTCAATTTTCAATTCCTCCTTCTTTTTTTGGTCGGCTCTCTCGCTTTCGCCGCCGACCTGCCGCCATCGACCGATAATCAGCTCCGCGATAGTCTGAATTCTAAGGTCGGCGATGACTATGATCGCGAACTGCTGGGCGATCCGGCCAAGCCTGACGGCAAGGGGAGTGCCGTCGAGAATATGCAGAAGAAGCTACAAAAGGAACTTGGCTCCGCAGCCCAACGGGAAGGCAAGCCGAAGAATCCGCTCCTGCAAGTCGCCGAGACGATGAGCGAGGTTCCGCCTCGTCTCAACCTGCGCGATTCCGGCGCGGTGACGCAACACTTGCAGCGGCAGATCGTTTCGGACCTGGAAAAATTGATCGAGCAAGCAAAGAAATTTGGACCCAACAGCGGCAAAAAGTCCAACGGCCGCAAGCCTACGGGCAATGGCAATAAGAAGCCGGCACAGAACCCGGGAAAGGCCCCTGAGAATCCTCCGGCGGCCGCGCAGGAAAGCAATTCGCAAATCCGTCGTAAGCCCGAGGATATTCGTGCCGAGGAGGCGGCGAAGGCACGTGAGCAGATGATCGAGACTTTCCGCGCGGAATTGCAGCAGCACAATCGCCAAAAGATGCTCGAATTACCCAGCGAGTACTTCCTGCCGGAGTACGAGTTGGAAATCGAAGACTATTTCCGCCGCCTGTCGGAAGATCAGCCCGATTCGGGGAAGACACGATGACTATTTGGCGGGTGGATTCCGAAAGCTCCACTTGTCGAATCCCTTGATGGATACCATATCTTTGTCAGAAATATGAGGGATTGGCTTGTTGGGCTGAGCCATAGCTCCAAAATACATTTGAAGCTCCTGGAAGGCCGTAAACGTGTCGATGAGCTTGAAAAACTCCAAATCCTTCAGGCACTCGTTGTACACGATCTTATACTCACGGTTACGTTTACCCTGCCACGATGAGGCAACAAAAATTGGACAGCCACTTTCCAAAAAAAGACCGCCGAAGGTAGATTGTTTCGCAGCGTAGGTGCCAAAGAACTCCTCGAACTTCTCTCGCCTTTGCTCACGGGGCCAAAGGTTATCCTCGAATCCCCATCGACGAGGTTTTGAACGATACGCCTCAATCTCACGCTTCTTGCAATGATGCTCGATGAAAGTGTCTACCTCCGAGAGCGTATAACACAAAGCGATATCGGGGTTAGGTTCAGACCGACGTTGATACGACAATTGAAGAATCGGATAAACCTTACCGCAGAACCCCACAACGATATGCACGACAAGCACGCCGGAATAACCATACAGTTGCCCAAAGACAGGAAAGTCAAAGCTGTTGTGGTTCAGTTCTACCTCCTTTCTTTTACGTAGATAAACCACCGTTTGGTCCTGACCCGTGGCCTGCACCGCATCATAGTAGTCATGAAAATCCGAAATAATTCGCATGGTTTACTTCACTTCCCGCTCCCCATAAAACCGCCGCAGGAAATCTTCCATAAGATCGGGCTTGGACATCATGGTTTCGATGCGTGAAGTTGCGGAAGTCACCCTTCACCATTCCCCTACTTTTCCTTCCGCTTCAACTTGCTGTTCCTTCTTGTTCGGTCAGCAGCCATTATAGCGGTTTTGGAGCTATCCCGCAATCCGCTTGGTCAACCTCGTGAAACCGATCTTGCGGCTTCCGGAAGGACTCCAATCGCCTTCGTGAATCGGTTATAATGCGGGAATGACGGACACAACCCCAAAAACCCGCTGGTTCCATCTCACGCCTGATCGAGTGATCCTGGGTCTCCTGGTCGTAGAATGCCTACTTTGGCTCTCGGAGCGGTTTCAGTGGTTCGGATTTAATCACCACAAGGGCTGGATGGTGTTGATTGCCGTAACGGTAGTGGGCGTGGCATTTCTCCTGATGTTCCTCTGGTTCATCATTGCTCTGCTATTCCGTTGGCGATTTCAATTCAGCATTCGGACGCTCTTGATCCTGACCTTTGCCGTGGCTGTACCGTTTAGTTGGTTGGCGGTGGAGATGAAGGCATCGAAGAGGCAACGGGAGGTGGTGCAAGAAATAGTACAACTCCAGGGCCATGTGGCTTACGATTGGGAACGGTATTACAGCAGTGCCAGAACCGCCTGAGCCGAACTGGCTACGAAGTTATTGTGGCGACGACTTCTTTGACGACGTGATTAGATTTGACCGTTATTCCTTTGAGGGTGAAGGAAACCCAGAAGACGAGGAAAGGATTCTCGATTGTCTTTCCCGCCTCACTAAACTCCGCTCGCTTGATCTGATGGATAATTTAGTGAAGGATGCCGACTTCGCCAAGCTCAAAGGGCAAACTCGGCTGAAATTTTTGACTCTCAATGTATGCCAGATTAGTGACACCGGCCTGAAATATCTCGAAGGAATGCAGCGACTTGAGTATCTTGCTTTGGTTTGCGGTATGCCTAATCAAGTTACCGATGCTGGACTCGAATATCTTCAAGGCTTAACACGACTAACCCATTTGATGGTCGCTGGCGTTCGAGCCACTGATGCTGGACTAAAGAGCATCGAAGGGCTGACCCAACTCACAGATTTGTCGCTCAGCGGCACCCAGATCACGGATGCAGGGCTGGGACACCTCAAGGGCTTGACGGAACTTCAGTACTTGTACCTCTATAACACCCAGATTACAACCGAGGGCGTGAAGAAACTTCAGCAGGCATTGCCGAATTGCAAGATTTGGATTTCACACTGACATGACCGACCCCACGCCCAAGCCATCCGTTGCAAACCCTGCTGCTGGTCTTCGTAGGAATAGAATTTCTTCTGCTGAGCAAATTATTTTGATACCTGATGACGGCAACTAAGGGGCATGAGATGTCAGACGACGACCGCAAGCCACGAAAAACGGGTTGTGCGATTCTATTCGTGCCGACCCTCATCGTAATTGACCTTCTCGGCATGCTCGTAAGCTTGGCTGGGCCTTATGTCAAGGTAGTGTTCACCGTTGGCTTGTTCGGTCTCGTCTGCGGGACAGCTCTGGGCGGCTATCATTTCGCCAAGACCAAACTGTCAACGAATCGGTCGCTCAGTTTCTGGTTGGCTCTTGGGGGACTCGTCGGCTATTCTCTATCAATCTTTATTGCCATAATAATACAATTGCAGTTACGCTGATGGTTCTGTTGCCCAGTGAACCTGCGTTTTCGTTCTCGGTCTGCCTCGTGCATGGTTGGTGGCAGGGCAATGTGGTATAATCGCTTTTTCCAAAATTGGCAAATCCCCAAGGAATCGCCATGAGATTCAAAAAGGGCCATCCCAAAGCGGTTGCAATGTATTCAATATTGGCCATCCTACTTCTTCTTCCTGTCCAGGCTTCCGCTCAAACGGCCGATCCGGAAAAGACGGCGGCGGAGATGATCAACCCGGCGGCACAGCGAGCCATCGATCAGGGGCTTCAGTGGTTGTCCAGCCGGCAGAACGATGACGGCGGCTTTGGCCAAGGTGTCCAGCGCGGCAACGCCGCCATCTGCGGCCTGTGCGGCATGGCCTTTATGTCGGGTGGAAGCACACCCGGCCGCGGCCCCTACGGCGATCGCGTCGAGCGGGCCGTCGATTACCTGCTGGCCAATGCCCAGCCCAGTGGCTACATTATCGAGCCGACGCCAACGACCCATGGACCGATGTATAGCCACGGTTTTGCCACGCTCTTCCTGGCCGAGTGCTATGGCATGTCGAAGCGAACGGAACTCCGCGACAAACTCAGCCTGGCCGTCAAGCTGATCATCAATTCGCAGAATAAGGAAGGTGGTTGGCGCTATTACCCCAAGAAAGACGACGCCGATATCTCCGTGACGGTCTGCCAAGTGATGGCCCTGCGCGCCGCGCACAATGCCGGGATTCACGTTCCCAAGGAGACTATCGATCGGGCGGTCGATTATGTGAAACGCTGCCAGAACCGCGACGGCGGTTTCCTCTACATGCTAAGTGGCGGCGGCGAAAGTTCCTTTCCGCGCTCGGCGGCCGGGATCGTTGCCCTGAACAGCGCAGGTATTTACAAAGGGGCAGAAATCACCAGCGGCCTCGACTATCTTACCCAGTTTCGCCCGGAGCAAGGCGTCACGCGGCGCGAGCAGTACTACGAATATGGCCACTACTACGCCGTGCAGGCCCTATGGCAGGCCGGCGGGGAGCGTTGGGCACGCTGGTATCCGGCCATTCGCGATGAACTCATCTCCCACCAAGGGCCTGACGGTTCTTGGAGTTCGACCTACGGATCTGAATACTCCACCGCCATGTGCCTCATCATCTTGCAGATGCCCGAGAATCAGTTGCCGATTTTCCAACGGTAAGGCATGGTCGGCGAAGCCCACTAAGTTCCGGCAAAGGCAAACCACGAAATACACGAAACACACGAAAGAAGATAAGAGATTGAAACCAAAAACTAAAAAAAATGTAAAAAGACAGGAATATGAGGGCAAGTGTTCTGTGTTCAATTCTCCTGTCTTCAAAACATTTGGCCTATGGGCCAAAAACATCCTCTTTCCCTTTTCGTCTTTTTTGTCTGTTTCGTGGTTTGGCTTTTCAGTTGCAGTCGTGGTCGTATGCGCCGCACCTGCCCCCGCCCAAACGCCGCTGGCGGTGCCGGTGGATGGCGAGCCGTTTGCGGCGAGGCTGACGAGCGTTGATGCCCAAGGGAAGCTCGGCTTTGACGTGACCGGCAAGCCGCGAACGCTTACTGCGGCCGATCTGGTTTCTTGGGGGCAACCGGCGGAATTGCGGAAGGGGCCGATCCTTGTGCTAGCCGACGGCGGATTCTTGCCGGCCGCCGTGCTAGGTGCCGATAAGGCCCAGCTTTCGGCTGACTCGGCCCGGCTGAGCACGCTGAAACTGCCTCTGGACTCACTGGCAGGAATCATCTTTCGCCTGCCGCCGTATCCGGCGGAACTGGACGCCCTGCTCGATCGCGTTGCCCGCGGACAGGGCCAAACCGATTGTCTGATCCTCGATAACGGCGACGAGGTCGCGGGCCTGATCGAGGCTGAGAGTCTAGGGAGCGACAAGCTCAAGATCAAAGGCAATCTCGGGCCGGTCGAGGTTGCGGTCCGTCGTGTCGTGGCGTTGGTCTTCAATCCGGCCTTGCGGCAACAATCTGCCGCGCAGGCCGGCGCGGCTTGGATCGGGCTTAGCGACGGCACCCGCCTGCTGGCCGCCCGCTTGCGACTGGAAGGAGACTCGCTGGAACTGACGACCCTCTGTGGCGCGAAGTGGAAAGCGGCTGCCAAGGATCTGGTCTTTCTTATGCCGCAGACCGGCCGGGCCGTCTATCTTTCCGACATTCGGCCGGACGAGTATCGCTTTGTGCCTTACCTGGAAACAAAGTGGCCCTATAAGACTGACCGCAATGTGACCGGTGGGCAGTTGCGCTGCGGCGGGCGGCTTTATCTGAAAGGCATTGGGCTGCACAGCGCAGCGCGGTTGAGCTATCGGCTCGATCAGCCCTGGAGCCGCTTCCAGGCGGAACTGGGAATCGACGACTCGACCGGCGGCAGCGGCAGTGCCGGTTTTCGCGTTTTTGTCGATGGAATGCAGAAATACACCAGCCCGCCGATCCGCGGCGGCATGCAGCCGCAGGCCATTTCCATTGATCTCACGGGTGCGAAGAAACTTGATCTTGTCGTCGACTACGGCGAGGCTGGCGACGTGATGGACCATGCCGATTGGCTTGGGGCAAGGCTGGTGAAGTAAAAAATGGGCTCTTCGCCGGATTTGCGGATAATTGTGGTGCGGGCGTCCCGCCTGCCCAAGATGTTGTGGTTGAACCAGGCAGGCGAGACGCCCGCACCACAAACTTGGCGGAGAGCCAAAAAATGCAGAGAGATTGCAAATTGAAAAATAAAAGGAAAATGAGTAAGATAATGAAATCATTCACGACAGCGAGCCTTTTATGAACGATATTGTCATTCAGCGAGTTACGAATTCCCGGCAACGCAAGCAATTTCTCCAGCTTCCCTGGACGATCTATCGGAAAGACCCGTTCTGGATTCCACCGCTCCGCATAAATCAGCAAGAAATGGTGGGTTATTCCCACAATCCGTTCTACGATCAGAACCAGATCCAAACATTTCTTGCCTATCGTGAGGGGGAAGTCGTCGGCCGAATCGGTGCCATTTTGAACCAGGGGCATATTCATCGCTACGACGACCTTCGGGGATTCTTCGGATTTTTTGAGTCGATCGACAATCAGGAGGTGGCCAACGAACTGTTCAATGCGGCCCGAGATTGGTTTGCCGACCAGGGGATTTTCAAGTTACGGGGGCCGACGAACCCCTCGCTGAATGCGGAGGTGGGCCTTTTGATCGACGGCTTCGATTCGGCGCCGACCTTCATGATGACCTACAACCCAGCCTACTATGAACGGTTAATTGAAAACTACGGCTTTCGGAAAACCCAGGACTTGTACGCATTCTGGGGACACGTCTCGATGCTGCCCAAGATCGCCGAAAAGCTGGCTCCCGTCGCGGAACAAATCATCGAGCGATACAACGTCAAGGTCCGGCCACTGGATAAGTCCCGATTCCTCGAAGACGTCAAATCGTTCCTGTCGATCTACAACCGCTCGATGACCAACACCTGGGGCTTTGTTCCCATGTCCGATGGCGAAGTGGAGCACGTCGCCAAGAGCCTTCAGCACCTCATCGTGCCCGAACTGGCCATCATCGTGGAGATCGACGGGCGGATCGTCGGGGTATCTTTCGGGTTATTGGACTACAACCCGCGTATCCGGGAAATCGATGGCCGACTCCTTCCCTTCGGCTTCATCCATCTCTTGCGCAAGAAGAGCCAGATCAAGAAGATCCGCGTGATCTCGACCAACGTGCTGCCTGAATACCAATTGCACGGACTGGGCTTGGTACTCCTGAACGGTATCGTGCCCAAAGCGATTGAGTGGGGTATCCAAGAGGCTGAGTTTTCTTTTGTGCTGGAATCGAACAGCCTCTCCCGCGGTGCCCTGACCAAAGGGGGGGCCAAGATCACGAAGACCTATCGCATCTACGACATCGATTTTGATCCGGCCGAAGTGATAGCCCAGCGGCAAACGCGACGACGTGCCGGCATCAAAGGGCGGCTGGAAATTCGACCGGTCGTCTCCGGCCGCGACCTCAACACCTTCCTTAACGTGCCCAAGCGGATTTATGCCGAAGATCCGCAGTCGGTACCTCTGCTGCTGCTGGACCAGAAAGAATTCCTCAATCCTCGTGTGCATCCTTTCTATTTGCACGGGGCTGCCGAAAAATTTGTCGCTTACCGCGATGGCGTCCCCCAGGGACGAATCCTCGTAAGCGACGACCCCCGCTATAACGCGGAGCACAAAAGCAACACAGGCTGTTTCGGCATGTTTGAATCGGCCGACGACCCGGAAATGACCCAAGGGCTGGTCGAAGCCGCCTCGAAATGGTTGCGCGACCGCGGCCGGACTGCGATCATGGGTCCAATCGATTATTCGACCAACTACTCCTGCGGCCTGCTGGTCGAAGGCTTCCACGCGCCGCCACGGATTATGGACAACCACAATCCGACCTATTACGCCGGGCTTCTGGAGTCGTGCGGTCTAGCCAAGGCCAAGGATCTTTATAGTTGGTGGTTCACGGATTCCAAAGATATGCGATTCATGTGGCATGAACGTGCCGAACGGCTCGCGCGCCGCGGCAAAATCACGATCCGCTCGGTCAATAATCGCGATTTCGACGCCGAGGTGCAGCGCTGCAACACCGTCTACAACGGTGCCATGGAACACAACTGGGGGTTTGTCAGCCTCACCGAGGCCGAGTTTCGCTATATGGCAGGCCGGTTGCGGCAACTGGCCGAGCCTAAGATGGTGCTGCTGGCGGAAGTCGACGGCCAACCCGTCGGCTTCTCGATCACGCTGCCCGACATGAACGAAGCCGTGCGGCCGCTCAATGGCCGGTTGTGCCCCTATGGGCTGCCGATCAACCTTGTGCGATTCCTCTGGCGGAAACGCCACATCAAGACGGCCCGCGTACTCGTCCTGGATGTTCTGGAAAAGTATCGCCGTCGCGGTATCGCCGAGATGCTGATCCTCAAAACCCTGGATTACGGCAAAAACGTGGCCCACTATACGGGTGCGGAGCTAGGCTGGACCCTGGAAAACAACGATCTCGTGAACCAGACCATCGAGGCCGTCGGGGCCAAGAAGTACAAGATTCACAGGATTTACGAGAAATCGATCGGCGAGTGAGACCAAAACACCACTCGACGGACTGGACATAAATCCGAATCCACCTGTGTGTGGCAAGATTCTCTGGCAGCCGGACGCCACCGTGGCACGGGCATCTTGCCCGTGTCGAATTCCACGGGCTGGAAGCCCGTGCCACGCGCTTGCCAGAAAAACTTGCCACACACATCCACCTCCCCAGTTGTCGCTGCGGAAGTGAAGCTTATAATGACAATCTATCGGTTTGCCGGCAGATTGTTTGGCCGGCAAGCGGTCCTTTATTCCCTATTCCCCATTACAGCAGAGGAGCCTTTATTTCATGGCAAACATCCTGGAACTCTCCGAGTCCACTTTTGAAACCGAAGTTCTCAGCTCAGCAAAGCCGGTGTTGGTTGATTTTTGGGCACCTTGGTGTGGTCCGTGCCGCAAAATCGCCCCGCTCCTGGAGCAGTTTGCGTTGGAAAACGCCGAGGCCGTCAGGGTTGTCAAAGTCAATACCGACGAAAACACCAAACTGGCCACCGACTATCGCATCGATTCGATTCCCACCTTGATCCTTTTCAAGGATGGCCAAGTCGTTGAGCGTTTTGTCGGTTTTGATAAGTTCCGTCTGCAAGAGGCCGTCTCGCAGATCTCGGAATAACACTACCTAGAACGGAATTTATTCCGTCCGTCAGTCCTGCTGGAACGGAATGAATTCCGTTCTACTAAGAGGCCGTACCCATCGACACTTCCGCCCTCCTCTCTCCGGACCTTCTGGCCAAGCTTGAAAAATTCGAGCTGGTGAGCCGGAAGATTTTCCGGGGGCGGATGAAAGGCGAACGTTGCAGCCCGCGCAAGGGCCAGGGTGTCGAGTTCGCTGACTTTCGCAACTATGTGCCAGGCGACGACCTCCGGTTCGTCGATTGGAACACGTACGCGCGTTTGGAAAAACTCTTTTTAAAGATGTTCCGAGAAGAGGAAGATCTTCATTTTTACGCTTTGATCGACGCCAGTGCCTCCATGGATTTTGGCGAACCGACCAAACTCCGCTATGCTGCGCAGCTTGCGGCCGCCTTGGGATTTGTCGGGTTGGTGCGGGGTGATCGGGTGAAAATCGAAACGCTGGGCCAGTCAGCCGGCAAGCCGGCACCGGTTTTTCGCGGCCGCAAAAGCCTATGGCGGATGATCCAGCAGATGGAAGAGATCCCCCGAGGCGAAAGCGTCTCCCTGGCCGATGGCGTGAAAAACTTCTGCATCCGCAACACCGGCCGGGGGATCGTCGTTCTGCTCAGCGACCTGATGGACAAGACCGGCTACGAAACGGCCATGCGTTACCTGCTTTCCCGCGATCTGGACATCTACGTGATCCAAATCCTCTCCGCCGCCGAGATCGACCCCGACATCGCCGGCGACCTGCGACTGGTCGATTGCGAGGATTCCGACGCAGCCGAAGTCAGCGTCACTCCAGCCTTGATGGCCCGATACAAGCAAACGCTCGCGACCTTCGTTGATGGTGTTCGGCAGTTCTGTATAAAACGAGGCATGGTTTACCTGCTGGCACGAAGTGATGTACCGGTTGAGGATCTGGTGAGTGGGTATTTGAGAAATCGCGGATTGGTGAGGTAAATTCATTCGACGGTCCTTACCTCGATCCCTTGAAAGAATCCATTCGACGAAACCTCTGAATGAAAGGATAATCAATGAAACGCCTTCTTTTTATCCTGACGGTAGTGTTGCCGGCACCGCTGGCCGGGCTGCACGCCGACGATGCGGCAAGACAGACCGGGCGGCCCAACATTGTCATAATCCTCGCCGATGACTTGGGATTTTCAGACATCGGCTGCTACGGCGGAGAGATCGCGACGCCAAACCTCGACAAGCTTGCGGCGAATGGCCTCCGGTTCACGCAGTTCTACAACACGGCCCGCTGCTGGCCCAGCCGCGGTGCCCTGCTCACCGGTTACTATCCGCAGCAGATTCACATGGATCCACGGCAGGGAAGGTTGCCGTCATGGACTCGCACTTTGCCGCAGCAGCTCAAACCACTGGGCTATCGCAGCTACCATTCCGGCAAGTGGCATATCTTTGGGGCACCCAAACCAATCGCCGATGGCGGGTTTGACCAATCGTATGTGTTGCATGACCACGACCGCAATTTCAATCCAAGGAGCCACTGGAAGGACGATCTCCCACTGTCGCCCGTGGCGAAAGACAGCGGCTATTACACCACGACGGCCTTCGCCGATCATGCGATTCGTTGCTTGAAGGAACATGCCGAAGAATATGCGGGGAAGCCGTTCTTTTCTTACCTGGCATTCACGGTGCCGCACTTCCCGTTACAAGCCCCACCCGAGGACATTGCCCGCTACCGTGATCATTATCTCAAAGGCTGGGATCAAGTGCGCCAAGATCGCTGGCGAAAGCTGTGCGAGGCGGGGATTGTCAACTGCGCTCTGTCGCCGTTGGAGCCGGCATTCACACCGCGTTACTTCACACCCGACGTGCTAAAGACACTTGGACCAGGTGAGGTCAAACATGCCGTTTCCTGGTCGCAATTGACGGACGAACAGAAGCGGTTTCAGGCCGCGAAGATGGCCATCCACGCCGCCATGATTGACCGAATGGATCGTGAAGTCGGGCGAGTGCTGGATCAAGTGCGCGCGATGGGCGCATGGGAGAACACGATCATCCTTTTCCTTTCCGACAACGGCACCGACGCCTCTCTCTTGGTCCGCGGCGACGGCCATGACCGGACGGCGGCACCCGGTTCCGCCGCATCCTTCCTTTGCCTTGGGCCGGGCTGGTCGAGTACGGGCAATGCCCCTTTCCGCCGCCACAAGATATGGACGCACGAAGGCGGCATCTCGACGCCATTGATCGTGCATTGGCCCAAGGGCATCGCCGCGCGCGGCGAACTGCGGCACGATGTCGGCCATGTCATTGATTTTGTTCCCACGCTGCTCGAACTTGCGGGTGCCAAAGCGGAATCGTCGGCCGGTGCGCCCCCGTTCCCCGGCCACAGCCTTGTGCCGGCCTTTGCCAAGGATGAAAGCGTTACCCGCGACAACGTCTTTTTTAACCACGAAGGGAACCGCGCATTGCGCATGGGCGACTACAAGCTGGTCTCCGCCCGCGAAGACCGAGACGACTGGGAACTCTTTAACCTGGCGACCGACCGCTGCGAGCAACACAATCTAGCCGCTGCGCAACCTGACCGAGTCCGCGACATGGCCGCTCGCTGGCAGCTATTGCAGACGCAGTTTACCCGCGACGCAGGCCCCGTATCGCCCGTGCCCAACGAGAAGCCCGCCCTCCGCAAGAAAGGTAAAGGCGGAACGCTTCCAAGACCGTAAGCCAGCCATTTTCTTGGGCAGAAATATGAGGAGCAGAAAAATAGGAAAGAAAGCAAGGAACCGCGGACGACTTTCTCTCTTTTCCCCCTTTCGTGTCTTTCGTGTCTTTCGTGGTTCCATCCGTGGCCAAACCTGAAAATGGTGGATCTTGTTGTGGCCGGTCTCCGACTGAGCCACACGACCGACCGCAGGTCTCCCTTTCACTGGGAGACCTACAACCTTGTTGCGCTAAACCTGGAGGAATTGTCTTGAAATTTTGGTCGCCCGGGTTATGCTGGAAGTTTGGATTGGGAGTATTTTGAAGTAGGTCAGGCTTTCCAGCCTGACGGAGAACTGTAAAGTCAGGCTAGAAAGCCTGACCTACTTGAAATTTGTGGGTATTGAAATCATGACGAGCAAGATTTGGTGTGTCGCCCTGGCCCTACTGGGACTTGTGGCGTTTGAAATTGACAGTGCTTCGGCGTCGGGTGGCGGCGCAAAGGGTTCTCGTGCAGGCGGCAGATCCGCCGTCGGATGCCGGACAGGCCATGGCGGTTGTCAGGGGAACTCGTGGCAATTTCTGCGAGCCGAGAACGGCATTTTTGGACCCACCTGGGCATCAGGAAACGCCTATTGGGGCTGTGGCCGCACTGGCTGCGGTTTGGGCTATGGATACGGCTACCCAGGCTGGGGGGATTCGTCGTTGGTCATTGGGGTTCAACAGGAACGCATGCCCTATTTTGCCCAGTTTCCGCCGGTCTACTACGGTTATTCGGCGAATATGCCCGTCCTGAATGGATCCCTCTGTTCGTTTTGGGGTGGGAGCGAAAGTTCCCCGCCTGCCCAGGATTCCGCAGCCCCTGCCAGTCTACCGCGTCCTCCGTTGCGAATCATCAATCCGTACTACGTGGAAGCAAAGTAGAGTGAAGCGGGTCTTGCCCTGCGTCCGAGACTGTGATAGAATGGTGGATTCGCGATTGCCCTCCCGCAGTAGGAACGGAGATTATGAAAGATAAAATTCACCCCAAGTACGTGGAAACCAAGGTCGTTTGTGGCTGCGGCAGCACGTTTGTGACCCGCAGCACCCAGGACGAACTCAAGGTCGATATTTGCAACGCCTGCCACCCGTTTTACACCGGCAAGCTGAAGTATATCGACACTGCGGGCCGCATTGAGAAGTTCCAGCGGAAGTTTTCCAGTACAGGCTATGCCAGCCTGCAGCGTGGCAAGAAGAAGCCCGCTGACACCCCGGCCCAAGCGGAAACGACCTGAGTACCAGGTAAGTTTTACGCTTCGTTGTCGGTCTGGGCTGCGCTTGACCCAGCCGGTAAGCTCATTTATGCGCGAGATCTTGGAACAGCAACTCGCTCGCTTCGAGGAGTTGGAGCATCAGATGACCGACCCTGACGTGCTGGCCAACTCGGCTCGTCTGGCGATGGTTGCGCGCGAACATGGCTCGCTCGCCAAATCGGCGACGAAGTACCGTCGATTCAAACAACTCAATGCCCAAATCGCCGAGGCCAATGCCATGGTCGCGGGCGACGACCTCGAGTTGCGGCAGTTAGCCGAAATGGAACTGTCCGAGCTGAAAACAGGCCGTGAAGCCTGCTGGAGCGAAATTCTTGACTCGGTTGTCGGCGGTGAAGACGCCCAACGGACTCGCTGCATGTTGGAGATCCGCGCCGGCACCGGCGGCGATGAAGCGGCATTGTTCGCTCGTGATCTGTACGAAATGTATCGCCACTACTGCGAGGCGAAAGGATGGAAGGTCGAAGTCATGGACATGAGCCCAACTGAACTGGGGGGGTTTAAGGAAGTGATTCTCGGTCTGGAAGGGGAGGGGGCCTTCCGCGCCATGCAATATGAGAACGGCGGCCATCGTGTGCAGCGCGTGCCGGAAACCGAGACCAAGGGTCGCGTCCACACCTCGGCGGCGACGGTGGCCGTGATGGCCGAACCCGAGGACATGGAAATCGACCTGAAGCCGGCGGACTACGTGGTCGAACGGATCCGCCGTGCCAGCGGTCCCGGCGGCCAGCACGTCAACAAAACCGCCAGCGCGATCCGCTTGACCCACACGGCCACGGGGCTGGAGGTTTGCTGTCAGGACGAAAAGAGCCAGCATAAGAACCTATCGAAGGCCATTCGCGTTCTCAAGAGTCGGCTGTACGAGATGAAACGCGAAGAAGAAATGAAGAAGCGATCGACCGAACGCCGCGAGAAGATTGGTTCGGGCGATCGCAACGAACGGATTCGCACGTACAATTTTCCTCAGAACCGGCTCACGGACCATCGCATTAACCAAAACTTCAATCTCGAAAACGTGATTGTCGGCAACCTTGGGCCTGTCGTCGATGCCCTGATCGAGTGCGACCGCCAAGCCCAGCGCAATGCGTTTGGAAATATTGAGTGAGGTGGGAGGCCGTGGGAAGTTGTCAGTTGTCAGTTGTCAGTACTCAGTTGGAGCGCGGCCTCCCGACCACGCCCCGTCAGTTGGGGCGCGGCCTCCCGACCACGCCCCTTTGAGAGACCTTCGGTCGGATGTTTTCGGCGGGGTCGGGAGACCCACGCCGAACTGAATGTCCTAACTCCTAACTCCTAACTCCTAACTCCTTCCCATGTCCACCGTTGCCCCTTGGACTGTCGGCCGATTATTGCAATGGACCGCCGACTATCTGAAGAGTCGCGGGGCCGACTCGCCGCGGTTGGACGCTGAAATCCTGTTGGCTGAAGCGTTGAGCTGCCAGCGGATCCAACTCTACACAACCTTTGAAGACGTGCCGCACGAGGAGAAGCGAGCCGCCTTCCGCGAGTTGGTTCGCCGGAGAGCGGAGGGAACGCCCGTGGCCTATCTTGTCGGGCGACGAGAATTCTATTCGCTCAGTTTCAAAGTTGGTCCTGGCGTGCTCATTCCGCGGCCGGAGACCGAATTGATCGTCGTCGCGCTTCTCGATCTGGCCAAGCAGCGTACCGATTCCAGCCCGCTGCGGATCGCTGATGTCGGCACGGGTAGCGGCATCCTTGCGGTGACGCTGGCCAAGCGTCTCCCGGCAGCCCTGTTCGTGGCTACCGATACGAGCAAAGTTGCACTGGAGATAGCCGCGGAAAACGCTCGGCAGCATGGTGTGGCCGAGCGCGTTCAACGGATCGAGTGCGACCTGCTCACGGGGGTTGAGGCCGAGCCGAAGTTCGACTTTATCGTGAGCAATCCGCCTTACATCAGTACGGCCGAATACGAGAAGTTGCCTCGGGATGTAAAGGACTTTGAGCCTCGCGAGGCCCTCCTGGCCGGACCGAAGGGGACGGAAGTGATCGAACGATTGATTTTGCAAGCGACTGAGCGGCTGCGGCCGGGTGGCCACTTATTGATCGAGATCAGCCCCATGATCCACAGTGCGGTGCAGGCGTTGTTGGCCGCCTCGCCTGGATTACAGCCGGGGCCGACGGTTAAGGATCTCGCTCGGCTGCCACGCGTGGTGCAGGCGAGAAGAGTTTGACGGATCAAGCAAATTTCCGCCCGGTCAATTGTTCGTAGGCCTCAATGTACTTCGCCCTTGTTTTTGCTACGACATCGTCGGGCAGGGCAGGGGGGGGGCTGTTTTTGTCCCAACCGCTGGCGGTCAGCCAGTCGCGGACGAATTGCTTGTCGAACGAAGGCTGTCCGCGGCCGGGGGCGTATTGATCGGCCGGCCAGAACCGAGAGCTGTCGGGAGTGAGAACCTCATCGATCAGCAGGATCCGGCCGTCGACCTGGCCAAATTCAAACTTGGTATCGGCAATAATAATTCCGCGTTCCAGGGCGTATGCCGCACCGCGTTGAAAGATGTCGATGCTTCGTCGTCGCAGCTCCTCACTCAACTCGCGACCGATGGCCTCGGCCATAACCTCGAACGTGATGTTCTCGTCGTGGCCCGATTCCGCCTTGGTGGACGGCGTGAAAATGGGTTCCGGCAGTCGGGAGCTTTCGGTCAGGCCCGCCGGGAGGCAAATGCCGCAGACGGTGCCGCTCTTGCGATACTCGGCCCAGCCCGAGCCTGATAGATACCCCCGTACCACGCACTCGATCGGCACCACTTGGGTCTTTCGGCAGAGCGTTGTTCGGCCTTCCAGCGTTGGAAGGTCGATACCGGCCGGGAGATCCATCTGCCGGATGTCGGTTGTGATTAGGTGATTTGGTTCGCCCAATCGCTCGAACCAGAATGCCGCGATCTGCGTCAGCACGCGGCCTTTGTCGGGGATGCCGGTCGGAAGAACCCAGTCAAACGCGCTGAGGCGGTCGGTGCTCACGAGGAGCAGTTGCTGGCCAAGATCATAAACGTCACGGACCTTGCCGCGTCGCACGGAAAGTCCAGGAAGCGAAGTTTGCAGAACGACAGGGGATGGCATGGGGCTTAACGGGATTTGGGGATCGGAAAGGATGGAGTTACACTTGAAATATACCCTTGAACGCCCAAATTGACTAGGAGGTGTCTACGTAGAACGGAATTCATTCCGTTTGTCATTCCGTCAGTCATTCCGTCTGTCTACCTTGAACGAAAGCCGATACTGAGGTACACTTTCCAAGGTTTCTGGTCAGTTCGAGGATCCTATTCTGACGGGGCAGATGCGATTTATTGTCTCACCGCCTCAATGCATCACGGAAGAAGTGTTGCAGTTCGCCTATATGTCGGGCATGGATCGCGCGCCGTGGGTCGTGCGCGCCGAGACCGATGAGGGTGAACTGGTGCTGGAGCGAGACGTCTCGGATTCCGGCTCGGTAACGGTTCCCTGGTACGTGGAAGGTCATGGCCTGTTGGCCCTTTCGACGGGCACGCTGGCCGAGCGCTGGGAGCCGTACCATCTTCCTCTGGAACTTGCCCGTGGCACGATCAATGTGCTTCGCACCCAGCTTTACGAGTGGCAGTTGATCGGCCTGACGGTTCCAGAAGCGGTACTCCGCCTGCTGAAAGATGCCTTGTTAAAATTTAGTTGGGCCGTGGTCCAGCAGGGCCGTGGTGATGGAGTTGCCGCCCAGGAAATTCTACGAATTGCCTTGGAAGGTTCGCAACTTCTGGCCGTAGCATATTCCGAACAATTGATCGCCGTTCGCCGCCGGGCGACGGGCCGGCTGCCATCGCTGCTGGGTTGCACGCTCAGCAGCTCGGAAATGGACGATGCAACGGCCCAGTCCTTCCTCGCGGCCTTCAACATGGCGATGGTGCCTGTTTATTGGCGCGATGTGGAGGCCACGGAAGGCAGCTTCGACTGGTCGGCTTGTGATCGGCAGATCCAGTGGTGCCGCGGGCACGGTTTGCGAATTTGCATGGGACCGCTCTTGCAGCCCGACGCCCGGGGGTTGCCCGATTGGATTTATCTCTGGGACGACGAATTCGATACCTTACTATCCTCGGCCGGCCAATTCGTGGATGCCGTCGTGAATCGCTATCGTGGAAAGGTCGATCTCTGGCACTGTGCGGCTCGCGTGAACACTTCACAAGTCCTTGGTTTTTCGGAGGAGGAAAAACTGCGACTGGTGGCCGGGATTATTTGCCGCGTCAAGCAACTCGATCCCGACCATCCGCTGATGATCGGCATCGATCAGCCCTGGGGCGAGTACCAGGGGCGTCGTGCAGTCGATCTCTCGCCTATCCATTTTGCCGACGCGCTCATTCGCGCCCGCTTGGATTTCAAGGCAATTTTTCTGGAAATGAACTTAGGTTGCTTTACCGGAGGCACGCTTTTGCGGAGCGAAATTGACGTCAACCGGTTTCTGGACGACTGGAGCCTTCTGGGCCTGCCGCTGGCGGTCGGTTTGAGCTTGCCTAGTGCCGACGGCACCGACCCCAGGGCCAGGCAGAAGATCGACTTGCCCGCAGGTTCGTGGAGTCTCGCTGCGCAGCAAGCCTGGGTGGCTCGCTTGGTGCCGCTGATTCTTGCCAAACCGGGGATCCAGGCGGTGGTCTGGAATCAGTTTGAAGACAGCCAACCGCACGAGTTTCCCCATGGCGGCTTGCTCACTCCCCAAGGTCAAGCGAAACCGGCATTGCGCACTCTCGCGGCATTACAAGCTGCTTGGATCAATCCGCGTCCGACCTCGTAAGGGGCAGGTCAAATCCAAAATAACGCACCGCATTGTCGTGGCATAAGTCGCGGACCATCGCGCCGACCAGCTCCACATCGTCCGGCAAGAGGCCCTGGTGCATCTCGGTGCCCAATAGATTGCAGAGGATGCGGCGGAAATACTCATGCCGCGTGTAAGACAGGAACGACCGGCTGTCGGTCAACATTCCAACAAAACAACTTAACAGCCCAAGATTTGAGAGGCAGTTGATCTGCCTCTCCATGCCGTCCTTCTGGTCAAGGAACCACCAACTGCTGCCGAACTGCATCTTGCCGGGCACGCTGCCATCCTGAAAATTGCCGACCATCGTGCCGAGAACTTCATTGTGTGTCGGATTGAGGTTGTACAGGATCGTTTTGGCCAACCGGTTTGTGCAGTCGAGCCGATCGAGAAACTGCGATAGACCTCGGGCGTAAGTACCGTCGGCAATCGAATCAAAACCTGCATCGGCGCCAACTTGATGGAACATCCGATGGTTGTTGTCGCGCATCGCACCAAGGTGGAACTGCTGTACCCAGCCGCGCTCGTGGTCCCATATCGCCATTTCATGGAGCATCGCCGAGCGGAAGCGGGCAATCTCCTCCGGCGAGGGCCGATTGCCGCGACGGACCCGGGCGAAAATGCCGGTCGCTTCCAGTGCCGTGCCCTCGACTGCATCGAGGGTCTCCAGCCCATGGTCGGAAAGCCGACAGCCAGCCTGATGGAAGAAATCGTGCCGCTTCCGCAAGGCGTCGAGGAAGCAGGGGAAAACGTCGCCGATATCGACTTGGCTCACCTCCGCCAAACGGTCAACGTAGTGATTAAAGGTCTCCGGCGCGTCGATTGTTAGGGCACGGTCGGGCCGGAAGGTCGGCAGCACGCGGATATTGAACGTCGGGTCGGCCGCGATCGCCGCGTGATATTCCAGCGAATCGACCGGATCGTCGGTCGTGCAAACCAACAAGACCTTCATCTGCTGCAGGATGCCGCGGCACGACATGTCGTCTCGGGCAAGCATCGCGTTGCACTCCTCCCAGATGCCACCCGCCGTCTGGGGATTGAGCAAGCGGTCGCTGATCCCCAGCGGGCGTTTGAGTTCCAAATGAGTCCAGTGATAGAGCGGATTGCGGAGCGTTTTGGGCACCACCTCGGCCCACTTCGCGAACTTTTCCCAGTCCGCGGCGTCGCCGGTACAATAGCGTTCCGCCACGCCGGCGGTGCGCATCGCCCGCCATTTGTAATGATCGCCGTTGAGCCAAATCTGCGTCAGGTTGGCGAAGCGGTGGTCCTCGGCAATCTGCCGCGGCGGCAGGTGGCAATGGTAGTCGATAATCGGCAGATCACGGGCGAACTGGTGATATAGCTCGACGGCGCGGTCGTTTTGCAAAAGGAAGTTTTCGGTGATGAAAATGTCGTTCATGATTCAATTCTACTGCTCAGCGGCGGATCGGCCGCAATGAACTCGGTAAAACATGCGGATACCGCCACCCTCTCGACGTCGCAGGGCAAGAACCAAGCCCTCGCCCGGGCGCGAAGAATCACACCCTTTTCCAAACATTCGGTTTGAAACAACGGGTGGCGTAAATGGTAGGTGGCGGATGTCTCGGCCTCTGCGGTCAACGCACGATGGCCTAGATCGGCCGGATGAACCATCACCGCGAGCGACCAACCCTGGGCGGCAAAGAGGTTTCCAAGCAAATCAAACTTCTCGACCACGGTCACCTCGGGAAGAACGCTTTCGAGGCAAACATCGGGTCGCCAGTCGAGTCGGTCGGTACACACGGACACCAGCAGTTCGACGCGGACAATCCACGGATCCTCTGCGGCGGGGTGGGCCACATGCCACAGCAGATCAACCCGGGCCGCATCGGGCTGGCCCATTTCATAGACCGCGATCAAATCATCACCGCGGACGTGCCAATCCGTGAGTGTTGTGGCAGCGGCGAATTGGACCGAACCGGCGATGCCCATCAGGCGGCCCTTGGACCAAGGCCGATCGAGAACCGTAATCTTCGCGATTCCCTTGACGGGATGATCGGCATCGAAGGCAAGCGATAACCCCGGCAGACTCAACCGAGCAACATGGCCGTCCAAAAGCCAGCACTTAGAATTCATAGCAAATGAGAGGAAAGAGGTAAGAAAAAGTAGGCTCTTCCGGTTCTAGGTGCGGAACGCGAATAATTGTAGGGAGGGGAGAGCGCAGCGAGCCCCACCAATTCCGTTGCGGTCCACTCTTGGTGGGGCTCGTTTCACTCTCCCCACCCTACTTCTGCATCTAAAACCGGAAGTGTCAAAAAAGTATGATTGTAGCAGAATTCCCGCAAGACCTGTTGTGGCCGGTCTCCTGACCGAGCCACGCGGTGTCGGGAGCCCCTCGCTGAACGAATTATTTGTTATAATCATTTTCATGAGCGAACTCCAAGCACATCTTGAGATCTGTGAGAAGGCTGTTCGGTCGGCGGGGGCGACCATCCAAGACTGGATTGGCAAAACCAGCGTCCAGCACAAGGGGCCGGCCGACTTTGTCACCGAGGCTGATTTTGCCGCCCAGGAAGTCGTCAAAACGACCGTTTTGCAGACATTCCCTCACCATTCCGTACTCAGCGAGGAAGATCAACTTGCCGGTGACACCCCCAGCAAGACCGACTACCGCTGGATCGTCGACCCGCTGGACGGAACAACCAATTTCGTACACGGAATCCCCCATTATGCCGTTTCGCTCGCCCTGGAGCATCGTGGCAAAGTGCTTGTCGGGGCAGTTTTTGATCCATCGCTGAATGAGTGCTTTACTGCCGCAGTCGGCCGGGGCACCTTTCTCAACGGCCGGCCGATCCGCACCAGCAGCTCGAACCGGCTATCCGAAGTGATTGCCGGATCCTGTTTTCCGGCACGGCTTCAGCACGACTCCCCTGACTTGGTGATGTTCAATAAGGTTCTGTTTCGTTGCCAGGGCATTCGCCGTACCGGCTCGGCATCACTCAATTTGTGCGATGTCGCCGCAGGACGTTACGGCGTGTTATGGGGATTTTCGACCAAGATTTGGGATATTGCCGCCGGGGTGCTGTTGGTCCAGGAGGCAGGAGGGATCGTCACATCACCGGAAGGCGGGCCTGTCGATCTTGGGACGGGTCGTTTTCTCGCCTCGGCAAACCAAGATTTGCATCAGCAATTGCTGGAGTTGGTGCGAGAAATGGGAGACGGTTGTCGTTAAGCAAGATCCGCTCACCGCCGGGTTTGCGGATGATTGTGGTGCAGGCGTCCCGCCTGCCCAAGATGTTGTGGTTGAACCAGGCAGGCGAGACGCCCGC
>JBAWVO010000014.1:0-43279 GCA_037147235.1 Planctomycetota bacterium | reverse complement strand
CAGGTTCGGCGCGGGTCTCCTGACCCCGCCGAAACGCCCGACCGAAGGTCTCCCGATAATTGGAGACCTTCGGTCGGCGGCGTGGCTCGGTCGGGAGACCGGCCACGACAGGGGGAGCGCAAAAGAATGATTTTGTTGATCAGAACCCTGTTTTCTGGCCGGGATCTCCGGTAAATTTCGTTCGTCCGCACCGAAAAGCCCCCTCCTTTAGCAGTTCTCCTGATTTCCTCCTTGACCTTCCCGCCTTTGCCCGAGTATCATACCCACCTTATTTTGTCCCGATATGTTGTATAAAAGCAAATGGAATTGCTGCTATTCTCCCCAAGCGCCTGATCAACTTCTGTTGGTTCTGGTTCAAGTGGGGCCTGATCGCCTGCGTGATCGGGGCCGCGCTTCTGGTGCCCTATTTCTATCATCGCATGGATGAAGATATTCGCCGCCATGTGGAGGGACTGCTTGCCAAGCAATACCCGGGCTTGGTGGTCAAGCTCCGCTCGGCCGTGCTGATGAAGGGCGAAGGGATTACCCTCCGCGGGCTGTCGATCATCGATCCCGAGGCGGAAGGACCGGGTGCCGAGCTTTTGAGTTATGACGAATGCTTCCTGGGTTGTCCAACCGATCTGTCCGATTTGTGCAGCGGCCAACTCAAGCCCACTCAGGTGATTGTTCGTCGGCCGACGCTACGGATGACTCGTCGTCCGGACGGCACCTGGAGCGCAGCCCGCTTGTTGCCGCTGCCGAGACTCAGCAATGCGTCGCCGGAGGTCCGCTTCGAGAATGGCACGATCGAGATTTTCGATCCCACGAAGGCGACGGCTTGCACCCTGACCCTCCGCGACGTCAACCTCACGCTCTCACCCATCGCGCGCGCGGACGGCCAAGCGGAAACCACGCGCCGCGAGCGAATCCAGGGCACGGCCACCGGCGACTATTTCCGCCAGGTGATTTTCGATGGTGAAGCCGATTTTGACCGGCCTGAACTGAACCTCGCCGGTAAGATCGAAGGCGTGGAGATTTCTCCTGAGATGCGCAACGTACTGCCGGATGCTTTTGGACACAATCTTTCGGTGCTAGGCACGTTGCGAGGTCAAACCGAGGCCCTTTTCAAGGTCAGCTATGATCCGGCGTCGCCGGAACGGTGGAAATTCGATATTACCGGCCAGTTGGCCCGCGGTCGCATCGACCACCCACGACTGCCCCATCCGTTGACCGAGATCCGCGCCACGGTCCATGTCGATAACCAGGGCTTTGCCATCCAGGAACTCAAGGCCCGCAGCAATCAGGCCACCCTGTCGTTGACATGCAGTGGCAGCCTGAATCCATCGAGTACCCTAGCGGTTGAGGCCGAGATCAACCAGTTACCGCTGGACGAGCAGCTTCTGGCGATTTTGCCCGGCAAGCTCCAGGAGGAGTGGCAGAAGCTCCGGCCGGAGGGCCTGGTCGATGCCAAAATCAAGCTCCGTTTCGACGGTCTCGCCTGGCAACCGCAGGTGCGGGTCGAGTGCAAAAACGTCTCGTTTGCCCACCACAAGTTTCCCTACCGCCTGGAACACGGCAACGGCTTGCTGGAACTGAAAGACGACCGCCTGCAAATGAACCTCTCGACGTTCAGCGAGAACCAGTTAGTCCACATCGTGGGCGAAATCCTCAATCCGACGAACGGACCAACGGGCTGGCTACGGGTCAAGAGCGATGAGTTACCCATCGACGAGAAACTGCTCAAGGCTCTGCCGCCACACCCCCAGTCGCTGGCCCGTTCGATGGAGCTGAAAGGAACCATTGGCTTCGAGTACGAGCTAGTCCGCGAAATCGCCGAGGGGCCGATCCATCAGCATCTACAGCTTCGCGCCGGACGCTGTTGGCTTCGCTATAATCGCTTTCCCTATGCCATCTCGAATGTCCGGGGTGAAATGGAGATGATTGATGGCAACTGGTGGATCCGTAATCTGGAAGGCACCAACGGCACGAGCCGCGTGACCGGCGACGGCACGCTCACGCATACACCCCAGGGGAACGAGCTGGTGCTGCGGCTGTGCGCGGCCAATGTGCCGCTGGAGGGCGAACTCCGCGACGCCTTGCAACCGGGGATGCGGCAAGTTTGGGCTCTGCTTCAACCGCGTGGAATCATCGACCTCACGGCCAACATCCGCTACATCGACCAACTCAATCTGCTCGACCTTACGGTTCGCGCCGAACCGCGGAGCGAGACCTGTTCGCTGGAGCCTTTGTACTTCCCTTGCCGCGTCGAGAATGTGCAAGGTGTTTTCACCTATGGCAGCGGGCGAGTGACCTTCGATCGGTTTAGCGCGTGGCATGGCCCCGTGAAGATGGCATGCAATGGAATAGGCAGTTTCCAGCCCGATGGCGGCTGGCAGCTTCGTCTCGATCGCCTTTCGGTCGATCGCCTGCGGGTGGACCGGCAGTTCATGCAGGCCCTGCCGCCACAACTCAAGAAGGGCTTGGGGGAACTGAACGCCACGGGCCCCATGAGCCTGCAAGGGAGCATCCTTCTGGCGCGGGGCGCGAATCCGGCCGAGCCGATGACTTCGCAATGGAACCTGAAAGTGGGACTGAACCAGGTGGGCGTCGATTGTGGTGTGCGGCTGGAAAACATTTACGGCAACGTCAATCTTACCGGCTTATCCGATGGAACCAAGTTCCAGATGCGTGGCGAGTTGGCCCTCGATTCCATGACCTGCCGAGACCGCCAGTTCACGCAAGTACTCGGGCCGTTCTGGATCGATGACCAGGAGGCGATGTTTGGCTCGTGGGTCGCACGTCGCGACAACCGCCTCCTGCCGCGTGGCCAGCCGCAGGCCGCACTGCGATCCGTGACTGCCAAAATCTTTGGTGGCACCATCTACGGCGACGGCTGGGCCTCGATCGCTTCGCAGCCGCGCTATAGTCTTCGAGCAACCCTCGACTCCGCCGATCTCGCCACGTGCGCCCGCGAACTGGCCGGTAACAACCGCAATCTGCGCGGACGGATCAGCGGCAGCGCGGAACTCCATGGATTCGGCCACAACCGCGCCGCCATGGGCGGCCAAGGCCGCTTGCAACTCCGCAATGCCAACATCTACGAGCTGCCGGTGATGATTTCCATGCTCAAGATTCTCAGCATCCATGCACCCGACCCCAACGCATTCACCGAAAGCGACATCGATTTCCACATCGAGGGCGACCATGTCTATTTTGACAAGCTAGACTTTCATGGCGACGCCATCAACCTGTCGGGCAAGGGCGAGATGAACTTTCAGGGAGACACGCAGATGGTGTTGGCGGCAACCGTCGGCCGTGCCGACTCCGGCGTGCCCGTGCTTCATAACTTTTTTACGGGAGCAAGTCAACAAATCATGCAGATTCGCGTCGGCGGCAACTTGCGGGATCCCGACATCCGCAAGGAAGCCTTTCCCGGCGTGAATCAGGCCTTGAAGAATTTGCAGGAGAACCGATGAGCATAGGATTCCTTTCCGGCATCGCCGGCAGCGTGGCGGGCACTTCCCTGGCGCAGACCCGGGGTTCCGAAATCGACCGTGCCCAGCAGGAAAATAGCGCGAGGGAGCTTCGCACGCATAGCGCGCAAAAGGCCGAGATGGCCGCCGGCATTGGACAAGCGGACGGCGACAACCACCAGACCTCCGAACGGGACGCCGACGGCCGGCGTTTGTGGGAGTTTCCCCAGCGGCATGGCGAGCAGGATGCCGGCCACGAAGAGCCGCTTCACCCCCAGGGCCAAGACCCTACCGGCCAGAGCGGCAACCTACTCGATTTGAGCGGGTAACCTAGACTCCCGTTGCCGCAAGTCCTTCCGCAGTCTAAAATATCACGATGCACTTCACCAAAATGCAAGGCGCGGGCAACGACTATGTGTATGTCGATTGCTTCACCGAACCAATTCCCGAACAGCCCGACGAACTGGCTAGGAAAATTTCCGACCGGCACTTCGGCATCGGCAGCGATGGACTGATCTTGATCTGTCCCAGCCAGCAGGCCGACGCCCGGATGCGGATGTTCAATGCCGACGGCTCCGAGTCGGAGATGTGCGGCAACGGCATCCGATGTGTGGCCAAGTACGTCTACGATCATGGCATCTGCCGCAAAGAAACCCTGCGGATCGAGACGGGCCGCGGCATCCTCACCCTCAACCTGGAAGTCGCCGACGGGCGGGCGCAGCGCGTGCGCGTCGATATGGGCGAGCCGATCCTTGAGGCGGCACGGATTCCTACCACGCTGCCAGGCAGTCCCGTGGTCAATGCCGATCTGAGTATTGCTGATTTGGACGGTTCTGCTCGAACACTGTGCGTCACCTGTGTTTCGATGGGCAACCCTCATTGCATCACGTTCGTCGATAAGCTCAGCGACGACTGGGTACTGGGCATTGGGCCGAAGGTCGAGACCGATCCCCATTTTCCTCGCCGCGTGAACGCCGAATTCGTCCAGGTGCTGTCGCGTACGGAGATCCGCATGCGGGTATGGGAGCGGGGTTCCGGCGAAACCCTCGCCTGCGGCACCGGGGCTTGTGCCGTTTGCGTGGCCGGCGTGTTGAGCGGCCGTACCGAGCGGAAGATTCTCGCCCACCTGCCCGGCGGCGACCTCGAATTGCATTGGGCCGAAGACGGGCACGTACACCTGACAGGCCCGGCGGTGGAAGTGTTTAGCGGTGAGTGGGGAGAGTAGTGGGAAGAAGTTGTCAGTTGTCAGTTGTCAGGAAGATTGTTCGGAGCAACGTGAGCGGCTGAGTGGCTCGACTAGACATCCATGCGTATTCCCCACCGTTCACGGACAACGGACAACTGGCAACTCCCATGAAATTTGACCATCCCATCCTGCACAAACTCGCGGCTCTGGCTGGCTCCACGGCCGTCCGCGCATGGATGGATACGCTTGACTATCGTATTGCATTCTACGATCCGGCTGCCAATCCTGCCTCGCCACGGTGCCACGGTCAGAAGATTTATGTTTTTTGGCACGAGTACATCCTCCTTCCGCTTGCGATGGGGGGGCACTGCAACCTGGCGATGCTTCTGAGCCGGCACCGCGATGCCGAGGTTTTGTCGTATATCGCCTACCACATGGGGTTTGAATTTGTACGCGGCTCGACAACTCGTGGCGGCGTGGCGGCCTTGCGGCAAATGTTGGACAAAAGCCGGAACATGCACCTGGCAATCACACCCGATGGCCCTCGCGGACCGAGGCGGCAAATGGCTCCTGGGCCAATCTTCCTGGCCTCGAAACTGGGAATTCCGCTGGTGGCCATCGGCGTGGGGCACAACCGGCCGTGGCGGGCAGGGAGTTGGGACCGGTTTGCCATCCCTCGACCATTCAGCCGAGCTCGATGTATCCTCTCGCCGGAATTACACGTCCCGCCCGATCTGGATCGCGAAGGGATGGAGCATTTCCGTTTGAAGATCGAGCGTGTGCTGAATCGACTTTGCGATGAGGCCGAGCAGTGGGCTGAAGCCGACAGCCGCAAGCCGGGCCAATTGACGCTAAGACATACCGCCAAGCCGTTGGTGCCACGGCATGCGCTGGGCCGGATTGAGGTGGCAAAGAATGGACCTATACCGTGACCTCCTACGACCTCTTTTCCGAACTCCCCGACGATTCACTCCCGCAGAAACCGGCCAAGCCGAGGGTGCTTTCGGTCTGGCAACTGACTGCCCAGATCAAAGACCTGCTGGAAGTTTCCTTCGGCAGCGTCTGGGTCACGGGCGAAATCTCGAACCTCGCTCGGCCGCAGTCAGGCCACTGTTACCTGACGCTCAAGGACGATCAGGCCCAGATCCACTGTGTCATGTGGCGAAACATGGCCACGCGCGTGCGATTCGATCTCCATGACGGTTTGGAAGTGGTATGCCGCGGGCGGATTGATATCTATGCCCCGCGGGGTACCTACCAGTTGATCCTTGAAAGCATCGAGCCGAAGGGGATCGGGGCCTTGGAGTTGGCCCTGCGGCAGCTTCGCGAGAAGCTGGCTCAGGAAGGCCTCTTTGATCCGCAGCGGAAGCGGCCCCTGCCGCCGTTTGTGCGGCGGATTGCCGTGGTAACCAGCCCAACCGGTGCGGCGATCCACGATTTCCTGCAAGTTCTCGGCCGGCGATGGCGAGGAGCCGATGTGATCGTCGTGCCCACACGCGTCCAGGGCGAAGGTGCCGCCGCCGAGATCGCTGCGGCCATCGCCACGGCCAACCGCCTGCCGCTGGCGATCGATTGCCTGGTCGTCACCCGCGGCGGCGGCAGCCTGGAAGACCTCTGGGCCTTCAACGAAGAACCCGTGGTCCGGGCGATTCATGCCTCGCGGATCCCTGTGATTTCGGCCATCGGCCATGAGATCGATGTGACTTTGGCCGACCTTGTGGCCGATGTCCGCGCCCTAACGCCCAGCGAGGCGGCCGAACTGGTCGCACCGGCAACCGAGGATCTTTTGGCTCGCTTTCGCCAGACCGAGAAGCGGCTTTCCTCGGCCCTGCGTTGGCGGCTTGCTGCGGCCAAGTCGCGATTAGACGCCGTCGCCTCGCATTACGCCTTTCGTCGGCCACTTCAGCGGATCGAAAATCTGGCCCTGCAGCTCGACGATCTCGACGCCCGGGCCAATCGTGCTCTGCGGCAGCGGTTGATTCTTGCCCGTAGCCAACTAGAGCAGCAAGCCGGCCGACTGGAATCGCTCAGTCCGCTGGGTGTGCTGTCGCGAGGTTACAGCTTGACGCAACGGGTCCGCGATGGCCGGATCGTGCGCGACGCGACGGAACTCAAGCCCGGGGACGAGATCGTCACACGATTTGGAAAAGGAAGAGCCACAAGTCGGGTTTTCGAGTAGGCTGTTCTCGATTAGGTGTTGTCAACCAATAGAAATGTCCTTCCAGTAGGCCTTCCCAGCAACGGCACCTAAGGGTAGAATGGTGGGTTCTTCCCCTCGCACTAAGTGTGGGCCGAGGGTTTTTCGCATGCAATATTTTGCAGTAAAGTGAGTAAAGGTAATTAGTTATGGCAAAACCGCACCGCGTCACCAAAAAAGCCAATCATGGCAAACGACCTTCCAATAGCAAGGCGCGCAAGGCCAAGCGGCAGCGGGTAAAGACCTGATAAGGAGCCGGCCGTGCCTAAAAAACCGCTGATTATCGACTTTTGTGAATACGACCTCAATCATGTGGTCAGTAGCATTGATGAGATCCGCCGCCATAATCCGCAGCGCTTCGAGATGGAGCAGTTGACGGCAATCGTCTTCGAGGATCCCGTCCGCAACATCTGTGTCGGTTACAAGGATCTCAAGCAGGACGAATTCTGGGCTCGCGGTCACATGCCGGGCATGCCGCTAATGCCGGGCGTGATTATGTGCGAAGCGGCCGCCCAGTTGTCGAGCTACCACGCGGTGAAGAATAATCTGATTATCGGCATGATGGGCTTTGGCGGCATGGAAGACATTCGCTTCCGCGGCCTCGTGCGGCCTGGTGATCGCTTCGTGGTCGTGACCCACTTGCTCAAGGTGAGGCGGACGATTATCACTTGCGAGTTCCAGTCGTTTGTCGATCAAAACCTCGTTTGCGAAGGCCTCATCAAGGGGGTTCCCTTGCCGGTCCATCAGTTGACCACCGGACAAGCAGACGGCCCCCTCGCGGACTGAATACCGTGGGCCGACGCGCACTCCGTAAAATTGATTCTTCACTCGATCTCTCAAAGCATCTGCTGGAGTTCGAACAGCTTCCCAGGCCATGGAATACCGAGGCAATCTTCGGCCGCATCGCGCCGCTGGAGATCGAGGTCGGCTCCGGCAAGGGGCTGTTCTTACGCAACGCGGCCAGTTCGCAGCCGGACGTCGATTTCCTGGGCATTGAGATCGTGTCTAAGTATGCCCATTTCGCCGCCGCGGGACTCGCCAAAGCCGGGCTGCCCAACGGCCGGGTCGTGTCGGGGGACGGCATGCGGATCTTTGCCGAATTGGTCCCCGACAGCTCGCTGACCGCGGTACACGTCTACTTCCCCGATCCCTGGTGGAAGAAGCGGCATCGCAAACGTCGCGTGATGAACGAAACCTTCATGCAGCACATTGAGCGAACGCTCCTACCGGGCGGCGCGTTGCACTTCTGGACCGACGTTGAAGAATATTTTCAGACTACGCTCGAACTCTTGGCCGCCCACACGCGGCTCTCCGGGCCAATCGCCGTGCCGGAAACGCCCGCCGAGCACGACCTGGCCTATCGCACGCATTTCGAGCGGCGAATGCGGCTCACCAACGAGCCGGTCTATCGGTCGGAGTTCAGGAAGGTGAGTTGATAACGCATTCGGTTCTACAAGATGGGATATCGGTATCCCGAAGAGGGAAATGGGAGTTTTCGGATAGCTTTGCAATTCTCTTGGCATTGGCTCAGCATTCTGATACAATCGGATGGTGAACAAAGATTTCCTTGTTTAACGAAGAACAGGAGCCAATGATGTTTCTCGCCTTTTTAGCACCTACGGATCTGACCACACTGTTTATTATCGGCGGCTTGTTGATCGTGCCGATTCTCACGAGGTTGGCACGCACAGGTCGTGCGGTACACACGCTAGTGCTTCGGCGGTTTGAAATGCGGACCACTCCGCCGCATCCAGAAACGCCGCTCATTGAAATTGTTGGCCGTCGGCAGGGGATTACGGCATTTCTCCTTCTGCTTATGCAACTCGATCCTCAAACAACTTTTGAGGTCACAGCTTCGGACGTATCCTGTCGCTCTGGGAGCCTTTTTGGCGTCGTGACCACATTCATTCCCCTTTCACAAATCGCCTCCGTAACTGCGGGGGTTACCAAGCCCGTGGGCTTCCTCATTGCGGCCGCAGTTATCTTAGTCCTTGGAATTGTGGGTGCTTTCGGGAGCGGCTACGCAATCGTGCTTGCGATTAGCCTTCTTACCGCCGTGGTGCTTGCGATCGTATATTTCCTCTCGAAAACGATCCTGATTCAGGTATCGTCGAATGCTGGTCCTGAGATCATGCTACAATTTCGGCCCAATGTCATTGAAGGCGTGCCCATCGATGCGGCGAGGGCTTCCCAGGCAATAGCCATTATCCGAAGCTTGGCGACTTCAAAAGGCAGCTCGCCAGTTCTTCACCAGGCTACGGTCAAAACGCGCTTGATGGCGGATGGGGCCAGCAGTGATCGTGTGAGCGAGGGATGGACAGACACGCCGCCACGCGCCGCGGTGCTCCCTGCTTCTTCCGTGCCGCCACCGATGCCGCGCGATCAAGAGCATTTGGCCACCGATGCTCTGAATGAGGCAGTGAATCTTTACAAAGCCAGGCACAAAGCAGATGCCGTCGCCAAACTCACCGCGTTAGTCCAACGGTGGCCCGGAACCACTGCTGCCGCCACAGCCAACGGCTATTTGGCGCAGCTAAATGCCCCCGGACAACCGCATCGATAGCGACGAGGTCGGAACGGGGCCACAGCTAGCATTGGCACGATAGGTCGTGATGTGGTAGACTTAGGGCATGCCAAGATGAGCACGAGGAACTCCCGGCGGATTAGTGTGCTACGTCCTCATCCTTTTGCATCGAGTTTGTAATCATGGAAGTAGTTGACACCAGGAAATCCAAGCGGGTGCCTCATCGGTGCGTGGTTGAACTGCGCGAGATGCTCCAGTCGGTACTGGGCGACGATTTCGTGCGGTTGTATCATTACGGCTCACGCGTCGAGGGCGGGGCGGATGCGGATTCCGACTATGACGTGCTTTGTGTAACGAAGCGGCAACTGGGCTGTCAACGGAGGGACGAAATCCTTTACCGGCAGTTAGACATCCAAATGGATCAGGACGTGCTGTTTGATCTGCACTTCTACTCCGAGGAGCAACTGCGCACTCCTCCACTCTCATTCACTCCTTACGTGCAGCACGTTACGGCGGACGGAATCATCGTATGACTCTCTCCGACGACCAGCGACAGGAACTGGTAACGATCCGAATGGCCAAGGCGGATTCCGTTCTCGCCGATGCCGCGATGTTGGCCGATCATGGTTCGAGTCTTAGTGCAGTCAATCGGTGCTATTACGCGATGTTTTATGCGGCTTCCGCGTTGGCGATTCACAGCAACTGTGACTTTCACAAACACCGAGCGGTGATCTCGTGGTTTCAACGCGAGTACGTCAAGACCGGCCGAGTTTCTCCCGAGTTCGGTGCTTCTCTTCAAAGGGGTTTTGAAAATCGCTGCGATGCGGACTACACCGATGTGGCCACATTTACCGCCGAGCAAATCGCAACCATGCTCGAACAGGCCCGGCGATTCGTGGCCGAGGTGAAATCGCACATCCAGACGTGATGGCGTCCGCCGAACAGCGGAACCGACGACCGCACAGATCGAGCGAATGACCGGCTTTGCGACAGCGTTGTTAATGTGACGGCAGTTCCAAACCACCGAACCCAATGAACATAATCATGCCGATCGTGGCCAGGATAACATACTGGATTAGCGAGAGGGCCAAGGCACGGAGAAAAGTTGTCGGCAACATGGAATAAAGCATCAGCACTCCCAAGACGAACGTGAGCGGTGTCGAAATTAAGTTCGCTGTTATTGGGCTTAGTTGTTCCGTGGTCCACACGACTTGCCACATCAACCCAATTGCGAATTGAACCACGCTAGATACAAGACAGATCAGCGTTGCCTTTCCCCAACTTGGTAAGGACACCGACCTGGGCGTGTACCATCCGCCAACCTGCATATTGTAAATCCAACAGGCTAGACGAAGTACGACTGCGTTGACGAAAGCACCCATAACGAGCGCGATGAGCAGGCAGAATGTGCCCGCAAATATCACGCCGCCACCTACTTCTGCTAGTAACCACATAGATGTTCTTTTTCAATTTCTTGTCGGATAGTTTCCGTTGGCGGTTGGCATCGTCGATCGACGATCCTTTCAGGATGTTCGGCCTGCCGACGGCGGAGGTCGGCGACGATTTCGTCCAGGCTGTGGTGGTGCTGCGCGACGTACTCGTCGCGGATTCGCCAAACTTCCTCAATGACCTCATCGCGGTACATGATTAGTCTCCTCGGACAGAAGTTCAAGAGGTGTACAGATTTCAGGGCATGAATAACCGACGACCGCACAGATCGAGCGAATGACCGGCTTTGCGACAGCGTTGTTAATGTGACGGCAGTTCCAAACCACCGAACCCAATGAACATAATCATGCCGATCGTGGCCAGGATAACATACTGGATTAGCGAGAGGGCCAAGGCACGGAGAAAAGTTGTCGGCAACATGGAATAAAGCATCAGCACTCCCAAGACGAACGTGAGCGGTGTCGAAATTAAGTTCGCTGTTATTGGGCTTAGTTGTTCCGTGGTCCACACGACTTGCCACATCAACCCAATTGCGAATTGAACCACGCTAGATACAAGACAGATCAGCGTTGCCTTTCCCCAACTTGGTAAGGACACCGACCTGGGCGTGTACCATCCGCCAACCTGCATATTGTAAATCCAACAGGCTAGACGAAGTACGACTGCGTTGACGAAAGCACCCATAACGAGCGCGATGAGCAGGCAGAATGTGCCCGCAAATATCACGCCGCCACCTACTTCTGCTAGTAACCACATAGATGTTCTTTTTCAATTTCTTGTCGGATAGTTTCCGTTGGCGGTTGGCATCGTCGATCGACGATCCTTTCAGGATGTTCGGCCTGCCGACGGCGGAGGTCGGCGACGATTTCGTCCAGGCTGTGGTGGTGCTGCGCGACGTACTCGTCGCGGATTCGCCAAACTTCCTCAATGACCTCATCGCGGTACATGATTAGTCTCCTCGGACAGAAGTTCAAGAGGTGTACAGATTTCAGGGCATGAATAACCGACGACCGCACAGATCGAGCGAATGACCGGCTTTGCGACAGCGGGGCCATTCTCATTGAAACGCAAGAGGCCGGCTCCGGTCCACCCCTGCTTCTTTGCGATTCCGGAGGGACTCTCGGATAATTCGACGGTTTGAAAGCTGCTGGCGATCAGCGACCTGCTGCATCAATACGTCGATGTCGCCCCCTGCCGCTTTGAGCATCGCAGCGCGACTCGCATGGATTTCCGCGACGACGGGATCAACGAATCTATCGATATAGACGGTAGCCATGCGTTCATTCTACCACATAAAAGTCATCCGCAAAACGTCTCGCACCAATCCCCCTCGGCAAGAGGGATCTATTGGCAGAATGAATCTACTCCACCTCATTGACCACGATCATATTGTGCTTCGACACGCTGGTGCCCGTGCCGGCAATGAGTACAATGCGGTCGCCGGAGGAGAGCAGGCAGTTCTGCTTGCCCCAATCACGGACGAACGCGACCAGGGTCCGGCTGTCGTTGACCGGAGCACTGGCCAGGGGAATGACGCCCCAATAGAGGCACATCTGCCGCAAGGTGGCCGCCGAATCGCTTACCCCCACCGTGGGCACGCGGAAACGGTTCTTGGCTAGGCTCAGGGCCGTTGCACCGCTGGCTGAAGCGACGATGATTAGCCGTGCATCAAGCCTCTCGGCCAATAGGCCCGCCTGGCAAACGACCGCTTCGGTTATGGGATTCAGACTATTTGCTGCCGTTGAACAACCCGTTTTATTGCTTTCTCGGCTGCCGCAGAAAGAGTTCGCCTCCTCGGCCCGATGGCTGCACAACGGTTCCGCCGCCAGGGCGATGCGGTTCATCATCTCGACGGTTTCGCGTGGATACTCGCCCACGGCCGTTTCGCCCGAGAGCATGCAGGCATCGGCTCCGTCGAGAATTGCGTTGGAGACGTCGGCCACTTCCGCCCGCGTAGGAATCCGCGAGTGCTGCATGCTGTCCAGCATCTGCGTGGCGATGATCACCGGCTTGCGCTGGCGGTGGCACTCGGCGATGATCCGCTTTTGGACCACCGCCACCTGGGCAATGTCGGTCTCCACGCCCAGGTCGCCGCGAGCAACCATTACGCCGTCTGCTGCGGCAACGATCGCCGTCAAGGCGTCGAGGGCCTCCGGCTTTTCGATCTTGGCGATGACCTGCGGACCACCGGAGGTTGGATCGTTGGTCGAGGCCATCAACAATGCCTTCAGTTCCCGCACATCTTCCGCGCGGCGGACGAAGCTCAGCCCTACAAAGTCAATGTCGTTCTTCGCCGCCCAGACGGCATTCTCGCGATCGAGGTCGCTCATGGCGGCCACGCTGAGTTTCACGCCGGGCAGGTTCACGCCCTGGCGGCTGCGAATCAGACCCGATTGAATGACGCGACAGACGGCCGAATCCTTATCGACCTGCTCCACCACGAGGCTAACCGTGCCGTCGGCCAGCATGACGCGGTCCCCTGGGCTTAACTCGTCGATCAAAGGTTCATAGGTTGTCGTCAGGTCGGGCGTTGTTGCCGTTGTGGGAACGGCAACCCCATTGGACGCCTGCGCAGCGGTCGCTGAGGCGTTGGTTGCCGAGGCGTCGGCCGCTTCCCCACGGACAAAGCGAACTCGATCGCCTCGCTGACAGAGCAGTTGCCCGGCGGGGAGCGTGCCCAATCGCATCTTCGGGCCAGCCAGATCGACCAGCACGGCAACCGTGCGGCCGACTCGGGCGGCGGCCCGGCGAATCATGGCCAGGCGGATGTCTTGCTGACAGTGGTCGGCATGCGCCATGTTCAGACGAAATACGTCCACGCCGGCGGTAATGAGTTCCGCCAGCTTGTCCTCGCTATCGCAGGCCGGTCCCACGGTGGCCACGATCTTGGTTCGTGAATCACGCGGCGGGGGTGCAAGGCAATCAGGCATGACAAGGGTTCCTTGAGGTGGGGGCTTGGGAGTGACCTATTTTAGTATATAATGTTGTCGGCCGTGCAACGGACATCCGAAAACGCTTGAAGGCGTTTTGCCGCGATGACCACTCGCCACAAATACCGAGGCTACATTTTTCTGTTAAAGGAGATAACGCTTGAAGATTATTCTAGTTCCAGTTTTTGCGTTGATGGTGCTGGCGGCATCTTCCGGTGGGATTCTCGCGGCCGAGGATGGCCCGGTGATTATTCGCAATTCATTCCTTGAGGTCCGTGCGGATCGAGCAACGGGGCGAATCACGATTCTCGCTAACGGCAAGACCATTTTAAGCGATGGGAGGATTGGCAAGGAAGACCTATCAGGAGTTTCTCTCTCGTCCACTAAGATTGCACAGATCGATCAGATAATTCTGATTCAGCATAAGGACGGGCAGCAAGACTCGATCACACTACCCAAGGATCTTCCTTGGGCCTTCCTACAGACATACGTTGTGAACACGGGCAAGGAATCCTTGGTTGTCAATAGAACCCCTCTCTTCCAAGCAAAGGTTGATTTCGGTCACGCAGTCGACCAACTCAAGATATTGGGCACGGGCGGGCTTTCCAAGCCGGGCAGGCAAATCGGCAGTTATATGTGGCTGGCTGCGGCCGAACCGAAGAGCCGTAACGGCATTGTTGCCGGATTTCTTACCACCCAACGCGGCAGTGGCGTGGTCTTCGCCGAAGCAAAAGAGAAGCAACTTCAAATCAAGGCCCAACTCGAACATGGCCGACTAACCGTCAAACCGGGCGAGATGGTCGAGTTGGAAACCTTCGCCATCGGTTACTTCGACGATGTCCGTCTGGGCCTGGAAGCCTGGGCCGATGAGGTCGCCAGACGCCATAAGATCAAGCTTCCCCCCCAGCCCTGCGGCTACTGTACCTGGTATCATGCCGGCTCATCGAACGAAACGGCGATGGTCAAACAGACGGAAATCGCGGCCAAGGAACTGGCCCCTTTCGGCTTCAACTTCATGCAGATCGACGATGGCTGGCAAGACGGAGTCTCCAAAAACGGCCCCAAGAAAAATTTTACCCGCGTTCAAGCCAACGGCCCTTATCCGGCCGGCATGAAGAAGACGGCCGACATGATCCGCGGGCACGGCCTCACGCCGGGTATCTGGTTCATGCCCTTCGCCGGCACGTGGAATGACCCCTGGTTCAAGGATCATCAGGACTGGTTCGCCAAACGGGTCGGCGGCAAGCCGTTCGATACGTCCTGGGGTGGAACCTGCATGGACATGACCAACCCAGACGCGAGAAAATACCTGCACGATTACGTGGTCCAGATGTCGCACGACTGGGGCTATCGCTTCTTCAAGATGGACGGTCTCTCGACCGGCGCGGTCGTTTCGCCGCAATATGTGAACCTCGGTTATAAGGACGACCATCTCGGCGACGCCGTGCTGCACGATCCGAACAAGACAAATATCGAGGCATATCGCAGCGGTTTAGAACTGGTTCGCGAGGCGGCCGGCAAAGACGTCTTTCTGCTCGGCTGTTGCGCCGCGCAGAACATGCGGAGCTATGGCGGGGCGTTTGGCCTTGTCGATGCCATGCGAGTAGGCCCCGACAACGGCGGCGACGATTGGAATTCGGTCCTCACCGGCCCGCTAATCGCCTCGCGACACTATCACCTCAACGGCCGCGTCTGGTACAACGATCCCGACGTGGTCTATGTCCGCCCCAGCCTCTCGCTTGACCAGGCCCGGGCCAATGCTTCGTGGGTGGCCATCACGGGCCAGTTGTTCATGGTGAGCGATGATTTCACGAAGCTCAAGCCCGAGCGATTGGAAGTACTAAAGCGTGTAATGCCCGCCCACGGCCGGCAGGCTCGGCCGGTCGATCTGCTGGAAGAGGAGATTCCGCGGATTTGGCTGGTGACCGACAATCGTGGGGGCATACGCCGCGACGTGATTGGGCTATTCAATTGGGACAACAAGCCTTGGAATGCCGACTATGCGCTGGATCGCGTTGGGCTGCCGGAATCCAAGCGTTATGTCGCTTTTGATTTCTGGGGCAATCGGCTCTTGCCGCCGGTCGAAGGCCGGCTCAAGGTCACTTTGCCGCCGACTTCGTGCATGATCCTCGCTGTACGGCCGGAATCCGACCATCCACAAGTCATCAGCACCTCTCGCCACGTGACGCAAGGGATGGTCGATCTGCCGGAAGAGAAGTGGGATGCGTCAACCAAAACGCTAAGTGGGCAGAGCAAAGTCGTGGCCGGCGATCCCCATGAAATCCGTATTGCACTGGGGGCAGAGAGTACAAGGTGGCATGTCACGCGAACACAAGCCAATTCAGGTCCTGCCACGGTCGCGCTCAGCCAGGAAAAAGACCTCATCCGAGTGCTGATCAAAACCGCAACCGGTGGGGATATCGAGTGGTCGGTCCAGTTCGCTAAAGACGAGGCAACGGAATAAATTCCGTTTATTTGGGAGCAAGACTACCACTTGCAGTAATAGTGATCTTATGTATACTATATCTTGGTTAGTGGCTCGGGCGGTTGCCCGCCAGGCCCCGGCTGGACCGGGGGCTCCGTGAATACCGGAGTTCTGCATCATGTCCCCCCCCAGGAAGTACGCCGTAGCACTGGTTGCTGCCAATTCCACGATTACCCGTCTTTGCGCCGCTCGGCTTTCGTTGGCCGAGGCCGCCGCATGGCTCGAATCTCACCAGCGAGCACCGTCGCCGGACGGTCAGCCATGCATTTTACTTATCCCCCCTCGTCAATCGCCGCCTTCACATCGCTAGGCTCAATACCGCCAACCAGCTCGACATGGCCCATGCGCGTGGGCAGAATAAACCGCAGCTTGCCATGCTCGACCTTCTTGTCGTGCATCATGGTTGCAAGGATCTTCGCGCGATCGAGTTTTGGTATCTTGGTGGGCAGGCCAAGAGTTTCAGTCAGGGCCATCTGCCGGGCGACAAAGGGCGCATCGACCCGACCTAGCCGCTGGGCCAATCGGGCGGCACACACCATGCCGATGCTCACCGCCTCGCCGTGCAGCAGTTCGCCGTAGCCGGCCAGGGTCTCAAAGGCATGGGCGAAGGTGTGGCCATAGTTTAGGACGGCCCGCAGACCGGTCTCCTCGCGCTCGTCCTTCTCGACCACATCGGCCTTGAGCCGGCAACTGCGAGCAATCGCGCGGATGAGCGTCTCGGGATCTCGATCAACCAGTTTAGCCGCGTTGGCTTCCAGATCGGCAAAGAATTCCGCGTCAAGAATCACGCCGTACTTGAGCATCTCGGCAAGTCCCGAAGTGAACTCTCGTTTGGGCAGCGTTTCGAGCGAGGCCGTATCGATGAGTACCCCCAACGGTTGCAGGAACGCGCCGACCATGTTCTTGGCCTGCGGCAGGTTAATGCCCACCTTGCCCCCCACCGAGCTATCGACCTGGGCCAGCAGGCTCGTGGGGATTTGCAGGAAACGGAGCCCCCGGGCGAAGGTCGCGGCGATGAAGCCGGCCAGATCGCCGACCACGCCGCCACCAACGGCCACGACGACGGTCTGGCGATTGGCACCGAGTTCCAACATGCCTTCCCATAGGCCGGCGGCAACTTCCACGGCCTTGCTCTTTTCGCCGGGGACGATGGCCACGATAGCCACCTCGATCGACTCGCCGACGAGACTTTCGGCCACTTTGGTCGCATGAGGCTCCTGTACGTTCTCGTCGGTGAAGAGGATGGCATGGGAAACCTTGCCGCGATCCTTAAGAAAGCGACCGGCGTCGACCAAATTGCCGGCACCGATTTCAATATCGTAGCTGCGCTCGGCCAGGTTGACGCGAACGCTCTGTAACGCGGAAGGCATGGAGATTCCTTGTGCTATTTTTCCGTTCTTCACGTTCCGGTCAACCGCGCGACGTCGGTAGCGGTAACGGTGATGCGGCGGCAGAAACCCGTATAGAGACGGATGTATTCAAGCTTTTCGGCCTTGGCCGGGTCGGCGTGCAACTGAGTCTCCATTCGCGGCCGATCGATTGGATTCACGAGTTTCAACTCCTCCGGCCAGATGGTCTCCGATTCTTGGACCAGTGACTCGCGGTAAGGGTTCCAGGGATTGGCAGCCATAATGAGGGTTCCGTGATCGTTTGGGGACTCTTGTATGAAGTAGCAGGCACACTCCGTGTGCCACCCACCCGAGGCCAATGGCCTCGGTAATCGGTCGGTAACAGACTGCGGCTTTCGGCGCATGGCGGACGGCACACGGAGTGTGCCTGCTACCCAGAATTATACACGCGATCTCGCACGGTTCGCAATCAGGCCTCATGTAGAACAGAATTCCGTAAACGTATTGTCTGGAGGTGGTCGATCATGGGAGGGGCATTCATGCCTCTTTTCCGCCGAAGGTGGTAATAGGCCCGTGCTTTAGCACGGGTTACACGACCAAAACCTCCCATTCCCCCCGCGTCCCGACCGCCGTAGGCGGTCGGGACGCGGGGGGGGCGATCATGGTCATCCCAAAACCCGTGCTAAAGCACGGGCCGAATACCGGCTGCGCCGGGAATGACCATAAATGGCCATGAAGACGCTTGGCCGGCCAAAAGATGTGGGTAAGGACAATCCATGAATGGCCGTAATCGGCAGTTCGGAACGAAAACTACTTGCGGCGTTACTTCAGCGCGCCGATCCACGACGCTGGCATCGAGCACGCAAGCATTCATCGACTGCGGTCCTCGCGAATCAAATCGACACTGCTGGCCAATGTACGGCCGGCAAACCGCCCCTGCCATTTGCTAAGCATTGCGGCAACGCCCTCCCCCTCCCCATCAACCTCTGCGGCTTGTTCCAATGCGGCCTTGGTCATAACCTTGCCAACTGCTGGCAGTGACGGCAGGCCGTAGGGTGCGTGGAGCGAACCGGCCGGGAAATGGTGGGTTGCGCACGAAGTCGAGACGCTGAAAGCACTTACCGCTGTTCCAGATCCGTTCGCGTAACGCACCATTCGATGCTTCACCCACCCTACGTCGAGCTAGCAGTGACAGCAGTTGGTAAAGTTATGATCAAGGGCGTTGCGACGACTTATTCGAGAGAGTTTGTGAGACTCCTTTTCACCAGAAGTTCAAAGAGTTCGTGAAGAAGCGTCTGCGGGTGCGCGGGTTATTCAAGTTGTAAGGATTTTACGCAACGCCCCTTGGGATGGGTTTCCAAATCCGTCTGCAAATCTCACAAATATTGCCCTTTCTCGCAATTTATATCCTACTCTTTTGTGTAATAAAGAATAGATAATTCACCGCAAAAGAGTACAAGGAACGCAAAGGAATCTCTTTTGCGCTCCTTATGTTCTTTTGGGGTGAATCGAAATTGAGGTAGCATGATGGCGAAAAATGACGTACTGCGACAGCAGGCCGAGCAAAAGGCAGAAAATATCCAGGATAACCTCGCGGTACTCTCGCCCGAAGAAACGCAACTCGCGCTCCACGAACTGCGAGTGCATCAGATCGAATTGGAGATGCAGAACGAAGAACTGCTCCAGGCGCAGGAGGAACTGGAGGCCGTGAAGGCACGCTATTTTGACCTCTACAACCTGGCCCCGGTGGGCTATTGCACCCTCAACGAGCAAGGGCTGATCACCGAGGCCAATCTCACCGCCGCCGCCCTGCTGGGTTTGACAAGAGACAAGTTGGTCAGGCGGCAATTGTCCGGCTTCATCCTCCCCGAAGACCAGGGTATCTACTACCCGTTTCGTAAAAAGCTCTTTGCAACGGGCGAACGGCAGATGTGCGAAGTGCGAATGGTGAAAAACGACGGAACGGCATTTTGGGTACAGATTGAAGCGACCGCCGCACAGGACGCCGCCGGTGTGCGGGTGTGCAGGACCATGATGAGCGACATCACCGAGCGCAGGCAGGCTCACGCGGAACTCAAGGAGACCAACCAACGGCTTGAATTGGCTACCCGTGCCAAGAGCGATTTCCTGGCCAACATGAGCCATGAAATCCGCACGCCGATGACGGCCATTCTCGGCTATGCAGAGTTGCTGCTCAACGAGGAAGGACTTGAGAAAGCACCTGCGCATCGCCGCCAAGCGTTTGAAACCATCCATCGCAACGGCAAGCACCTACTAGGATTGATCAACGACATCCTCGACTTGTCGAAGGTGGAGGCCGGGAAGATGCAGATCGAGCCGATTCGCTGTTCGCCTTGCGAGTTGCTGGCCGACGTTGTCTCGCTGATGCGCGTCCGCGCTACCGCCAAGCACTTAAAACTCGATATCGACATGGCTGGCCCCTTGCCCGAGACTATAGTCACCGACCCATTGCGACTCCGTCAGGTACTCGTCAACCTGGTGGGCAACGCCATCAAGTTCACCGACCAAGGCGAAGTCCGCATCGCTGCCCGCCTGACAACTTGGGGTGCGGCCGTCTCGGCTGCAAGGGCAGGCGAGACGCCTGCACCACAAGCTGCAAGGGCAGGCGAGACGCCTGCACCCCAAGCTGTTCTTCGCTTTGACGTCACCGACACGGGCATTGGCATGAGCGAAGAGCAAATTGGCAAGCTCTTTCAAGCCTTCAGTCAGGTGGACAGTTCGTCCACGCGGAAGTTCGGCGGCACGGGGCTGGGGCTTTGCATCAGTAAGCGGCTGACCGAGGCCATGGGCGGCAAGATTGAAGTCCATTCCACCCCAGGCAAGGGGAGTACCTTCAGCGTGACGATCGATCCCGGGCCGCTGAAAGGGATTCCCATGATCCAGAACGCCCAAGAGTTCCTGCGCGTTCGCCCGCCGACACCGACCGTGGCAACCCAAGGCGAGATCAAACTTTTCGGCCGGGTTCTCCTGGCCGAAGATGGGCCGGACAATCAACGATTTATCGCCTTCGTACTCAAGAAGGCCGGTGCCGAGGTGACGCTCGCGGAGAACGGGCAGATTGCCTACGACGAAGCCATGGCCGCAGTCGCACAGGGTACACCGTTCGACGTGATCCTGATGGACATGCAGATGCCCGTCATGGACGGCTATGAGGCCACGCGGCAGCTCCGCGAACAGGGGTACACCGGCCCGATCCTCGCCCTGACCGCCCACACCATGGCCGAGGACCGCCAGAAGTGCCTTGACGCCGGCTGCGATGATTTCGCCAGCAAACCAATCGACCTGCAAGTGCTGCTAAGTACGGTCGCCCGATGGACTTTAGTACCTGCGTCCTTCGTCGGATGAGATCTCCGTATCCCAAAGAGGGATTCTGTCCCCTAGCCCGGGGTTGCCCACTCGTTGTTACCCTCGTTGTGGCCGGTCTCTGACCTCGCCACGCCGCCGACCGAAGGTCTCCAATTTACCGGGAGACCTTCGGTCGGACCTTTCGACGGGGTCAGGAGACCCGCGCCGAACCGGAACCCTCAAATTGCGACGTAGACTTCAACTAGACAAGCCATTACATCTTCGCTCACTGCTACAGATTAAACTCCCAAGGCCCTGACTGCCGATTGATCTCAAGGGGGGCTATCGACTCCCAGGGACTTCTCTAGGTGCTTGACGATGGGACAAATTTCTTCCAACACGGGGTTGAATACCGGAATCGATATCACTGGAACCATCACTAAACTGATGGCGATTTCGGCCAAGCCCCGCGATGCGCTCACCGCAAAGAATACCGAACTGACGAAACAACAGACGGCGGTTTCCAAACTCAATGCCCTCTTGCTCAGTTTCCAGTACATGGCCAAGAACGTGGGCAAAACGGATCTCTACGCCAGTACGGACGCCGCGTCGAGTGATTCGAGCGCACTGACGGCCACGGTAACGGGCACCCCCACCGTGGGAACCTACCAATACACCCCGTTGCGCATGGCTCAGAGCCAGCAGCTCCTCAGTTCCGGTTCCACCAGCGCGTCCACCGCGCTTGGCGCAGGGACGCTTGCGTTTCGATTTGGTGACGGCGTTAACCGGAGCGCGCAACTCGAATCGCTTAACGGTGGGCAGGGATTCAGCCGCGGCGTTATCCGCATTACCGATAAAAGCGGGGCATCCGCCCAGGTTGATCTCTCGAATGCCCAGACGGTGGACGATGTGCTTCAGGCGATCAACAGCGCCGGCTCGATCAATGTCACGGCGGTCGCCGATGATGGCCATTTCCGGCTGATCGACAATACAGGGCAGAGCGTCACGACGCTCAAGGTCCAGGAGGTGGGCAGTAGCAGCACCGCCGCGTCGCTCGGTCTGACAACCCTCGACGCAAGCACAGGCGCGGGCCAGAACGTGCTGCAACTCTACTCCGGCATGAGCCTGGACGCGCTGAACGATGGCGCAGGCGTCGATCGGACCGGCACCACCCTTTCCGATATCCAATACACTCTCGCCGATGGCACAACCACAGGCCAGATCCGGCTCTCGACGATGACCACGTCGTCGCTGGGCTTGACGACCGTCACGAAGATGACGACCCTGGGCGAGGTCATCGGTGCCATCAACACGCAGTCCGGCGGAAAACTTCAGGCATCGATCGGACCGGACGGCAACCATTTGGTTGTCAAGGATACGGTCGGCGGCGGCAGCCCGCTCACCCTCTCGGCCGTTGGCGATTCCGGTGCCTTGCGTGATTTGGGCCTCGATGCGACGACCACCGGCGTCACCGTCGCGGGCGACACCGTCACCGGGCGGGCCCTTCAGGGCGGCCTGAAGACCGTCTTGCTCTCCAGCTTGAACGGCGGTCAAGGGATCGGAACCCTGGGATCGGTGCAACTGACGGGCCACAACGGGAATGGCCTCACCGTCGATCTGACCGGCTCCGTGACCTTGCAAGACGTTGCCAACAAGATCAACAGCCAGATCGCGAGCCACAACGGCCAGCAAGGCGCGTCGCAGGTCAAGATCACCGCTCAGATCAACTCGGCCGGCAATGGCATCCAACTGGTCGATACCTCCGGGGTGACCGGCACACTAACCGCGGCCAATGTCAGCGGCAATGATACGGCCGACAAGCTGTTTGGCACCAACAAGACGAGCACCACGGCCATTCTCAACAGCGGCGATATGCATCTCCGCGTCGTTTCCCGCAATACGCTATTGGCGGGTCTCAATGGCGGAGCAGGCGTTACCCACGGAACCTTCACGATCACGGATTCGTCCGGCGCGCGGTCGACGGTCAATCTGAGCAATCAGAGCATCCAAAATGTGGGCGACGTGATCGACGCAATCAACCGATCCACGAGCGGCGCGCATGCCGAACTCAATGCCACCGGCGACGGCATTTCCATCCAGGACACGGCCCACGGGACGGGCACGCTCAGCATTTCGGAAGGGAGTTCGACGACGGCCCACGACTTGCACCTCCTGAATAGTGCGACAACCGTCAGCGGCAGCCAGGTGATCGACGGCTCGACGACGCAGACTATCCAAATCAGTGCTACCGACACGCTGACTACGTTGCAGACCAAGATCAACGCTCTCCGTGGCGGACTCACGGCCAGCATCCTCAACGACGGTTCCAGCAATCCCTATCGCCTTTCCCTCACGAGTACCCGGCCGGGGAAGGTCGGCAACATGCTGATCGACACCTCGAACATGAGCCTGTCGGTCCAGGAAACCGCCCATGGGCAGAATGCGCTCCTTGCGCTAAGCAATGCGTCGAGTCCGGCCGCCAGCGTTCTGATCGCGTCGGCGACAAACCAGTTCCAGAATGTCCTTTCCGGCGTTACGTTGGAAATCAAGAGTGCGACCGGCCAGCCGGTGACGGTCAATGTCTCGTTGAGCAATACCAATGTCGTGGCCAACGTCCAAACCTTCGTGGATAATTACAATAAATTCCGCGCCGAACTGACGACCGATACCGCCTATGACGCCACAACGGACACCCGTGCCACGCTGACGGGCGACTCAACCGCTCTGCAACTCGACACGCAATTGTCCAGCCTGCTCAGCAGCGGATTCTACGGCAACGGCTCGATTCAATCCCTGGGCGAAGTCGGCATCACCCTGAATACCGACGGCACGCTGGCTTTCAATCAGACCACGCTCGAAAACAAGTACGCCGCCGATCCGGCCGCGGTCAAGCAGTTTTTCACCACCACGGACACGGGTGTTTCGGCCCAGTTCAACACCCTGCTCGAGCAGTTTGGCGGCCAAACCAATTCGCTCATGTCGTCGAGGCTCGACGCGCTTCAGCAGCAAATCGACGACAACAAGCTGCGAATCGACTCGATCAACGCGCGGCTCACGGTCGAGCAAAATCGTTTGTACACTTCCTTCTATAACATGGACATCGCGATCGGCAAGTTGAAGAACAGCCAGAGCGTGATCAATTCACTCGTCGGGCTCACGCCCTATACCGGCGTGACAACCTCGGGTTGATGGCTCTTCCGGTTCTGGGTGCGGATCGCGAATAATTGTAGGGTGGGGAGAGCGCAGCGAGCCCCCATACGAACCAACTTAAGGACCGGCGCAGAAATAACTGTCGCAAGAAAAGTAGCAGACACACTCCGTGTGCCGTCTGCCCCAGCTCGGCGAGTGGGCAAAATACGACAGTTATTTCTACGCCGGTCCTTAAGGATTTTGGAATCATTGTCCAATTCGGGATCTCCGTATCCCGAGGGATTCTGTCCCCTAGCCCAGGGTTGCCGCGCAGCGGCTACCCTGGGCTAGGGGACACAACGCCGTTGGCGTAGGGAATGAATGGGCACGAGTTCAACGGGGCACGGCACGCCCCCGTAGGATGGACTTCCAAGTCCGTCCGTTTCCACTCCTGCTGTTCAGGACGGACTTGGAAGTCCATCCTACTCTCCCTCCCTACTTCTACACCAAAAACCGGAAGAGCCAGTTTGATGCTAATCCCACCAATTGCCGATGATAGATTGATAACCAAGGAGGGGTAACGAATGTTTTCCACCGCGCGCGAAAATTATTTGAACACGGATGTCCGAACGGCCACGCCGCAGAGACTCCAATTAATGCTGATCGAAGCGGCCCTGCGATCGGCCGAACGGGGCCGCCAGCAGTGGCAAGAAAAACAGGATGATTGGGCCATTGGGTCAATCGTCCACGCCCAGAATGTGATGGGCGAATTGCTCGCAGGCATCGATCGCACGACGGCGGGCGAGCTGGGAGAGAGGGTGAGTGCGGTCTATGAATTCATCCTCCGCAGCCTGATCGAGGCGGGCCATCACCACAACGAAAAAAGCCTTGCCGACGCCATCCGCCTCCTGGAGCTAGAGCGCGAGACCTGGCGGCAGGTGTGCGAAAAAATAACCACCGAGAGTCATCCCGAGCGCGCCGCCGGATCGCTGCCCGCCGCACCCCATTTTTTCGCGTCGGACGATTTCAACACGCAAGATGTCGGCGGGTTTTCCATCGACGCCTAGCCAACGCCTAAGGACCGGCGCAGACAAAAAAAGTAGCAGGCACACTCCGTGTGCCGTCTGCCCACGCTCGGCGAGTGGGCAAAACACGACAGTTATTTCTGCGACGGTCCTAATAGCAATACAACCGATTGATCGCATACAACCCCGTCACCACGGTGGCCAGCATCAGGGCGACCATGCGGGGATCGCTCCAGCCGGTGATTCGGCCGCGAAGAAATGCCAGGGGATGGTCCCAGCAAACGCCGTCAACCTTCTGGCGCGGCGGAGGCGAGGTCATCAGGCTCGTGCCGACATAAACCGCGATACAGACTCCCCAAAGCATCGCCCCGAAAAGCATGAAGGGAATGCCTAGCCCAAAGTGGGGGTCCGTGACCAGCCCTTGAAAATTGTGGTTCGGGTCGGCAGCCAAGTATTTAGCGAGTTCCTCGACTCGCTGCGGCTGGAAATAACCCAGCAGCAGCCGGCTGATGCTGGGCAGATCGACGATGAAATAGATAATGCCCACCGTGCAGCCGACGCCGAAGGTGGCCAGCGCAGCCCGAAGATCGCCCCGTTTCCAGAGCAGGCCGAAGAGGAAAACGGTCGTTACCGCCGGGGCGAACGTCATGGGAATTTTATTGATTGCCTCGAAGATCGTGCCGAACTGCCCGCCTTGCGTTGACCAGGCCATGGCCAAGACCATGATTACGCCGGTCGTCCAGCGACCGATCGTCACCACGCGGGTGTCGGCCATGCGGGGTCGCATCCGCTTGACAATATCGACGGAAATCAGCGTGGCACAGCTATTCAGCGCAGCCGCCATGCAACTCATCAAGGCCGCCACCATGCCCGCCGCCACCAGTCCCTTCAGCCCTGTCGGCACGAGTTGTTGAATCATCTGGGCCAGCAGCAAGTTGAAGTCGGTCCTACCCGCCGCGTTGGTAAGATGCACTTCGCCGCGCTGGAACATGATGTAGCCGATAGTGCCCGGAAAGACCATGAGGAAGACCGGCAACAGCTTGAGGAAGCCGGCAAAGAGTGCCCCGTTTTGGCCATTCTTTTCGTTCTTGGCACCCAGCACCCGCTGCACGTGGGTCTGATCGGTACACCAATACCAGATGCCCAGGATCGGGTAGCCGAAAAGAATGCCCAGCCAAGAATAGTCGCGGAAATGACCGTCCTGGCCGACGATCGATTGCACCATATTGAGTTGCTCCGGCTTCATCGCCGCGCGAAAGGCTGCCACGCTGTGGATGCCCAGCGCGGGGAGGTGTGCGATCGAAAGGGCCGTGACCATGATCGCGCTGCCTAGCAGTAAGAAAATCTGGATCGTCTCCGTGACCACAACGGCCTTCAAGCCGCCCAAGGCCGTATAAGTGACCGTCAGCAGCGAGATTACCAGGATCGAGTAGAGCATCGGAATGCCGAGGAAGCTCTCGAAAAGCTTCGCCGCGGTGAACATGCTGATGCCGATATGAATCAACAGGGCCGCAAGGATGCTGATGACCGCAAGGATGGTCCGCGCCGGCGAGCCGAACCGCTTTTCCAAAAACTCGGGCAAGGTTGTGATCCGCGTCCGCAGATAATACGGCGCAAAAACCAGCGCAAGGAGGATCAGCGTATAGCAGGCCATCCATTCAAAATTGCCGACGACCAAACCCTGGTCGGCACCGGCGGCCGCCAGGCCGACAAGGTGGATCGTGGAGATATTCGAGGCGAAAACCGCCGCTCCCACGGTGAACCAGCCGAGCGATTTGCTCGCCAGGAAATACTGCTCGCTGGAGGCATGTCGGCGATACCCGGCACGGATGCCGATCGCCGTAATGGCCAGCAGGTAGATAGCAATCACCACATAATCGAGTACTGCAAACGCGCCGTAATTCATGCACTGCTCCTATTTAGAAGATACTGCCCCTAATTCTAATAGAATAGGTCCGCCGCCGCAAAGCCCCCCCCCTACGCCAACGGTGTTGTTCATTTCCCCATCGCACGCGCAAGAGGCCGTGCTGAATGCGTTTGAAGAGAGACGATTGAAGCGGTTTTCGCTCAATCGTCTCTACGCCAGCGTCGACAAACCAACGAGTACATTGTAGAACGCGTGCGTGCCGACGGCGATTCCAAATCCCCGATATCGGAACAGCACTGCAAACAATACGCCGGCCAGAAAACGAAAGAAGAACGTCAGCCAGCCAAACTCGTCGCCGCACGGCCCCACATAATGGGCGGCCGAAAACAACAAGCTCGTCAACACGATCCCGCCGATCACGCTGGCCCTGGGGCCTGCCCGCATCCATGCCAAGAGGCCAATCCCCAGGTTCAGCAGGATCAGGCGAAAGAGCAATTCTTCGTAGATGCCTGCCCCCAGGTAAGATATGATCGTTCCCAGAAAGTTGCCGATACTCAGGCCGACCGTATGGACAACTGCCTGCAAGAGAAATCGGTACAGTGTCCAAGAAAGCCAGAGGCTCACGGCCAAGATGAAGCACTCGCCCGTCATGCCGTAGAAGACCTTGCGGGAAACTCGCCAGGGCTGCCGCAAAACATAGTGCCAGCCCACCAGGATGCCGACCGTGAGGATCGGGAGGAGAAAATAGGCGTTGAAGCCCAGCAGATTGAGCGTTTGCCGCAGCCAGTCGTCGGCCCCGTTGCGCGGCGCGTTGGGGCCAAGGCAGATCAGTCCCAACTCATAGATCACCAACAGCGGCGCGACGAAAAGCAGGCTGGCCAGCGGCCGACGCGACTGCGACCAATAATCGTTTCCTACGGCCGGAACTTGTGCCGGCTTGGCTTGCTCATTCATGCTCATTTCCCGTATAATCAATGTTGCACTTCCCCGAGAGTCTACCATGCGTGTCGTTCTGAAAGAAGTCTACCAGCGGTTGCTCGACGCCTTAGGTCCACAGAAATGGTGGCCCGGCGATACCCCTTTTGAAGTGATGGTCGGTGCCATCTTGGTGCAAAACACGAACTGGCAGAACGTCCAACGGGCGATTTCCAACCTTCGCGAGGCCGACTTATTGGATCTCCATGCCTTGTACGACGTACACCCAGAGGAGTTGGAGGAACTGATTCGGCCGGCCGGCTACTATCGCATCAAGGCCAAGCGGTTGCGGAGCCTGCTGGAATTCCTAGTTGAGCGATATGACGGCTCGATCGAGGCCATGTTTCGTACGCCGCTGAGTACACTTCGCCAAGAGTTGCTGAGCATCCACGGCGTAGGCCCGGAAACGGCCGATTCGATCCTTCTCTACGCCGGCTCGCTGCCCACCTTCGTGGTCGATGCCTACACATACCGCATTTTCAGCCGCCACGGATGGATCGATCTGGAGTCGGATTATTACCAGATCCAGGAATATGTTCACGACCACCTGCCGGCCGACGCCCCCATGTTCAACGAGTTCCATGCCCTGTTGGTCAACCTGGGAAAACACCATTGCAAGAAAAGCAAACCGCTATGCAAGACGTGTCCGCTGAGGGAACTTTTGCCGCAGGGTGGACCGATTGGAAAGGACGAATGACGAATGACGAATGACGAATGACGAATGACGATTCCAATCCGTTTGCCCAGGTGAATTTCAAAGCAGTGGAAAAGCTGCAAGATTAACCACGAAATACACAAAACACACGAAAAGGAGATTAGAAAAAAATGACGACAGGAAAATGGGGGAAAAAGTGAATTTCATTTTTCTGTCACCCATTTTTCTGTCGGATTGACTGGCCTTCTTTCGTGTATTTCGTGTATTTCGTGGTTCATCTCTTACGTTTCCTGTACATCATCATGTCGTTATTTGCTGTTTCTGAAGACGAAAACCGCCGTGCGGCCCAGCCTTTGGCTGCGCGAATGCGGCCGACGAAGCTTGATGAGATTGTCGGTCAGCAGCACTTTCTTGGCGAAGGCAAACTGTTGCGGCGGCTGTTGGCGGCCGATCGACTTGGCTCGGTGATCTTTTACGGTCCGCCGGGCAGCGGCAAGACGACGCTCGCCCGACTGCTGGCGAGGGAGAGCCGCAGCCACTTCCAGCAGATCAGTGCCGTAGTCAGCGGGGTGAAGGAGCTTCGCGAGTTCCTCACGGAAGGCCACGATCGCTTGTCAGCCACCGGCCAACGGACGCTGCTGTTCGTTGATGAGATCCACCGATTCAACAAGGCCCAGCAGGACGTGCTTCTGCCGGGGGTGGAGGAGGGCGAAGTGATCCTCGTGGGGGCGACGACCGAGAACCCTTTCTTCACGGTCAATAGTGCCTTGGTTAGCCGCAGCCGGATATTTCAGTTCCAACCGCTTTCCAACGACGACATCAAGTCGCTGCTGCGTCGCGCCGCGGCCGACACCCGCTGTGGCCTGGGGCAATACCAAGTGCGATTGCACGAGGACGCCCTGGAATTTCTCGCGGAAAGTAGCGACGGCGACGCCCGCCGGGCACTCTCAGCCCTAGAGGTCGGCGTACTCTCCAGCCCCGACCGGCCCGTGGAGTTTACTCGCGAGCTTGCCGCGGAATCGGTGCAGCGAAAGGCGGTACAGTACGATCGGGATGGCGATTCGCACTACAATTCCATCAGTGCGCTGATCAAGAGTATTCGCGGAAGCGATCCCGATGCAGCCCTCTATTGGCTCGCGCGGATGCTTGAAGGGGGAGAAGATATCCGCTTTCTCGCCCGGCGACTCGTGATCCTCGCCAGCGAAGATGTCGGCAATGCCGATCCCGCCGCGCTGACGTTGGCCGTGGCCGCCGCACATGGCTGCGAACTGGTCGGGCTGCCAGAATGTCAGTTGACGCTAGCCCAGACCGTGACCTATCTGGCCTGTGCGCCGAAGTCGAACGCCGCAACGGTCGGCATCGGCGAGGCCCGCAAAGATGTGAGCGAGGGTCGCCTGCTGCCCGTGCCAATTCACTTGCGCGACTCGCACTACGCCGGCGCGAAGCGTTTGGGTCAAGGGCAAGACTACCAGTATGCCCACGACGCCGAAGGCGGCATCGCCGCGCAAGATTATCTCGGCGTTGAAAGAGAATACTATCGCCCGGTCGATCGCGGGTTTGAACGCGAATTGATCGAGCGGTTGAAAGTAATTAGGGCAAGACTGCGGGAAGGCAGGGAGTAACAGGCGGAGATCCGCAATGTTTGCACAGACCTCAATACTTCGGGACGGAGCATGTTCATCGGCCCCCTTCAACTTTGCATATCCTCGACAAAATCTAGCAACAAAATCTAGCACAACAAAATCTAGCACTGTGTTGCTCGCACCGCGGAACCTTGTTAAAATGGTCGAAATGGTTGCGCTACTGTCGCACGGAGCGTATCTGTGCGGAGTCTAAATGGTAACCGTCGGATGAAGGGATGAGAGTCCGTGGACGAACAGCAAGAACAACGATTCGATTTCCTGCGGCAAGGCCCATGTGTGCCCGTCCAGTATGTGAGGGATTACTACGGACTGCCCTGGCCACTACCGGGTGATCTTCGCCCCGATTTTGACGCGTGGCAGAGGAGGCTTCGGAGGCCGGTCAACTGCGGCGAAGGGAGTGTTTCTCGCTATGATGTGGAAATGTTCATGCAGCAAAAGAATGCCCTCCCGAAGAAGTGGATCGGCGCTCGTCTGGGCATGAAGGTAGCCTCGCTCGATGAGTTGTTGTCGCGGCTCCAGGACATCGAGATGCGCCCGCAGCGGTATGTCGTTTATGCCGATCTCATCGCGGAGTCGCTGACCGAGGACTTGGTGCCGAAGCTCCCCGGGTTGAGATTTCGCACGTTCCCCGACCACAATTCCTTCTGCCAATGGCTCCACGCGGATCTCGACAAGGTGCTGGGGATCAAGGTACAGCAGTTATTCTGCGCAACATCCGATGGCATACAGGAATATCCACGGCAGTTCGCGAACAACTTCGACTGCATCACGCTTGCTCCCGTAAGCGGAAAGCATCAGATGTGGCTGGATTTCCGAAAGCCACTCAACCTCGGCCCAGATCGCTGCTCCAAGCTGTTCTACGTTGAGAACCGTGATGCTCTGCGGTCCTACTGCGCCGGGACGCGGGAACCCGACGATTTGGAAGGATACCTCCGGTTCTTGGCGGGGTACCAGAATGCCTGACGGCAGTTTGTTTTCGATCGGCGTAGACACCCTCTTGTAAGCGGTCCGGCCTTACGGTCGGGATACGTCGGCGTTTCCGCCAGTGTTGGATGGAACGGGCGCGCGGAGGAACCCGGGCGAAAATCTGCAACCGTGGTTCGTGCGGATGGTCGATCAGTTCTGTGGCGGCGATCCCAAGAGGACGGCTATTGAAGACAACATCGCTGTATTTGTGGAGCTGTCTTGGAGAGACCGGACGCGGCTGATTTATGCCAACGTACAGACGGTGGTCGCCGCTTGTGACCTTGACGACTACTACCTTGGGTTGAATGGGGACGCTCAGTATCTTCGGCTCGACTTCAACTACGAGACTTTGGGCGATCCCTTTTCGCATCCGTTGGCCCATGTCCACGTCGAGGGCGAATTGGTGCCTCGCTTTGCCCTGGAAGGCGGGATCGCAGGCAATATTCTTGTGGACTACTTTGAATTCCTCTATCGTAACTTCGTCCCTGGAAAGTGGATAAAATGGGCGGAGCGCGAGTGGGGACGTGAGTTCGCCGCAACAGCCCGGGCCGACGATGTCAACCATTTTTCAACAATTGTTGAGGCGTTTGCAACCGGCCAGTTTCAGATCCTTCGAGATCATGCGGCTTTGTTGACTCGAATCAAACGAACGCTGAGAAGGCGGAAGGACGAAGCGTTTAGCCTCCACATGGAAGGTGCGGATCGAGAAATTCTGGAGTATCCGTTAGCGCGATAGAATTTAGCGAGAATCGCAGAGGCCCTCAATTAGGATTCATCCTCCGCGTCCTCCGCGGTGGGTTCTGAGATAGATTCTAAATGATACGGCCCATGAGCTTATCCACTTCATTGAAGATCGCTTGTTTCTCGTTCTCGGACACTTCGCCAACCCGACTAGAGACACGATGTCGATCTTCCCATTGGTCGATCATTGCCCAGGACTCATCGCTGGCTTTGTCCCACATGGCAATCTCCGAAAGCAACTCGGGCGGTACACCGGATGATTCGATAACAATTTCAACGTGTGTTCCCTCGCGCAGGGCTGCATTACTTTGGGGAACTACGACTCCGTCCATACCGGACCTGTCCCGCTCGCTTTGCCCATCCATGGCAGTAAGACACCTTTTTCAGCAGACAGCCGGGACTTGATTTCTGCGGGCACTGTACGTGCCTGCCAATACCTGCCGCCAATGTTGGACTCGCTTTTTTGCCTGTCCGAGAAGCTCGATGAGTTCGGCAGGGTCCAAGGGCTTGAGGAGATAGTCCGTCGCTCCCAACTCCAGGGCATCGCTCAAGGTGTCGAGCGATGAGTGGCCCGTTATAAAAAGGATTTGGGTGAGGCTATTCCTGCGCTTGGCACAGCGGAGCAGTTCAAGTCCGTCGGCGCCCGGCATTTCCACGTCCGTTATGAGGATGTCGATGAGGTCCTTTTGGAGGATAGCCAGGGCCTTGGTCGGGTCGGTCAAGGATTGTATTTCGATCTCGTCGCCGAAGGAACGGTCGATGATCTTGGCCAACAAACGGACCATGCTGGGATCGTCATCCACGAGCAAGAGATTGGTCTTGTAATCTTTGTGGAACGCGGTCATGGTGGTCATGGCAGTAACCCCTCTTGTTTGGTGTGTAGACCGACGGCACAGTCGCCGGCGGTTTGAATGAGACTCGCCTGCGCGTACACCAGATCCGTGGCCAGATGGATCAGGTCGGCGGCCTTCGCCAGCGGCACATGCAAGGTAACTCGCGGCGATTCCGCTAATTGATGAACGTCGGTTTCAAGCATCATGGTTACCTACTTGACTCACGTTCATTGCAAAATCGTACAAAGAGGCTGGATCGAGGATGAGCATCACGCTGCCGTCCCCCATGATCGTGGCCCCGGCGAGTCCCGCCAACTGGCCGAACTGGCAGGGCAACGGCTTGATTACGATTTCCTGCTGCCCCTTGAGTTCATCAACCCGAATACCGTAGCTTGTCGTTCCCGTTTCCACCACGATGATCGGCACTCGCCCTGATCGGTCCGTGGCTGTGTGGCGAGAGTCGCTCGCGGTCTCGGCGGAAACGAGCTGACCTGATGACAGCACTTCGGCCAGGGATACGAGCGGGATGATCTGGCCTCGGAGCGAGATTGCCTGCCGGCCGTTGAGCGTTTTCAAACTGTGCGGCAAGACCTTGACCGTCTCGCGCACCGATTCCATCGGTAGGGCGTAGAGGCAGTCGCCTGAGGAAACGAGCACCGCCGTCGTGACCGCCAGCGTTAACGGCAACTGAAGTCGAATCCTGCTTCCCTTGCCATCTTCGGAGAGCACGGAAACGGTGCCGCCCACCTCCATGATGTTGCTTCGGACGACATCCATGCCAACGCCTCTGCCCGAGATGTCGCTGACCACCTTTGCCGTACTCAGCCCTGCGGCAAAAATCAACTCCAATGCCTTCTCGCGCGGCATGGTATCGGCCTGGTCTTGCCGGAGGACGCCCTTCTCCACCGCCTTGGCTTTCAAATGCGCAACATCAATTCCCCGGCCGTCGTCGATGATATCGATGGTGATCGAGCTGCCCTCGCGGCCGGCCTTCAAAGTAATAAGACCCAATGCGTTTTTTCCGGCAGCCAGCCGTGCTTCCGGCGACTCGATGCCATGGTCGGCCGAGTTGCGGATCAGATGCACGAGTGGATCGCCGAGTTTTTCCGCCACCTGTTTATCGAGTTCCGTATCCTCGCCGAACGTCTGGATCTCGATCTGCTTGCCGAGAGCCTTGGCGATATCGCGGATCATGCGCGGAAACCGCTGAAACACGGTCATCACCGGCACCATCCGCATCGTCATGGCATTCGCCTGAATATCGGCGGTGATTCGTTGGATCCGCTCCACCGATTCCTTCAAGCGGTTGTGATGGGCTCCATCGATCCGGAGCTTTCCGAAGTCGTGGACGAGCGCGTTTCTGGCAATGACCAGTTCGCCGGCGAGATTGATGTAGTCGTCGAGCTTGCCCTGGTCGACGCGCATCGTCTTGCTTGCCGATCCGCCGACGGAGGCGGATGGGACGCCATCGGTTTTTTCCCCGGCCGATTTCTTCGCGGCGGGAGCGTCGATTGGATCCGTACTGTCCATGATCGCTAGTTGCTCGGGAGCCCCCGCGGGTTCCATGCGACCGGCTTGGGGGTCGCGTTCGGCCTGGCTAGCGGCCTCTTCAGAAAATGTTTGCAGCCATTTCCGATGTTGGTCGCGGGTCCCCCTGAATTCATCGACGCTTCGCACGAAGGTCGCCGCGGCATGGACCAGTTCTACAGGGCACCCTGGAACGGTCTCGTTCAGGCCGGCAAGGTCGCGAACCAACGTGGTGAGAACTGAATCCGAGGAATTTCCCCGGGCCATTTCTTCGCAACATGCCACGACACTCCTGCCCGATGGATTGGCGACCTCGTCGGGCAGGCGTTGTGCGTCCAACACCGCAAGCGTTTCACACGTTTGCCTCCGTTGCCGGCGGAGTTCCTCGAGCGCACCGAGCAGTTCGCGGGCGGGTATCGTGAAGGGTGCCGGCTCCAGGTACGTTGCCGCCGCAAGAAGTGTCGTGACCCCGCGATGGAGCATCGATACAACTATATCGGATGCGTCACCCTGAACCAGCTTGGAACAACAGGTGGCAATGCTCTCCAATTGCTGTTCGGCCGAGTTTACATAGACGCTCTGGTCATCGTCGGAAGCTGGCGTGGAACGGGTTTTGAAAGGCGGGGCGGACGCCGGCGTCTGCTTCGTCGCCTCCAATTCCGCGACCAACGCGGCCAAATCGCGGTCCTGCTCGCCCGTAGGAAGCAAGTTTGCGATCATGGCCTTCAGTTCGTCGACACTGCGAAAGACCAGATCGCTGATCGAGGCGGACATTTCGCAACGGTCCGAGCGCGCTAAGTCCAAAATATCTTCCAGTCGATGACTTAACGTCTTGATTTGCGCCAAGCCAACGTAGTCTGCCGCGCCTTTGATATTGTGGATCACGCGGAAGATGGTCCGGAGGGATTCTTTATCGTGGGGACTCCGCTCGAATTCGAGCAATGCCGCCTCCAAGGTCTGGATGCCCTCGAGGCCTTCCACCTTGAAGTCGGCGACGACATCGGGGGCCAACTCGGTGCCGGGTGCCGGCCACGCCCTGGGCGAGGACGCCGCACACGATGTCGCGGCCGTTTGGTCGGTCGGTGCTTCGGGCAACAGGGTACGCAACTTGTCGGCAAGTGCCGCGACTTCAGGCCCGCGTTGTTCGATCGCGGCATCCTCCAAGTCGGCCATTGCGGCCACGGTGTCGCACATTTCCAGCAGCGCATCAATGACCCTTGGAGATGCCGTTATCTCGCCGTCTGCCAAGGTGCTAAGAACTTGCCTGCCCAATTCGCATAAGCCGCCGAGATCGGAACGGCATGCACCGTTGGTGATCGTGGCGGCGGGCGGATGCGGCGGCATTGCGCCGGTTGCGCCCACCGGGGCAACGTGCGCGGGGCACCGGCCCGATGCGACGTCACGCAAGTCGGACACGTGTTGTGAAATGTCTACTTCGTTGGAATGGTTGATGTCCTCAATCATCGCGCAGAGCGTGTCGGCAGCCCGCAATAGCACGTCCGTCATCGAAGAATTGGGCACAAGCTGCTGATTGCGCACCAGGTTGAGGACGTTTTCCTGCTCGTGGGCAAGCGATTGAACGGCAGAGAAACCGAAAAAGGACGAAGTGCCTTTGATGGAATGGATCGCGCGAAACACCTGGTTGACCAAATCGAGATCGAGGTTCTCTCCGCCCGCCTCGATTGCCAACAGTTGGCTTTCTATATTGGCGAGGTGTTCCCGCGCCTCTACCACGAAGGTGTCAATGAGTTCTCGGTCGTCCATGGCTTAATTCCCTCGGTGGTTACTCCAAAAACCGTTCACGTTCCCACGGAAATTGCGCCCAACAGCATCTTGGCATTCGCCACCAGGTTGTTCGGCCTAGCCGGTTTGACGACGTAGACGTTGGCGCCTGCTTCAAACCCGCGGGTCTTATCCCGGGCCTCGGATTCCGTCGAGACGATGATAATTGGCGTGTTCTCATAGCCAGCGGTCGCTCGTAGCCGCCGGGTCAACTCGTAGCCGTCCATTTGCGGCATATTGACGTCGGTCACGATCAAATCGAACTGAGTCGTCATTGCTTTTTCCAGGGCTTCACTGCCGTTGATGGCGTCTTGCACTTCATAGCCACCCCTTTCGAGCATGAAGCCGTGCAGGTCTCGCACTACCTTCGAGTCGTCCACAATCAGCACTTTTGCACTCATGACCGCGTACCCTCCAACAGAGTTCCATATCTTACATTATCTTCGTCGCTGGCTTCGGCCAATGCCTTCTCGGCGATGTAGGCCACCATCGGGTCTTGATCTTCGACTAAGCCCGCGAGCGTCCGAAGGGCCTCCGGGCCGCCGATCTGCCCCAGGCTTTTGGCCGCCGCGCAGCGGACCCAACCATCCGACTTCAGCGTTGCGATGAGCGGCCCAACGGCGGACTGTGCGCCGATCTCTCCCAGCGCCGCCGCCGCCGCCGCCGCAATGTTGACGTCGGTCTCATTCAAGGCCCGGATGATTGCCGCTTCCGCCGAGCAACTGCCGATGTTGGCCAGCGTATCGATGGCCAGCAGCCGCACATCCTTGTCGCCGTCCGCCAACAGTGGGGAGAGGTGCGCGACGGCCGTTTGGCCCAATTGGCCCAGCAGGCAACAGGCAACATTTCTCAAGGGCACGTTTTCGCTCCGCAAGGCCGGCAGTACGGCGAGGACGACCGCCTCACCCCCGATCCGCGTGAGGGCGTCCAGGGCAGCCTCCCGGACGGCTGGCGACGGGTCCGACAGCGCGCCGACCAACGGCTCCACGGCCGTCTCATCGCCGCAATCGCCCAGGTCTTCCGCGGCAAAGCGGCGCGTGGTTTCGTCCGCGCTGCCCAACTGTAGAATCAGATTCTCCTTGGAATTCAGCATAATGTCCTCCTCACCCTCTTAGGGATTCACGGGCGGTAGGCCCGCCGGTTTCTGGTAAACGATCGTATTTCCAAACTTGACGGGCTCGAATGCGGCGCTGATGCGGCCGACCGATTCCGAATGGCCGAGGAAGATGAATCCGCCGGGCAGCAAGCTATCGTAGAAGGAATTCAACACCTGTCGGCGCGATCGATCGTCGAAATAGATCAAGGCGTTGCGACAGAAAATAACGTCCATTCCTTGATACTTCCGCATCGCCTGGCGGTCGACCATGTTCACCTGGGCAAGTTTCACCATGCTGCGGATCTCGGGGTTGAGAACGTATTCATCTGCAACCGGCGTGAAGTAGCGTTTCAGGTAGGGCGGGGGAACGTCTTTCATGGCACGTTCCGAATAAATTCCCCGGCGAGCGGTCGTCAAGACCTCGGTGTCGATGTCCGTCGCGTACAGTCCGATATCCCACTGCTTGAAGTCATCGAGGCAGGCGTGCAAGATGATCGCCAACGTATAGGCCTCGTCGCCCGTGGAACATGCGGCGCTCCAGATGTTCAACGTGTAGTCTTTGGAGGCGCGCTTCTTGGCCGCCACGCGCGGCAACACCTCGTTGGCAAAGCCCTGCAATTGAGGAAAATCGCGAAAGAAGTACGTCTCGTTCGTGGTCAATAATTCGGTAAACGCCTGCAATTCGGATCGTTGGGGGTCACAGTAGCGCAGGTGCCGATAATAGTCCCGCGGATTCGTGCATTGCACGGCCGGCATCCGTTTGGTTACGCGGGCATCCATGAAGGCAATTTTGCGTTCATCAAACATCAAGCCCGTCCCCTCATAGACCAAGTCTCGCAAGAGCAGGAATTCATCCCCTTGGAGTGTCATTGCAATTTACTTTCTTTGCTAAACCAGGCAGGCCACGAGGGACACGATCTTGTCGGCGATTTCATGGCAGGGAAGGACGAAATCGGCTCCGCCACGCTGGATCGCCTGGGCAGGCATCCCAAATACGATACTTGTGCTCTCCGCCTCGGCGATGGTCTGCCCTCCGGCACGGCGGACGTGAACCATGGCATCGGCGCCATCGTCTCCCATGCCGGTCAACAGCACTCCGATGACGTCGGGTCCGAATGCCTGGATCGCGGAATCCATCATGACGTCCACCGAGGGAATGTGCAGCGAGTCGCTGGGATGGGTGCTATAGCGGGCCGTTGCGCCCCCGGCAACGCGTTTGCCGAAGGTGAGGTGTTTCCCGCCACGCGCCAAGTAACCATGTCCGCTTTCGAGATTATCTCCCGCCTCGGCCTCCTTGAAGGGAATCCGGCAAGCGCCGTTCAATCGCGTCGCGAACTGTCCCGTGAATGTTTCGGGCATGTGCTGGACAACGACCACGGCGGCATCCAGATCGGCGGGCAAATAGGGTAGGATCTCCAAGAGCGTCTTCGGCCCGCCCGTGGAAACGCCGATGGCGACCACGCGGCGTGCCGTACGGTCCCAGGCCGCAGTGGTCCGCGGGGCGGCGGAAAAGCGTTTTACGGGCGCGGAGACCGCTTTCCGCTTGAGTTCCCGCTTGACTCGGCAGCGCGATGCCGCCTTGACCATGGCGATAATCTCCGCCGCTTGGCGGTCCAGATCAATCGAAATCGTGCCGGACGGCTTGCCGATGTAGTCCCATGCGCCCAGTTCCAGGCATTCCAGAGTCGCGAGCGCGCCTTCCTGAGTCAACGAACTCAACATCAGTACGGGGCGGGGCGACTCGGCCATGATGATTTGCAACGCCGTGATGCCATCCATGACCGGCATGTTAATGTCCATCGTTACCACGTCCGGTTCGTGTTCCTTGACGAGGGCTACGGCCTCTTGGCCGTCGCGAGCTGCCGCCACCACCCGGATATCCGGGTCGACGCTCAGGATCTCCCGGATCTTCTTCCGCATGAACGCCGAATCATCGGCAATTACTACGTTAATGGGGCGAGTCATGGTCGTCTTTCCAGGTAGGGTGGGGTCGCAGAGCACGGAGCGCGCCCTGCGATTCAAACTACCGTGCCGGCGGTCGCCCAGGGCGTCGCCGGCACGGCAGTTCAGGAGGATAAATCAGCCGTTTCCAGGCTGGTTCACACGCACGAGGCTCCCGCCATCGCCGAGCCCATCCCGCAATTGAACATCGCCGCCAACGCGGGGGCAGGTGCGACCTTCGCGACGGTCGCTGCTGTCGCGACCGGCACGATTACCGCGGCAACTTGTTCATCGCGCAGCAGTTCCTCGGCGCGGAGCAGGAGGAACATCCGTTCGCCCTTGTTAAGCTTGCCGACCCCTTCGATGAAGTTGTCACCGTAGGTGCTGCGGGCGATCTCCGGTGTCGGCTCGATCAGGCGTCTGTCCACGGCCATGACCTCGGATACTGCGTCGACGATGATCCCGGTCTTCTTCCCGGCAAGATCGACCACCACGACCCGCGTGGCATCGTTGTAGTCCTTGCTGGCGATGTGAACGCGCTTCCGCATATCGATGACCGGCAGCACATTGCCGCGGAGGTTGACCACCCCTTCGACGAACGACGGGGCGTGCGGCACCTTGGTCACCTTGGCCAAGCGGACGATTTCCTGGACCTGCATGATGTCGATGGCGAATTCCTCATCCGCCACCTTGAAGCTGACCAGTTGGCGTTCATCGTCCTCGGTCTCGGTCGCCGCGGCCTCGCCACCCTCGGTTTTCCCATCGGCCAACTTGTCGATGGCCGAGAATTCCGAATGACTGACCAGCTTCTGGACGGCCAACAACATGATCAATCGCTTCCCGCCGTCGAGCTTGGCAATGCCGCGGATCTGTTCCTTGCCGGCCCCCTCTCCGGCCACGATCGAGGGTGTTGGTTCCACGCTGCTCTTGGGCGCTTGCAGCACCTGGTTAACGGCATCGACGCGGAGGGCCACGGACTTCGCCCCAATCCGCACGACGAGACAGCGCTCGTCGTCGCGACGAGCCTGGCCGGTCGCCTCCGCCTGCAACAGGCCCAGACCGAACTTCGTGCGAAGGTCCATCACCGGCACGATGCGGCTGCGCAGGCTGGTGATGCCGATCACGCCGGCCGGCGCGTTGGGGACACTGGTGATTTCAGGAACGCGGATGATCTCCTGGACCACCATGATCGGAATGCCGTATTCCTCGTCGGCCACGCGGAAGGTGATCAACTGCTCGTTGTCCTCCTCCGCAGCCTGCTTGGCGGCATGGTTGTCCGCGCTGCCGGCAGTTCTGCCTGCCGCTTGCACGGCCGCCTCGCCGATCGCCGACATATCGAGCAGGGCGTTTTGGTCCAAGAGCATCACCAGGCGGCGACCGGAGTCGAGCTTGACAATACCGCTGAGAAACTTGCCGTCCACGCCCTGGACTACCACGGGTGCATCTTCCACATCCTTGGGACTGACGTGCATGACTTCTCGTACGGCGTCGACGATCATGCCGGTCGGCTTGCCGTTAAGCTCGACGACCACGACCCGGTTATTCGCCGGATTGTCGCTGGCTTTCATGCCGAAACGAGATCGCAAGTTGATGATTGGCAACACGTTGCCACGCAGGTTGGCTACCCCTTCCACGTACGACGGGGCCTTGGGGACCGGCGTGATTTGGGGCAGACGGACGATTTCCTGGACGGAGTTGATGTCCAGGCCGAATTCAATTTTGTCCAAGACGCACGTCACCAGTTCCTGGCTGTCGCTGCCTTGGCCACCGGCTGTCGCAGCCGAAAGGTTCAATTCTTCTGACATGGGAATGATCTCCTGTTAAGCTTCCGATTGAGGATGGGAACCGTTGCCGAATTACCCGTTCTGGAGTTCGTCGGCCAAAGCGGAGATTTCTTCCACGGCGCCGGAAAGCTCCTGCAAGCCCTTGGAGCCTTGCTGTGCGGCGGAACTGCACTGGTTGGCTGCCGAGGAGGCCGCCTCGGCGGCCTTGGCGATCTGCTGGACAGCCGCCACGGCGCTCTGGATGGCGATGAGTGCATTGTCTTGGCCGGTCTTGATTACCTGGACACCCTTCAGCACTTCATTCATGTCGGACGCGACCCGATCCAGGTCGGCCGTTGTCTTCCGGGCCTTCTTCACTTCCCCGGCGGCTTCACGGCCCGAGGACTCGATGTCGTTGGCCACGGTGACGATTTGTTGCTGGATGTTGCGGACCAGGTCTTTGATCTTGTCGGCATTTTCGCTCGACTCGCCGGCCAGGTTGCGGACATCGGCGGCGACGACCGCAAAGCCCCGACCATACTCGCCGGCACGGGCCGCTTCGATGCTGCCGTTGACCGCCAGCAAGTTCGTCTGGATGGTCACGTTGACGATGGCGTCGACGATCTTGTCGATCAGCCGCGTGCGCTCTTCCAAGCTCCTGACGTTGGTGGCCGACTTGAGGGAAGCCTCGGCTGCGTCGTTAATGCCAGTAATCATGGCATCAATGCCCTGCTTGTTCTCTGCCAGCAGATTCTGCATCGCCGCGCACTTGGTCCCCGAGACCTCGGCCCGCTGCTGCATGCCCTTGGCGGCGGCTTCGATCAACTTGGCGGCCGAACCGGACTGTTCGCTGGCGACCGCTTGTTGCTGGGTGCCCTTGGAAATTTCCTGGATCGCCGACATGATCTGGGTCGAGGCGGAATTGGCTTCTTGAATGGTTGCCGAAAGCTCCTCCGCGGCGGCGGCCAGTTCCTGGCTCGATTTGTCCACCTGGGTCGAGGTCTTTAGGCCCTCGGCCATTTCCTGGAGGTTGTCGGCCCCCTTGCCCATCTCCGCCAGGGCCTTGCCCTGTTCTTCGGTGGCCTTGGTGGCTTCCACCGCTGCCGAACTGGACTCTTCCGCGGCGGTCGCGATCAACTGGGCCCCCTGCTGGAAACTCTTGGCGCCTTCGGAAGCCTGCTTGGCGTTCTCATTGATTTCGACACATGCGCGTTGGATCTCGCCGGCGTCGGCCTCAATCGTCTTCAAATCGCTGGTGATCTTCTTGGCCTTTTCCACCTCGTCTTGGGCAGCCTTGCCAGCCTTTTCCACGTCGACCGCCACCACCTTGACTTCGCTCTGGATCTTCTCCACCAGATCGCGGATGTTTCGGGCCGACTTTTCCGAAGTCTCGGCCAGATTGCGGACTTCGTCGGCCACGACGGCAAATCCCTTGCCGTGTTGACCGGCGCGGGCCGCCTCGATGGCCGCGTTCAGGGCCAGGAGATTGGTCTGATCGGCGATCCGCACGACGGCTTCGACGATGTTGCCGATCTCGGCGCTCTGCTTCTCCAACTGCCCAACCAATTTGGCCGACTCAAAATTGGCCTTGGCCGACGCGGTGACTCCCACGATCAGCAACTCGATATCGGTGCTGGCAGTACCGACCAGGGCCTGAATCGCGTTCACTTTTTGCAGCGACTGCTGAGCGGCGGCCACGGCCTGCGTACTGGCCGAGTTGATCTCGTCGATCGCAGCGAGGCTCTGCTGCGCTCCCGTGGAAGCCTCTTGGGCTGCGCTGGTGATTTGCTCCATGCCCTTTTCCAATTGACTGATTGCCGATGTGGCCTCTTCCACACCGCTGGACAGTTGCGTGGTCGCCGACGCGATCCGCTCCGCCGCTTGCTGGCGTTTGGCCGCCGTACGGGCGGCAGCTTTTTCACGGGCGCGATCCCGTGCGACTTCACGCTGACCGACGAGTTGCTCTTCGGACTGAACGTGACCATTGGTTGCAGGTTTTGTGGGTGCTTCGAGCCTAGACATTGAATTTCTCCTTGAGAATGGTATAAAACGGGGTGCGGTCGAACTGCGAAATGCAGGTTCCGGCGTCACCTCGGAAGGACTTTAGCGAGACCAGCGGCACGGCCACCGGATGCTTAATGTAAATGTGGCTTGGCGATTCAGGGATGCAAGCCATCGCCGTGCAAGCGTTCGGCAATGGCCTAAAGAGGCCGCGCTACCTGCGCGACCCTGACGACTGCGCGGCCTCGGCGATTGCCTTGCCTACCCACACTACGTAGACTGCCGATTCGCCGTCGGTAATGGAGCATGGAAGTCCCGGAAATGTTGCGCCCGCAGGCCTCGATCATAACCTTGCCAACTGCTGTCACTGCTAACTCGACGTAGGGTGGGTGAAGCGTCTATCGGTGCGTTACGCGAACTGATCTGGAACAGCGGTAAGTGCTTTCAGCGTCTCGAC
>JBAWVO010000013.1:0-43788 GCA_037147235.1 Planctomycetota bacterium | reverse complement strand
GCGCCCGAGTGGCACAACGCCGACGCGGTGTGGGTTTGTTTCCAGCCGGCTTGCCGGTATGCCCTCTGGATCGAGCCGTCGCTCTGGGCCAATTCCATGCGTACTCTGTTCGACCAGCAGGCGGAAGATGGACGCGTGCCGCAGTGCGTTTATACAAGCCACGAACACTGGATGCGAAACTCGCAAATCCCGAACATCTCACCCTGCCTGCGCGATTACTATGTCTTCACACACGACCGCGAGTTTCTTAAGGAATACTACCCGCGACTCAGGCGCTGGTATGAATGGTGGCTGGCTAAACGTAATCCGACGGGTGATGGGATCATCGCCGTGGGCACGGACTCGCAGACACTGTGGGGCGCCATCTGCGAGTATAAGGACAACTCGACTGACCCAGCCAAGCCGAAAGAGTTTGAAAACAGTTGTAACCCGCTCACGCGCACGCAGGAAATAGGCGGTCGTCCCAACCGCGTCTATTTGCCTGACATTGTGGCATGTCAGGCGCGCATGGCGGAAGACCTAGCTTTCATGGCTGGCGAGCTTGGCCGGGAAAGGGAGGCTGTCCATTATACCGCTGAGTATAATCGTGTGCGTGACTGGGCCAACAAAAACCTATGGGATGAAGAGACGAAATTCTACTACCCGGTAGTCCGTGCTACCGGCAAGAAGCTGATGAAGCGGTCAAATGTTGCCTTCTGGCTGTTGTGGGCAGGGATTCCCGATAAGCACCAGAAGGACGCTCTGGTAGCGGCAATGTTTGATCCGCAACAATTCTTCACCACAATTCCGCTGCCGATGATTGCGCGCAACGATCCAAGTTTCAACCCGAAAGTAGGCCACTGGGGCGACGGCTACGTCTGGCCGATAGATGTCTTTCACGCTTTCGATGGTTTGTTGCGCTATGAGGAATGGGACCGAGCCGCACAATTGGCAGAGAGATTCAATCAGGGTGTGTTCAACGCCATCAAGGATACCCGTCAACCGAATGAACTGTACCATCATTCCGGAGTGGTTGCGGGGGGTTCTTTAATGGGCACAGCAGGCTGCCTGCCTCTGATTTTTCAGCGTTACCTGCGGGATCATGGCGCCGGCCATGCCGAGAAAGAGTGGAAGCAGTTTGCGCCGGTACGGCTGCCCCCGGAAAGGAATTGATCCATGTATAAACACAACCGTGGTGACGCTGATCCATGTTTCCCGTTACCCCCTGGTGCGAAAGAGTATCCCTGCATGAAGCGAATCACCCTGATAGCCCTCCTCACCGCCGTGGTGTTTGCGCCGCGGGCCGCGCTGCACGCCGCCGATGCACCACAACCTGCCACGGCCCCGGCACGTGAGGGGAAATTGACCTCGACGAAGGACGGGGCACTGGTGTGGGAATCGGCGGCCGGGCGCGTGGTTCGGATCAATGCACCGCAGTTGTCGCTGACGCACCCAAACGATCAGGCGAAGCTGTCGTTGAACGTGAAGTTGAAAGACCGCGTTGTTCGCGGCGGTGAAGCGGTGCTGGCGTATGCGCTGGGCCTGAAGGAACGCGGATTGGCCATCAGCGGCACCCTCGCCGTCAAGATTTCGCTGCCGGCACGGGCTGGCGAAGATGTGTTGATTAGCCGGATGGCGGTGACCTTTGACCAGCCGGTGATGGCCAATCTCGAAACGGTGTACGGCTTCGACGTCGAGGGCGAACCCGCCCGGCAGATGGGGCTGCCGGAACGAGACGGCTACTTCAAGATCCGGCCAATGACTCCCGAAGTTGGCGGTGCTGGGAAGTTTGAACTGGGCCAAGCCGCAAAAGGGCCGATTCAATGCTCGACACTGGGAATGCCGGTAGTGGGTTTGATTTTTGGCGAGGCGGTGCCGCAACTGGCAGTTGCGGCTGATCCGTATTGCGGGAGCTTCATTCAAGCGCAGCCACGAACAGCCGGTACGCACATCACGGTGCGAACAACCTATTCGGGTGCCGTGGTGCCGGTGCGTCGCGAGGAGCGGACGGTGGCGTTGGAGTTTCATCGCAATGGTGCGGACGGAACATGCCGGGCGTTTTATCGGACAATACCGGAGATCGAGCCGGGCGCGCCGTGGACACAAGGGATTCATCTGGTTTACTACGATTACCTGTCGCAGAAAGGCGAAGGTTGGTTCAAGGATCTCAAGGTGCTGGCGGACCGGATTCCGCCGCAACACCGGGGACGCGTGGCACTGTGTTTGCATGGTTGGTACGATTACTTCCAGCAGTACGCCTTTGATCACAAAACGGGAAAGTTGCTGAACGAGTGGACGGCTTTCCCGGGAACTCACAAGGTGCCAATGCGTCTAGCGGAGATGCACCGGCGGCTGAAGTTTGCGAAGGATCTCGGCTTCCGCGTGCTGCTGTACTTTTCCGACGGTACGAACAGCGACTCGGGCGCACCGGCGTTTTGCAAGGAGTATGTGCTAAAGGGTAAGAACGGGAAGACCTTTCCCGGCTGGAAGGGACCGGACTCGCTGGGGCAACCGTTGATGATGGATCCGAGCGTGCCGGGGTTGCGGGATTGGTATCGCGGTTACCTGAAGGCGTTGCTCGATGAATACTGCAAGGAGGTGGACGGGTTTGTGTGGGATGAGACCTTCTACATCAAAACCAATTTCATTTCCTACCCTGCGAACCAGCCCTCCTACACGGACCGCGCGATGATGAGTCTGGTATCAGAATTGACGCAGATGATGCAAAACTATCGGAAAGACAATCCCGACTTGGTCTTCCTTGCGTCTGATATTGGACAGACCAGCTACGCGCTGGTTGCCAACGGCACATGGCAAGACAGCGCGATGGAAGAGAGGGCGTGGGGGCCGAGCATGTTTGCCAACTACCGGAATTGTCTCTGGAGCTGCAACTGGTCTCCGTTGCGGCACGCCAAGGAAAACCAAATCGCCGCCGAGAAGTACGGCCTGCCACAGGGCTTGTCGAACGGCTGGGAGGACAACTGCGGCCCGAGCCGGATGCCACCGGAACTCCTCGACACCGTCCTGAAACGATTCACCAAGAACGTCGAGTCCAACCGGCAACGGCTCCGATACCTGCTTCCGTAGAACTGTCGCAGGAACTCGAGCCGGCAACCTGCTGAGATGTTCGTACCAATCTCCCCTCGCCCGTACTCGGGAGAGGGGCCGGGGGTGAGGGCGTTAACGACCACTCCCCAGCCCCCCGCCGCGCGAGTCCGACCTGGGCCATGCTCATCCAGCGGGTTTATGAGATTGACCCGCTAGAATGTCCTTTGTCACGGCCAGATGAGAGTGATTGCCTTCATCGAACCGCCGCAAGGCGCGGTGATCGAGAAGATTCTTCTGCACTGCGGCCTGTGGCAACCCTCGACGCCCCGAGCACCGCCTACTGGGATCGGTTGGGGCCACGCCCTCGTTGTTACACACATCATTTGGACCCCATCCGGCTTGCCGGATGGTGAACAAGGTTGAATGGCTAAAATGGAGAACAAAGACCAACACGACCCCATCCACCTTGGTGGATGGTGAAGGAGGTTGTTTGGCTACATCGCGGACCTTGGCTAGCTAGGTAACCTTCTTCACCATCCAGCAAGCTGGATGGGGTCGCTCAAGGACTTTTGTGTAACAACAATGACCGCTCTATTACTCCAAGATACTGACGAATTCCCGTGCAGTCAACAGGGGAGCTGCTAAGTAAGAGTCCCTTGCCGCCAAGCTGCGCCCCACTTGACAAGAAGTGTACTTATGGTCCAGTGACAGTGCGCATACCATCACTGGACCGGTGCCTTTCCTGTCATGTCGCTGCCGTGCGTCGAGCCGCTGGCCCTCTACCGCCCACGCGATCCGCGGGCATCCGCGCTGTGGCGATTGATGGATCAGCATTTCCCGACCTTCCAGCATGTCTATGACGAGCGTTATCAGGCCAAGTACGGATTCTGGCGGCCGGTTATCGATCGTTCCGTGACGGCCTTTCTCAAGCGCGGCGATTTGCACTAGGGCTTCGCCCGCTTCCGCTGCCCAGACTGCCAGTATGAGATGTGGAAGTACACGAACTCGACATGGATGCTTGCACCCATCGCTGTTCGCGGGCCGATTGCCTTACGTACTCGATCAACTGCTGCACGCGGATCCCCTGCTCGATGCCCGGTTCCGCGACACGCCCCTGGGCAACGGCCTGAAGGAAATTGGCCAAGCAGGCCACATGTCCGCGGGTCCAGCCGATGGCTGCTTTGTGGCTGGGAAACGCGGCGGCCGGTGGCAAGTAACGCTGGCCGGTGTCGATGCGATTCCACCCCCGCACACCGCCCAGCGGGCAATCGGCGGCCGTCGCGTCGTAAAACTCCAGATGATGCGAATCCATGAGGTTGAATCGCAACGCCCCCTGCGAGCCATGGATCTCAATCCGCAGTTCATCTTCCGCGCCGGAGGCGATTTTCGTCGCCTCGATCGTGCCCGGCGCGCCCGATTGCAGCCGAGCCAGGATCAGTACGCAATCTTCGGCATCGATCACCACCTTGCGGGAAGGATCTTCTGTCGATGGCCGCTCGGCGTAAGCGGTGTAAGTCTCGGCCATTACGGCGTCGATCGGACCGGCCAAATGCTCCACAAGGTCGAACACATGCGAGGCCAAGTCGGCGATTACGCCTCCGCCCGCCGCCCCCGAGAGTTTCCATCGTGCCGGGGCGTTCGGGTCGGCATTGCCGCCGTGCAAGTAGGCAGCTCGGAACTGAAGCACGCGACCCAGGCGGCCTTCGTCGATCAATTGCTTCGCTCGCAACGTAGCCGGAAAGAAGCGGCATTGGAACGTCATCTGCGCCGTGCCGCGGTAGTTTTCCAGTGCGGCGGCGACCTGCCGGGCTTGGTCCCACGTGGCCACCAAGGGCTTATCGCAGTAGATATGTTTTTGATGGGCGATCGCCGAAAGCAGGGCCTCGCAGTGCCGGTCGTTGGGCGAGCAGATATGGACGATATCGATGTCGGGGTTCTCCGTCACCGCGCGGAAATCGGTCGCGGCCACATCGGCCCCGACCAGCCGCCGGGCCTTTTCGGCCGTTTCCGCCCGGGTAGTGACGACATGCGTAATCCTGGCCGAAAGTGGCGGCGGATCGTAGTAAAACGGCAGTGTCGCGTAGCCATAGGCATGTACCCGGCCAATCATGCCAAAACCGAGGATGCCCACACGATAGGTTTTCATGGAAAGCTTGCTGAACGTGGAACTCAAATCAGGAAGAAGGATGGAACACTAATCTTCGCTAATGAACGCTAATCGTGCAACTGGTCGAACAGACCGCACGCCCACGAAAGCGAACCCTCTGCAACTTTGTGGGTTGTCTCTCAGTAAGGCGGTGCAAGCCGACGAAAGCCGTGAAACAAGACAACCAAGAGAAACAGAAGATTTCGGGGCACGATGGCAGGCCAGAAATACGAAACCTCACCCAGCGGGCGACGGGTGATGAGCTGTTGAGCAAGTCGATCCGCGACCTTGCGCAATAGCCCAATCGACCGTGGCCAGTCGATGATCCCGTGCAACCAGGGTTGCGGAATGCCTGACGCGCCGACTGTTGCACCGGCCAAGGCACCGGCAATCGCCCCGACGGTGTCGGTGTCACCGCCACAGTCCAGTACCGCCTCTACCGTCGCGCGGAAGTCGCCATAGTGCCGAAGCCAGGCATACACGGCAATCGGAACAGTATGGTAGATATATCCGGTCACGCCATTGCTTAATCCCAATGAGATCGCAAAATCGGATACCGACGTTCCGGCCCGATAAGCAGTCTGCATTTGTTCGATCCAATGGTGCCATGGGTTGTCGCACGGTGCCAAACTCAATAGAACCTCTGCAATGAAGCTTGCTTTGGGCCGCTCGGACGAATCATGCTGGACGGCCCATGCGGCAAGTCGTGCAATCGCTTCGGCACCGATAGCTGCTTTTGGATCGGTGTGTGTCAGTTGTGTCGATGATAGTACGAAATGATGCAGTAGCTCGGGCTTGTCATAAAAATATCCACCGATCACAGCACTCCGCATGGCGGGACCGTTGCCCGCAGAAAATACGCCGCTTCGATTCGGGCGAAAGCCGAACCAGAGTTTGACGCATGCCCGGGCCGTGGCCATGCCGATGCCTGCCGGAAGTCCCGCAAACCACCATCGCAGGTGCCACGCCAATCGCCGTTGGAAGACAGTCGGGTCGTCGAGACACTTCAGCAACGATTGGGCAACGAACAGGGCGTGCTCGGTATCGTCGCTTACCATTCCACGGTCGAAGAGTAACCGGTGTCGCCAAGGGCCGGTCATCAGCCGTTGGCGTCTTCGCGGCGAAAGCCCTTCGGCCGGCAAACCCAAGGCATCGCCGACAGCGGTTCCAAGCAGAATTCCAGTAAGGCGATCGTTCATCACTCTTTCGCAGCCCGAATCAGTTGCTGTTTTAGCTGTGCCGATTGCAAGGGACCGATAACTTTGCCGTTTATTTGGCAATACCAACCGTCGGCCATGATTCGCCATCCTTCCGCAGATAGGATTCTGTGAATGAGAAATTCAATTTTCAGTCAACTGCTCAAGATCGTCAATAGGGGGTGATTTTTGCAATTTGCCAGTTTTCCGCCAAAAATACGCCCCCTGTTACGATTGTTTCCCACCCGGTATCCTTAATAGAGAGAAGGAATTCCGACACAATCAAGATTTTACCATGAAATTCCGCATTCAGTTGGAACAAGACGAAGATGGCCAGTTCGTGGCCACCTGTCCCACACTTCCCGGCTGCATTTCCGAGGGCAAGACACGGGCGGAAGCACGAGTCAATATTGCTGACGCGATCACCGGTTATCTCGCCAGCCTGCGCAAACATGACGAACCAATTCCGCCTGCGATCACCGAAGAGTTGATCGAGGTAGATACGTGAGCAAGCTGCCCGCCGTCTCGTGCCGCCAGGCGGTCGCTGCCTTCCAAAAAGTAGGCTATGAAGTCGACCACCAAACCGGTAGTCATGTTATCTTGCGAAATCGAGAGTATCCCTTTCGACGCTTGACCGTTCCCAATCATAAAATTGCCAAGGGAACATTCCGATCGCTCATTCGCGAAGCCGGGCTCACGGTCGACGAGTTCGTGGCATTGCTGTAGCTTGACAGTCTACCCTCCCAGCCCAGCAATCGCCTTGAAATCACCCTTCAGCGACCGGTAAAGTTGCTGATAGACTGGGAAGGCGGTGTCATAAACCTTCTTGGCGGCACGATTGGGCGAGGTCTCGCTGACGACGCGGATCGTGGCACCACAGGCCTCGGCGATGTTCTTGTACTCGCCGGCACCGACGGCCGCCAAGAGCGCGACGCCGTAGGCCGCGCCTTCCTCGCTGTTGATCGTCACCACCTTGCGGCCAAAGGCATCGGCCTGGATCTGCCGCCACAAGGCACTGCGGGCACCGCCGCCGGAAGCGCGAATCTGCTTGATCGGCACGCCCAGCCCCTCGAATATCGCTAGGCTCTCACGCATGGAATACGTTACACCTTCCAGGATCGAGCGGATCAGGTGGCCTCGCTGGTGCGAAAGCGTCAGGCCGATAAAGCAACCCCGGGCGTCGGGGTCGGCGTGCGGCGTCCGCTCGCCGGAGAGATAGGGCAGGAAGAACAGACCACTGCTGCCGGCGGCCACCGCCTCAGCCTCGGCGGTGAGCAACGTGTAGACATCGACCTTTTTCTTCTTCGCCTCGGCCACGGCCGCTTCGCACAAGGCATTGCGGAACCATTGCAGCGAGCCGCCGGCCGATAGATTCACTCCCATCATGTGCCACTTGCCGCGGACTGCATGGCAGAAGGTATGCACGCGGCCCTCGGGATCGATCTTCACCTCGTCGCTATGCACGAAGACAACGCCGGAGGTGCCCAGCGAGGTGGAGAGTACGCCCTTGGTCACAATGCCATTGCCCACCGCCCCGGCCGCGCAGTCGCCCGCCCCGCCGACGACAAGGCAATCGGTCGATAGGCCCAACTCGGCGGCCGCGGCAGACGTGAGCTTGCCGGTCACTTCCTCCGACTCATAGCAACGGGCCAAGAGGCTCGAATCGAGTTCCAGCTTGGAAAGCAGTTCGGTTGACCAAGCCCGTTGGGCGACGTCCAACAGCAACATGCCGCTGGCGTCGCTCACCTCGGTGGCGAACTCGCCGGTCAGGCGGCGGCGGATCTCGTCCTTGGGCAGCAGAACCTTCTTCGTCTTCTCGAAATTCTTCGGCTCGTGGTTCCGCAGCCAAAGAATCTTGGGCGCGGTGAAGCCGGTCAACGCCGGGTTGGCGACCATGCGGATCAACTCGCTGCGGCCGCCGGCGCGGTGCTCGATTTCTTCGCACTCGGCAGCTGTCCGCTGGTCGTTCCAGAGGATCGCACGGCGAATCACTTTGCACTGCTTGTCAAGGAAGACCGAACCATGCATCTGGCCGGAGAGGCCGATCGCCTTGACATCGCCCGGCTTGAGCTTGGCCATTTTGACCACACGGCGGACGGTGCCGATCGTGGCCTTCCACCAATCTTCCGGGTCCTGCTCGCTCCAGAGCGGCTTGGGATGGTGGAGGGGGTAGGTCTCCAGGGCGGAGGCCAGGATGCGGCCTTCGGCGTCGATCGCCAGGGTTTTGGTGCCGGAAGTGCCAATGTCGATTCCCAGGAAAACGCTCATCGCGGTGATTCTCAGTTACGGGGTGAAACGGTCGGAAGATCCAAGAAACGTAAATTCTAACCTCGCAGAGAGAGGGTGTGAAGGGTGAGGGAGATGGGAAAAGGGTGAGAAGGGTGAGAAGGGGTGAGAAAGGGAAAACAGAGGCCGGATCACGCAACTTCATCTGGGGAATGAAAGGGGGTAGAATGGATCGAATGATGAATTTCAAAAGCCTTAACGATCTTGGATCCAACATGCACAGCACAAAGCCCATTCCAACGCCCGCTAGCCCCCGGCTGCTTCCCTTCTCACCCTTCTCACCCTTCTCACCCTTCTCACCCTTCACACTCTTCGCACCTTTCTCCCTCTCCCTCCTCCTCCTCGCCGGATGCACTTTCCGCGACTCGGCACCACAGGGCGAAGGCGGTAAGCGACTGGCGGGCGTGAAGCTGCGATTGGTGGTGGTCGATGATCCGGCGATTGCGACCGCGATACGCGGATTAAGAGACGAGTGGAACGCTCAAACCGGCTCCGAAGTCGAAGTGATCGAGACCACGGAGAAGCAAATCGCAGACGCCGAGACCCTGCCGGGCGATGCCGTGATCTGTCCTGCGTATCTGGTAGGCCCTCTGGCCGAAGCGAAACGCCTGGCCCCCGTACCTCGAAGCATTACCCGCGATCCCCAAGGGCCGTGGTCGCAAACCTTTGAACTGTTACGGAACCAGGAAGCCGCTTGGGGCAACGAAATTTACGGCGTGCCGCTCGGCTCGCCGGTCTTCTGCTGCTATTACCGGGCCGACTTGTTGGAAAAGTTGCATCGCAAGCCGCCCCAGACTTGGAAAGAATATGAAGAGCTGGCCCGACTGCTCCGCGAGGAAGGAGCCAAGTCCGACGGATTGGCCGCCGGCGGCGCGAAGTACGGAACGGTCGAACCGCTGGCCCGCGGCTGGGCAGGGCTTGTTCTCCTGGCCCGGGCTGCGGCATACGCCAAAGAGCGAGACAGCTATACAACATTGTTTGATGAGAAAACACTCGAACCGGCCATTGCTGGGCCGCCCTTCGTGCGGGCGCTGGAGGAACTGGTCGCGGCTGCAAAGCTTGGATCGCCCGAGCAGCTCGATTTCGATCCAGCCGCTGTCCGGGCTGAATTCTGGAAAGGCAGCGCGGCAATGGCCATCAGTTGGCCAACTGCGGCAAGACCCCTCACCACCGGCCCATCTCCCAAAAGGGGAGAGGGGAGAGTTTTGCCTGCTACTTTGGCGGACGGCACACGGAGTGTGCCTGCTACTTTCGTGGAGTTGCCTGGTGCAACCGAAGTCTATCGGCCTTCCAGCAACTCCTGGGAACCGCGCAGCGACGATGCCGGCCAGTACGTTCCGTTGCTCGGCATCGCCGGTCGCATGGGCGTGGTCCGTTCCGAAAGCGAACATGCCGCCGCCGCGTTTGAACTTCTACTCTGGCTGACCGATCCCCAGTGGGGCAGCCAGGTCTTTGCCGCAAGTCCCGCGACGACACTTTTCCGCCGTTCTCAGGTCGCAGCACCGAAGGCGTGGGTCGAGAGCAATGTATCGGCAACGGCCGCGCGGCAATACGCCGAACAAACCGCGGAAATGCTCTCGAAACGGCAGTTCCTTGCGTCGCTCTGCATCCCAGGCCGCGCGGACTACTTGGCGGCCCTCGATGGAGCCGTTCAGACGGCCGTGCGCGGCAAGCAAAAGCCGGCCGAGGCGTTGAAAGCGGCGGCCGAGAAGTGGCGCGAGATCAACCAACGGTTGGGCATCGAGCGGCAACACGCAGCATACATGCACAGTTTGGGCTTGCCGTAGGTTCGCTTGACTTCGCTGCGGAAGGGGTACAGGTGAGCGAACCGGAAGTTATTTTGGCTACGGACTTTGGAGTGCGAGGGCTTGCCCTCGCTTTTCAAAACGCGCGAGGAGCCGTATGGACACCGAATGAAGTTTCAATCGTCCCTCTTTGCTTGAGGAACACGTCGCCTAGGGATCCTGATGGGGTGCCGCGGGCCGCCAACCGCCGAGATCTTCTCTCGGCTTCTCCACCGTGCGTTGCGGTGATTTGCCCTTGGCCGCCACGGGTTTCGGACTCTCTTGGAGTTCATCCAATCGGCGATCCGTGACCGACAGGATGCGAGTCTCGCCTTCCTTGGTTCCCTGGGGCGCAGCAACCGTACCCAGCGGAAGGTCATTTGGGGCGGGAGCCTCGGGCATAACGGTACTCTTGGGCGGTGCCTGAGTCGTTTGGCGTTCGGCCAATGCGCGTTTTGGAGTCTGCCGCGGTTGGGCAACGGTCTTTGCGCGAACTTGAGGCGTAGGTCCATCGGATCGGTGCGCCGCGACCCGGGCCGATGGTGCGGCGCGAGGTACGGGTTGGGTGTCTCGTGGAACGGGTTTGGCAGCTCTGGGAATGTTCGCTACCAGACCGCCCGGCCCATCACGATTGAGAACGGACCCTGCCCGATAATCGGGGTTGCAATTCAGACAAGCACCTCGAGACCAGACAGGCCCGCAATTGGTGTAGGGATGCCGGCATACATTGCAACCGGTCGTCAAAATCAAATAACACGAGATGCAAGCGGCAATGTTCCAAGTCTTCATTGCGGGTTCCTTCCACTTTTGGTGGGTGCTAACGCGGCCCTGCATTGGCAATAAACGAGCTACTACCGTTGGTTATCTTCGACCGGAAAGCTTGCCTAATCCATACTTTTTTCCCAGAAGACATAGTCGGAACGCACGCAAGTTCGGCGTGGGTCTCCCGATGACTGCTGTAAACATCGGATCTCCGCAAACTTGGCGGAGAGCCTTTAGATATAAGTCAGCAGCGTCATTTTCAGCAGGCTGCCGGTCGTTTGCAACGTGGCCTGATAGGCGATCTGGGCGGACGTGTATTGCGAAATAGTGTCGGCCATATTGGTATCATAATTAGCCGACATGGCCGTCTTGAGACTGAGTTCCTCGCTGTCGATCTGGCTGCTGATGAGGGTCAACGATTGTTCACGGGCACCCAACTCGGCCCGGGTGTTGCCCAGATTTTGCGCGCTGCTGTCCAGCAGGCCCATGGCCCGCTGAATGCCGGCGTTATCGTTGGTTCTGAGGGCCGTGCTGAGCCTCAGCAGGGCGTTGAAAATGCTATCGGTTTCCCGCGGGTTGGTATCGCTACCCGTCAAGGCGGTTGTGCCGCCGGTCATTGTGATCAGTTGGGGGAGAACGATGCCGTTGCCGTTGTTGGTCGGATCGGTGGAAATATCGAGCTTTGCGGTGAATGCGGCACTGGCCGTAGGGTCGCTATGCAACGCCGTGATGATGTTGTTGGCCGTGGTTAGCGGACTGATCTGGAAGGTCAGCGTGGCCGCAACCGGATCGTAGTTGGCCGTCTCAGGCCCCGGGGGAATACCGGCGTTGGCCTGGAAAAGAACCTGCACGTTGCCCGTCGTTCCCGGATTGACGGCCTGGAAGAGCAATGCACTGTTGGGGCGGGTCGCGGCCCATCCGTTGCTCGTCGTGACCAGTTGCGGCAGAACGATGCCGCTTCCATTGTTGGTCGGATCGACGGAATTATCGGGCCAGGCATTGAAGGCAGCACTGGCCGTAGGGTCGCTATGCAACGCCGTGATGATGTTGTTGGCCGTGGTTTGCGGACCGATCTGGAAGGTCAGCGTGCCCGCAACGGAATCGTAATTGGCCGTCTCGATTCCCGGGGGGATACCGGCATTGGTCTGGAAAATGATCTGCACGATGCCGGCCGTTGCCGGATCGGTCTCCACGAAAACCAAGTCGCTGTTGGGATTCGATGCGGCAATCCCTTTGGCGGTGACAGAGGTCGCCTTCGAGGTCGCGGAGGTCTGCCCGGCGGGAATCAATCCCAGGTCGACGGCCGCCGTGCTTTGCGTGTTGGCGGTGATGACAAGCGGACCGGTGACGGTGCCACTATCGACCAATTCAATGCCGTTTCCGGTAGGGACCAGTTGTGCCCTGAAGGTTGCTCCGGCGGTTTGGGCTGCCGTGTTGATGCTCTGGATGACGTCGTTGACGCTCGAAGCCGTGGGGATGCTCACATCGACCTGGACGGTCGCCCCCGGGGGATTGTTGAGCGTTTCGCTGATCGTAAAATCGGTGCCGCTGCCAGGTGTCGCCGTATTGCGGCCGACGCCGCGACCATGGTTCAACTGGGCCAGTTGCGTCGCGACGGTGTAGGTGCGCAGGCCGAGTTGCGTGGCCGTAGTCCCGCCGTTTTCGCCGATGGAGAAATCGCCGCCGCTGACCCGCGAGGTAACGTCAATGCCCGTTTTTGCCGCGTTGATTTCCGCAACCAGCCCGGCACCGGAATCGTTGATGCCGTTGAGCAGATCCTGGACCGTTTTGGCACTACTGAGATCGACCGTGTAGGTCTTGCCGCCGCTGGTGATTTGCAAACCGGAAGCCGTATCCAGCGGGGTGCCGCCGCCCCCCGCCGTGGTCGTCGTGGCCGGCAGCGTGGTGATCGACGGCTGCCCGCCGCCGTCCTGGTCGGAGGGATCCAGCTTCGCGGTGAACGGCAGGCCGGCAACCTTGTTGATGGCCGCAACCATTTGTTCGGCCCGGCTGGCCGAGGCAGCGGACGTGGAAATGTGAACCTGCAAGGCACCGGGCGTCCCTGGGTTGTTGCCTGAGGCGGAAATTCCGGGGTAGAAGTAGGCCCACTCTTGCCCAGCGGCTGTCGCGTCGGCATAGAATTGGACGGTTACGCCGTTGAGCACGGTGCCACCCGACGTCGTGGCACCCGACGTATTGGATTGGAGGAGGATATCGCTATTCGGTTGGTCAAGGCGGACATAAGCCTGGGCCTTGGTAGCGAGCAGATCGGTGAGTGCCGTAGTCGGCGCGACGGCCGCGTTGAGGGGTAGCCCGACGAGCGGTCCCGGCCCGCCGGTGGTGCTGAAGATTCCCAGGTCGTGCGCCGTGGTGTTGCCGTTGACTTCCTGAATCTTGAGGTCATCGCCGTTTGGGTAGATCGGATCGGGTTTCAGGTGTAGGGTCAAGCCTGTGGAAGTCACGTCCACCTTGATGGTTCTTCCCGTGGGCGGATGTTGTTGGATCAGGGTGGCAACATCGCCCAGCGTGTTGGCATTGCGGAGGTCGATGGTACTCGTGTTGTGGCCGTCAGAAACCGTGATGCTTCCCGGCGCGACGCCTTGGCCGCCGTTGAGATCGGAAAGCCGTGTGTCTTGCGATAGTGCCGTCGCCAGGGCCGATCCTTGGATCGGCAGGGATATTGCTCCAAAGGCCTGGTCACCCGTGACGCTGGTGGCAAAAAGCTGGTTCAGATCGACGTACGACTGGACCGGATTGCTGCTGCCGGAGTAGACGACGTTTCCCTGTGCGTCCATCGAAAAGGGCGAGGTAGCCGTGCTGGTGCCGCCAAACAGTTGGCGGCCGTTGATCTGCTGGTTGCCCAGGGTGAGCAGTTGTTGAACTGCCTGATCGATCTGCTGCACGACGGCCTGCCGCTGGCCGTCGCTGGCCGTCGCGCCCACGGCACCCACGGCGGCGGCCCGGATCGAAGTCAGGATACCCGAAACGCTGGTGAGGGCCGAATCGCTCTGATTCAGATAGGTCTGGCTGGTGCCAATGTTCGTCTTCAGTTGGTCCTTGCGTTGCAGCAGGCTCTGGATGCCCATCACCTGCAAGGCCGAGGTGGGGTTCTCACTGGGCAACTGATACTGCTGGCCCGTGCTGATCTCCGTTTCCAGTCGGAACATGTCCGCCTGGCTGAAGCTGAACTGGCGGATCAATTGGTCGCGCACGAACTGACTGCTGATGCGAGCGGAGGAAATGCCGGTGATGCTGCTCATGGTCGCGCGGGCCTTGGGATCGCTATCGTGTTTCACGCACACGCCGAGTGTGGGTGGACGGCACACGGAGTGTGCCTGCTACTTTACAATTGGACGAGCATGGTCAATAAATCGTTCAAGGTGGAAATATATTTTGCCGAGGCTTGATAGGCTCGCTGATAGGCGAGCATGTTGACGGCCTCTTCATCAATGTTCACGCCGCTGACGGCCGTTTGCTGGCTGGTAAGCGACGCTTGAAACGTGTCGGCGGCACTGGCCGACGCCGTGGCGTTGGCCGAGGCCTGGGTCACGCTCGTGGTGATGTTGTTGTAAAGCGACTGGATCGTGGAGCCGTTTTGCGTGGCGAGCGGCAACGTGAGGAAGGTGGCTAGGGTCTGGGCGTTGGTCGTATCCTTGCCGACTCCCTTACTGCTGGCCGCGAACTTGGTGGGGTCTTGCAGAAGCGTGTTGTTGACCCCCAAATTGCCCACCTGGGTTCCCGTGAAAAACGTATTGATTCCCAAGGCGGCCAGCGTGCCGCTCGTATCGCTCCCGAAGGCGAACTGGGTATTGGCGTCGGTGGAGCTAATGCTCAGCTTGCCGTTGACGACCTGGGCGGACAAGCCGCTGACGTTGGTGTTGATCGCCGCGGTCAGACTGTTGAGCGACGTATTATGGCCCGAGCCGAGCAGGGCGATCGGAATGTCAACCGTGTTGCTCGCTCCCGTCTGCTTGTTCATGACGATGATTTGCAAAGAACCGTTGGTCGGTGTGGAGGGTAGGCCGGCCTGGTCGAGCGAAGCATTGGGATCGCTGACCGAGTTGAGGCCCGTTGTCTGCGTGTAGGCCGAAGTCCCTTGCCCGCCGGAATAGATCTTATTGAACTCACCCGTCAATATGCCGGCGAAAGTATTCAACTGGTCCTGGAACCCGCCGAGCACATCGTCACGCGAGCTGATGAGCCCATGCAACTTGCCGGAAGCCGGTTCCAGGGGAGTATTGATTCCCGCGACCTGGAGTGTCGAGATCGGCTGACCGTGATCCGAGGAATAGGCCACTTCGATCTGCCTCGCGACACTGCCGTCGATCAGGTAGCTGCCGCCGATGTAGATGGACAACGAGCCGTCCGTTTGCGTATTGACCTGGACCCCAATCAGTTTCGCGAGGTCGGTCACCGCCTGATGGCGCTGGTCGGCCAGGCCGGCAGCGTCGCTGGGTAATTGTCCGCCGCCGGTGACTTCCGCGATCCGCTTGTTGAGCTGTGCGATTTGATTGGTCAGGTGGTTGATGTCCGCAGCCATGCTGCCGACCTGGTCGTTGACCGCCGCGCGAAGCTGCACGGTGTTGTTGGACATCGTGTTGATCGACCGTACAAGCGACTGGCCTTGCATGACGGCCAATTGACGAACCGATACGCTATCCGGCTGGTTGAGCACATTGGAGATAGCGGAGAAGAATTGGTTCATCGCGCCGCTCAGATTCGAGTTGCTGTCAAGCCCGCCCACAATCGCCTCGAGTTGACTGTAGGTTTCCTTGAGGGTATCCGTGCCGGCCTGGTCGGCGTTGGCATTGCGGAGCCGGCCCTCCAAAAACTTATCGACCTGCTGGGTGATCGAAACGATTTGGACGCCGGAGCCTTGGACCAGAGCGCCGGCGGTTTGGCTAGGCCCGGGGACAAAGTTGGCGGTTTCGCGAAGGTAGCCCGGGGTGTTGGCATTGGCTATATTTTGTCCCACCACTTGCAAAGCGATTTCATTCGCCTTCAAGCTTCCGCCCGCCATCTGGATGGAACTAAAGAGAGACATAGATTCCGCACGGCTTTAGCATCGTAGTCGTAGGGTGGGCCGAGTGAAACGAGTCCCACCATCTGTCTTTTGGTGGGACTCGCCTAGGCTCGGCCCACCCTACCTATTCTGCTTACGCTTCCTGATTGATCAACGCACCATGGGTGCGCGAGGACCCTGCTCTTCCATAAGTCGGCTGAATCTGGCCGCCAGTCGCGATAATCTCTAACAGTTGTGAGAGATGGATGAGCGTTCGCTGAATGACGATCCAGTTAGTGAGGTTTTGGGTCTGCAGCAACCTTGCCCGAGAACCTGCCGCAGTGACCTGTCGGGCCAGCGGTATACGGTGGGGAGAGGGCAAGGCGTTGGTCAACGCCTGGATGCTGCTCGATGGGAGTTTATCACCGGCAGCGCGAGCCAAAAGTGCCTGGCGACGGTTGAGACAATCCTGAAGGACACCCAGCAGGCGTTCTTCTTCACCTCCGAGGACGGCCAGGCCCTCGTGGTCCATGGCCCCCAGCAGATCCCGCTTGCGATTCAGGACGGCCATCAGCTCACCCTGACCCGTCAGGAGGTCGTTGAGCAGGGAGGCAATATCGGCTTCGAGCGATGATTGCGTTAGATTGGCGTTCATTGTGGTTGGCATGTTCGATTTACTTCCGCTGCTGCGTGAAAAGCTCGTACATCGGCCCGCTCAGCTTATCTGCGCTGGCCTCGGAAAGGTTCTTGGTGAGGATCTGGTCGAGTTGCTGCGTAAAAATCTCTTCGGCCTGCCCTCCGTGGAAATAGGCGGGCTTGCCCTGGCTCTTTCGCATGGCCTGGAGCATCTGTCCGTAGAACGTCTCGCCTACGAACTGGTTGAAGGCTTTGCGCAAGGCCGGGTTGTCGTCGCCCTTCGCGGGAGGGGTCGGCATCTTGGAGGCGGTGGTCGAGAGGAGGTTGATGCTGTTCATGGGGCGTCTACTTTGCTGAGTTGCCGTAGGATGGACTTCCAAGTCCGTCCGTTCCTACTTTCGTGGACGGACTTGGAAGTCCATCCTACGAATCACATTTACTCGATAACCAATGGGGCGTGCAGTTTCCCATTGCGGTCCAATCCTTTGATAATTTCGATAATGTCTTCCGTCGGCGCGTGTACTGCGTTGAGGGCTTCGACCAGGGCTTTTAGTTTCGGAGAGGTCGGATCGATCGGATCGACGCCGACAAACGGCCTCACGCCACTCTGGCCGCCCGCTTCAATCACCAAGTTCTTATGCGTTACGGCCACGGAACCGATTTCCACCTCGCCGCTGATGACGATCGTGCCCGTGCGCTCGTTGATGACCACCCGCGGAACTGTCCGCGGCTCCATGATCGGCAGCGACAACACCTGCGCGACGAACGAGACCGGATCTTCGCGATATTGAGTCGGAATCTCGACCCCGATGTTGCCCTGGTTGTAGGCATGGGCCAAGGGAGCGTAGTTGCTGACCTGCTTCCCCATCTGGCTGTTGATCAGGTCGGCGATGTCTTGGGCGACCTGGAAATCGGCATGGTTTTTGTCCAGAACGAGCGTGATGCGGTTATCTTTCGTGAAGGCGTGAAAGAATTCCTCTTCAAGCCGGCAGCCTTCGTGGATACGTCCGGTGTTCGGCGTGGTGAGGTTCTCCATCGTGATGGCCCCTTCCGCGAAGGCGTAAACTCGGGGATGCTTGGGATCGGGGCCGATCAGCGGCGTGAGGAAAAGTCGGCCGCCTGCCAGGCTCTTGGCGGAGCCGATCGAACTGACGACGCAGTCGATTTTGTCGCCCTGGCGGGCACCGGCTGCGGGAATGGTGGCCGCGATAAGAACGAGAGCCACATTCTTTGAATCCTTCAACTCCGCCAACCCCGCGGTGCCCGGCGAATTGCCCATGATCGACATGATCTTGGCCACGCTGCGGATCGTCGGCAGGTAGCTCGAACTATCGCCTGTGCCTTTGAGTCCAACGATCACCCCCAGGCCCTGAATGGTGCTCTCTTCCTGCCCTTTGATGCGGCAGATGCTCTTGAGCATCAAGCGAGCAGCCTGGGCCTGCGTGGCAAAGACCGCGACGGACAGAAGGATTAAGATACCATGAAAAAGGCGGCGGGTGTTTTGAGTCGTTGGCATCATGTGTTTGTCTTCTTGAGAGCTTGAGGTCTAGCTAATCCGACCGATCCGACCGATCCGACTGATCCGACTGATAATTGGTGGGACTCGCTGCGCTCGGCCCACCCTACTTTCTTGAACCTTGAACCTTGTGCCTTGTGCCTTGTGCCTTGAACCATCCTAAAACGGCTGCCACTTGTCGAGCCATTCCAAGGCCCAGCCGCGGCGGTAGCTGTCGCGAACGTGGCCCGCTTCACGCTTGATGATCTTCAGATCGGCGATCGTGTCGCTGATGACCGAATTGTCCGGTTTGATGTCTTCTGGACGGATCTCGCCCGAAAGCGAGTATTCCCAGTTCTCTTCGTTGTCGCGGACGCTCCAGTTTCCTTCCAAGACACAATTGCCGTTGGGACGCTTATCGGCGATTCGGCAACTGATCACAAAGCTCATCTTGTCGGCAGTCACCAAGTTGCCATTCGCCTGGAGTTTGTTATCCACTTCGCCGCGGACTTCCGGCGCGCCATTGGGCTGGCCGTCTGCGCCCAGGTCCATGCCGTAGAACTTGATCCACTTGCTCAACTTCAGTTTGCCGTAGCCCTGTTTTTTGCGATCGATCTTCCCCTCGCTCGTCATGGACGACTTGACCGAGACCGTGACTTTCACGATGTCGTTGATGTTGGCGGTTTTCGGTTCCGCGGGTGTCTGGTAGGTCCAGGAGGCTTCGGCTAAGGTCATGGGAGCGCGTTGCTGTTGGGCGCCATAAAGGCTATTGTTCTGCGCCGCCACGCGGCCAACTCCGCCACTGAGCATGATACCCACGGCCATGGCCCACAAACTCGCGATCCGTGTAAGGTGAAGTTTCATAAGGGTTTTCCTCTTTGTCATTTGGTGGGGCTCGCTGCGCTCGTCCCACCCTACGGCTTGGGCAGGCGAGACGCCCGCACCACAAATTATTTACGCGAGATCCTTTAGTTCCTGGTCTGCTGGCCTTCAACGTGCGTGGGCCGGGCATAAACTTCAACTTCGCGAATCCCGCAAACGCGGGCGTAATACGTACTGCGATTCAAGAGCGACTCGACTGCCACCAGTTCTCCCACGCTTCCTTCATCGCGTGAGCGGGCGTTGGTGCGGATACGAATGCCTCCGCTCTGGGCGTAAACGGTGAGTACCTCGCCGCGATGGACAACCAGCGGCGGACGGAGGGAGTCGGACGAAACCGCACTGCCGGTCGGTAGGGCGCGGACCAACTCATGGCCAATCGCTTCCTCGACCGTGTGCAAGGCTCCCGTGATTTTTTCCGCCGCGGCCAGATGCTGAAGCTCCACATCTCCTTCACGAATCACCGCGCCTCGGGCCAACGGACGAAGGGCGACGACCACGGGGGCAATGATGCGGACGTTGGCGTCGAGCGTCACGTGGGTAGGTTCCTTCGCTCCTTCAATGCTGAGATCGAACCTTTGCGAGCCGGTCCAAGGGAGGCATCCCCCGGCGACGTTGATCGGACGCACCAGATCCGCAAGCGAACGAGCCTGGGCCTCGGTTAGCGAGAAATCGACCGACCAAGTCTGGGGCGACGTGGCGTGCTCGGAAAGGTATTTCACCAGGGCTTCGCAGACGCGACGTTTAATCCGCTGCGTTTCTGCCGCCTGAACCGGCTTGCTGGATGCAGCAACTTGGGGCCGTGCAACGCTGGTTTGGATCGTGACTTCGCTCGAACCGGAGAACTGGTGTTCCGTTAGGTTCATTCCGCGAAGCAGCAGCAGATCCTGGATCTCGCGTACCCGCACAATTCGCTGTTCCGTGGCGGAGGGAGCGGGAAAAAGCTCGGTCGCGGCCAACGACGCGGTTTGCCGCGCGTCGGCAGAAACAATTTCAGCCACGTCACCCAGAGTGACCACGGGTCCCGTTGGGTTGCAATGGGTACGAAGCCGCAGTTCGGCAGCCGTGGCGTGCCGCGCGGCGAATAGCGACAATAGGGCTGCCGTTAGGAAACAGGTAATAAAAGTAGCAGGCACACTCCGTGTGCCGTCCGCCAGAAGCCTTTGGCTTCTGAAAATAACCGCGGCTGGAGTCCCAGGGCGGACGGCACACGGAATGTGCCTACTACCTGGTAATTGCGTTGAATACTTTTTCATGATTCTTGCCTTATACATCGTGGCGGACGATTAGCGGAACAGACCAGTGATGGTTTGCATGGCCTGGTCGCCGGCCTTGATGGTCTGCGAATTCATCTCGAACGCACGCTGGGTCGTGATCAGATCGACCAGCGAACTAACGGGGTCAACATTGGAGTGTTCCAGCGAGCCTTGCTGCGTTGTGCCCATTCCATTCGCGCCCGGGGCACCGGTTTGGGCGGTTCCCGAGGAGTCGGTCTCCTGATACAGGTTCTCGCCCATCTTCAGCAGGCCCTGGGGGTTGATGAAAGATGCCAACTGAATCGTGCCCGCTTGTTGAAGCGTTTGATTCGCGGGCACGCGATAGTAAACAACGCCTTCAGCACTGATCGAGACTGCCGTGGCATCGACGGGAATCGTGATGGCCGGCTCCAGCAATCGGCCAATGTTGGCCGAACCGATGGCAAGCTGTCCGTTGGAATTTCGCGAGAAGTTTCCGGCCCGACTGTAAACGATCGTTCCAGAAGGATCGCGGACCTGGAAAAAGCCTGGCCCTTGGATCGCTACGTCCAGTTCATTGCTGGTTTGTTGGAGCGAGCCTTGCGAAAAGTTGCTCTGCGTGCTCTGTACGCGGCTGCCGGTACCAATCTCGATCCCATTCGGAGTAAGAGCACCGGCACTGTCCTGGGCACCCGGATATTTCTCGTGATGATAGAACATATCCTCGAAATTGGCTCGATCGGCCTTGAAGCCGGTCGTCTCCGTGTTCGCCAGATTATTGGCGATCACGTCGAGCTTCGTCTGCATCGAGTTCATGCCGGTGGCGGCCGTGTAAAGTGCTTGAACGCTCATGACTTCATCCGTGGGTTAGAGACAATACTTTGCAGGATGGACTTTGTAGGATGGACTTCCAAGTCCGTCTTCACTTATTAGGACGGACTTGGAAGTCCGTCCTACGGTATCTTTCCTAAGCCTTGAGAATGCGTCCAATCAGACCTTCGAGCATCTGACTGTGGGCTTTCATCACGTTAATGTTGGCTTCAATAAGCCGCGAGGTCTCGATCATGGTGGTCATCTCGGTCGTCGGTTGCACGGCCGACATCTCCAGGTAGCCGCCGGAGACGGCCCGTTCGCCTTGGGCCACCGGCCGGACGTCGGTCAGCGGCCGGAAGAGGTTCTCGCCGACTTTGACCAGGTCGCCCAACGACGCAGGCTTGGCGATCAACAAGTCCTGCTTCGACCCGCCCTGAGTTATGCTGCCTGACGAATCAACATCCCAAGAACCTGCCGTGGGGCTGATCTTGACCGGCGAATTCCCTTCGCCGAGAACTGCATATCCCTGCTGGGTAACCAGGTCACCGGCAGCCGTGAGGCGAAAATTGCCGGCACGGGTAAGTAATCGCTCCTGGCCCTTTTGAACGACGAAAAAACCATCGCCTAGCAGGGCCACATCGGTTGTATTTCCAGTCTTTCGCAGGGGTCCGGGCGAGAAATCGGTCACGGTCTCGCGAAATTGCACGCCGCCGCCGACATCGTTGATGGTCCCGGCACCCGGCGACGCCGTGCCGCGCTCGATCGCTTCAGCATAGCGGGACTGCATGACGGCCAGATCCCGCTTGAATCCTACGGTATCGACGTTGGCAATGTTATTGGCGATGACCTCTAATCGCTTGCTTTGGGCCTGTGCGCCTTCAGCCGAGATATAGAGTCCGTACGGCATGTCCGTTCTCTTGAGCTGTTGAATGGATGGTGAAAAGAAAAAGCGAAGAGTGCGTTGTCACCCGCTAAGAGCAACCAGCGTGCCAAAGCGAGATCGAGTGCGCCCGCGACCGAAGAATTGCTTTGCGAGTCGTGAAATACCAACGACTTACGTCCTGCGATCACGAACCGTCTTGCCTGGACGATCTGCGCCGCCATCCCCCGCGCACGCAGCCCTTGCCGGTTCAACGCGCAACATCGGCCGATTCTGCGCGTCCGCGGGAAGAAGCTTCCGTGCGGCATATCCTTCGCTCATTGTCTATATAACCCAACCTTTGTAGTTTTATTATCTTGTCTTCGTTGCGTGAGTCGATACACCTTCTATCAACCTCCCTAATTGCCGTGATGTAGAGCTGTGCTTCACGAGCAGAACCTTGTGAGAAGGAAGGAGCCAACGATGCTCGTTTTATCCAGGCAGCGTGACGAGAGCATTATAATCGGTGACAACGTAGTCATCACCATCGTCGATATTCGAGGTGATAAAGTGCGGTTGGGCATCGAGGCCCCGCAAGAGATCCCCGTACATCGGCAAGAAGTCTACGACGCGATCCAGCGAGAAGGCCGCCATCCGGTGGGAAGCACCCCCATTCTGTAGGGAAAACCGGCTCTCCGCCAAGTTGGGGTGCGGGCGTCTCGCCTGCCTGGTTCAACCACAACATCTTGAGCAGGCGGGATGCCCGCACCCCAATTATCCGCAAACCCGGCGGAAGGCTGGAAAAACCTCCGGCCCTAGCCTAATGCAGCACATTTTCCATTTTTCTTCGCTCTATCAGCCACAGTACATGGCATGAGGGCAATCGATAGACCTTCGGTCCGACGTTTCGGCGGGGTCGGGAGACCCGCGCCGAACGGAGGCGTTGTGGGATATCAAAACCTTTTGTAAACTTACGGCTGTCCGTTCCCCGAAACGCAGCGGTAAGGAGAAGAGTCCGTGTCCGACTATGACAGTCCTTGGAAAGAGGCATTGGATGTGTTCTTCGAGGCATTTCTTGAGTTGTTCATTCCAGAAGCCCACGCCGACATCGATTGGAACCGACAATTCGAGTCACTCGACAAGGAACTCCAGCAGATCACACCAGAAGCCGAACTCGGGCGGCGGTATGTCGACAAACTGGTCAAAGTCTGGCTGAAGAGCGGTGAAGAGCAGTGGGTGTTGATCCATATTGAGGTACAGGCTTCGGAGGACGCAAAATTTGCCCGGCGGATGTATATTTACAACTGCCGGTTGTTCGACAAGTATAATAGAGAGGTGGCTAGTTTTGCTGTCCTGGGCGACGACAATCCCCGTTGGCGCCCAGATCGCTTTAGCTACCGCCGTTGGGGAGTAAAGGCCGAACTCCAATTCCCGATCGTGAAGCTTCTGGATTATGCGGCCAAGCGGCAGGAACTGGAGCAAAGCACGAACCCCTTTGCCACCGTGGTCTTGGCTCATCTGGACACCTTGGAAACCCGCCAAGATCAGGGCGAGCGGAAGGACCGGAAGTTCCGTTTAATCCGGGGACTGGTCGAACGGGGTTGGAGCGAAAAACAGATTGGGCAGTTGTTTCGCCTGATCGATTGGATGATGGATTTGCCAAAATCTTTGGAAAAAGCATTTTGGGATCAAGTCAAGCAGTTTAAGGAGGAAAAGCAGATGCCTTTTATCACCACGCCTGAGCGATATGGACGGGCAGAGGGACTTAGCCAAGGACTTAGCCAAGGACTTAGCCAAGGACTTAGCCAAGGTATCGAAGTGGCTCTAAGGCTCAAGTTCGGTACGTCCGCGCTTTTACTTATGCCCGAAATACGCGAGATTGACGACCGGGACAAACTCGAGAGGATTCTCCACGCCATCGAAACGGCCGCTAGCACCGAGGACCTTCGACGGATCTGGGCCGACTGAAGTTGCCTGGGCCTAGTCTTTGTTCGGTACAAAGTACAATGAAAATGCCGTCTTTGCTTTTTCGTTGAATCCTGAACCTTTGATCGTTTTCGCCTGTTGTGGCCGGTCTCCCGACCGATCCGCCTCCGCCAACCGCAGGTCTCCCCTTACAGCAGTAGTCAGGGGACCCGCGCCGAACTCGCAATAGAAGCGGGGCAGGCCAAGAGTGGCCTGCCCCGGTTTTCATGTAGAAGATTACTTCTTCTCGTCAGCCTTTACTGGAGCATCCGGCTTGGGAGCGTCGTCAGGCTTGACTGCGTCAACCTTAGGAGCGTCAACCTTGTCGGCGTCAGCTTTAGGAGCATCAACCTTAGGAGCGTCAACCTTGTCGGTGTCAGCTTTAGGAGCATCAACCTTAGGGGTTTCAACCTTAGGGGTTTCAACCTTTTCGGCATCAGCCTTAGGAGTCTTAGCCTTGTCGGCAACCTTAGCCTTGGCGGCATCGGCAGTCGACTTCGTCTTGGCCTTGTCCGCCTCGCCGCCGCATCCCACGAGGACGAGAGCCAGACCCATTGCGAAAATTCCTGCAAACAATCTCATTCAAAAACTCCTTGCTTGGAACCTGCTGTTGATCCCCCGGGTTTCCGCACCGAGCGAAGTCCAATCGAGGATCTCTCGCAGATTCTCTGGTAAAAAATCAATCTCGAAAAACCTTTGGTTCCACGGTTCTCTCGCAGTGACGACTTGCTTCGCCACGGAGATTCCATTAGTTTGATGTTTGGAATGACCGCTTGCAAGGGGGTGGGAAGCGAATTTCGTCAATTCGCATCACAAATGAGATGAAAATTTCCGAATTTAATGCAAACAGTTCGCGAAGTTGCTCCCAACGCGTGAATCTATTGCCTGCTATAACCCCACCAGGCGTTGCGGACTGCGCGCCTACTGGACGAACTGGCCTTGAACCTTCAAAATGTCGAGAGGGTGTTGATGGTCGACGACTTTCGTGACCGAGAAGGCCCCCCGCCTAGTGGGGTTGCCGGCATACCCGGGTTTTTGGGTAAGATATACCGGTTCACCGCCGGGTTTGCGGACGATTGTGGTGCGGGCATCCCGCATGCCCAAAATATTGTGGGTGAACGAGGCAGGCGAGACGCACGCTCCACAAACTTGGCGGAGAGCCAATATACCTAGTGTAGTGATTCGGAGGGATTAGTTATGGTTTCATGGAACGGTTTCGAGAAAATTGTACGGCAGGGTGAACCCCTGGCCATGCACACCTGGTTTCAATTGGGCGGGCCGGCGGAATATTTCGCCGAGCCGGAAAATCCCGATCAGTTGATTGCGCTGCTCAAACGCAGTCACGAAGAAAATGTCGAGGTCCGCCTTCTGGGCCAGGGATCGAATGTTCTCATCCGCGATGAGGGCGTGTCGGGCCTGATCCTGCGGCTTACTTCGATGGAGTTTGGCAAGATCGAGATTGACGGCCAACAGGTCACCGTGGGTGGTGGAGCGAATCTTGGACGCCTGGTCACCACATCCGTTCACCGCGGCCTGGCCGGAATGGAAATGCTCGTCGGCATCCCCGGCACCGTCGGCGGTGCCCTGCACGGTAATACCGGCACACATGGCGGCGACATCGGACAGTGGACCGCGTCGGCTACCGTGATTACCGCAGCCGGAGAGATAATCGAGCGCTCCCGCGACGATCTGGTCTTCGGCTATCGTGAAAGCAGTCTCGATGAGACGGTGATCCTTGCAGCCACGCTTGTGCTGGAAGAAGACGATCCGCGCGAGTTGGCCAAACGCATGCAGAAGCAGTGGATCCTCAAGCGGGCCAATCAGCCGATGGGGCACCAGTGTGCCGGATGTATCTTCAAAAATCCCCGCGGGACGAGTGCCGGCGAGTTGATTGAGAAGTGCGGACTGAAGGGAACTCGCATCGGCGGCGCGGTCGTCAGCGATCGCCATGCGAACTTCATTGTCGCGGAGCCTACTTGCACGAGCCAGGATGTGCAGCGATTGATCGACCTGGTACGTAGCCAAGTCAACGACCGAATGGAAGTGCAAATGGAACTGGAAGTCGAAATCTGGTGAGTTCCGGGTAAACGACCGAATGGAAGAAATGGAACTGGAAGTCGAAATCTGGTGAGCGCAGCGAAGAAGAAAAACTCCCTGCCGATCGTGCCGTTCTGGTTGCGGCAGACGGTCGTGATGTTGTTTGGCCCGGGCCGAACGGTCACGCTGGCCGTGTTGGTTGTGGCGGCCTTTACCGGCGGTACCTGGGCGGTTTGGCGGTATGTCGAGAGGCATGTCGAGAATTCTCGCGATTACCTGATAAGCATCGAGCAGATTGCCATAACTCCGCAGCCCGAGTGGGTTCGCAGTGATGTTCGTGCCGAAGCCTTCCGCACGGCTAGCCCGCCCGACCGGCCGCTATCGAGTCTCGACGAGAACCTGTCGCAGCGCATCTTCATGGCCTTTTCCCTTCATCCCTGGATTGCCAAAGCGATCGTTACGAAACGTGCCGGAGCCAGGGTGAATGTCGATATTGTTTATCGCCGGCCCGTCTGCATGGTGGAACTCGTTAACGGTTCGGTCTCCGAGCTGCTGCCCGTCGACGGTGAAGGTGTTTGGCTTCCCGGCGAGGACTTCTCGCAGAAGCAGAAGGAGTCTTTCCCATGCCTGGTAGGCGTCGATCAACGTCCGATTCAGCCCGTGGGGCATGTCTGGGGCGATGTGCGCGTCGTCGAGGGTGCATCGATTGCCGCGTCATTATTGCCCGTTTGGCAACAACTCAAGCTCTACCGCATTCAGACGGCGGCGCAGGCTCCGTCACCGGGCGACCGAGGGCCGACCTATGAGCTTTACACGCGTGCGGGTACGCGGATTGTTTGGGGTAAGGCGTATGGAATCGCGGCCTCGGGCGAACCCACCACGGAAGACAAGGTAGCCCGGCTCGTGCAATATGCGGCATCCCACGGAAGTCTCGATGCCGGACCGCCGTTCGATGTCCGCCGGCTCCCGCCGGCAGGAGCCGGAAAGTAGTAAGGACTTCGTGTATAACATTAAATGAAGAAATCCATTCTTATCGACACGGCCGTCTTGGTGGATTACCTCCGTGAATATTCGGACGCGGTAGCTTACGTGAAGGCACAGGCCGAGCGGATCGTCTTGTCTTGCATCGTTGCCGCTGAATTGTACGCCGGCGTGAGAAATGGCGAGGAATTGGATCGGCTCGATGAGTTTCTGACGTTATTCCCCGTGCTGCCCGTCACTGCGGAAGTTGCCAGATCCGCCGGTCTGTACAATCGCGACTATGGTAATTCCCATGGCGTGGGTTTGGCGGACGCAATCATTGCCGCCACCGCCGAGGCCCACGCGGCGGAGATCAAGACCCTCAACATCAAGCACTACCCGATGCTGAAGGATTTGAAACCGCCGTATGTGAAAAAATAGACATGGCAATGAAGGCAAGGGATCCCTCCAAAAAACGGGCTTGGCATGGGACGTTCTCTGGGTTAGGAAGCTATGCGGCCTGCCGCGGCATGAAGCTTTGCGACGAATGTGGCGTGGGCGGATGAGGCAAGTCCCTGTTGAAGCACCGCCGTCACCTGGGCTAATGGGAAGGATCTCCTAAAAACCTCCGACCGCCCATAATAAGTATACCATGGAAGGCTGGGTGAGAAAATATCCCCATCCCGAGGGATGCCGGCGATCGAAACTACCCCCTATTCGCCGCCGGCAGGTAGATCGTCCGCACGCCATCGCCCGGCAGCCGCGGGGGGACGGGCAGGGCGATCGTGAATTGCGTGCCGCAGCCGACTTCGCTCTGCAAGGTGATCTGCCCGCCGTGGGCTTCGATGATCTTCCGCGTCGTCGGCAGCCCCAGGCCGGAACCGCCTCCTTTCGTGGAATAGAAAGCGTCGAAGGCATGGGCCTGAGTCTCGGCGTCCATGCCGCAGCCGGTATCGATCAGGTCCAACGCCACGCCTCGTGCCGTGTTGTAGGTGCGAATGACCAACTGCCCGCCCTCGGGCATGGCCTGCTGGGCATTGAGCACGAGGTTCAACATTGCTCCATGAAAACTCTCGCGTTCCAAGAGGACGGTGGCCAGATCGCTGGAAAGATAATCGACGACCTCAATCCGCCCTTCCTGGGCCTTGGGGCGGAAAAAGTCCAATACTTGCGTAACCTGCACGTTCAAGTCGCTCGGTTCGAGTTTCAGTCGCCGAACCTTGGCAAAATCCAAGAATCCATCCAGCATATCCTGCAACCGCTGGCATTCACGCTGGACGAGGTCGATCTTCCGCATCGCACGGCGATCGCGCGGAGCTTCGCTGTCACGAAAATCCTCGGCCAAAAGCTCCATATTCAGCCGGATCGTCGAGAGCGGATTTTTGATCTCGTGGGCCAGACCGCCCGCCAACTGGGCAATCTCCGTGTACTGGTCGACGAGCTTTTGCTTGACGGCGTCAGGAGACATAAACGAAGCGATTCATTCCTCAGCCGCTTGCGGCTTCGCAGTTTTGAAGGACGAAAATGACAGAATGACGAATAGGAAAAGCCTTTTGGCGTGCTCTATCCTTTCGTCATTCGTCATTCGGATTTATCCGCGTCGATCACACTTTATATCAGCGTCGATCGCGTCCGCGGCTATCGCCGCGTCCGCCGCCGTCGCGATCACGTCCACGGCTATCGCCGCCGCTGTCACGGCTGCTATCGCGCGGAGGACGCTCGCCGCCCGCCAGGACCTTGTCATCCACGATGCCAAGCTCCTTCAAAGCGGCCTTGCGGCTGAGCTTCACGCGGTCCTGGTCGTCGATCAAGATAACCTTCACAGGCATCTCGTCGCCCACTTTGCAAATCTCGCCGACATTGGCGACATAGCCATCGGCCAGTTCGCTGACGTGGCACAGGCCGTCCTTGCCGGGCAATATCTCGACGAAGGCACCAAAATCCTTGATGCTGGAGACTCGGCCAGTGTAGATGCGGCCGACCTCGACGGTGGCCGTAAGGGCATCAATGCGGCGCAATGCCTCTTGGGCACCTTCCATGCCGCTGCTGGCCACGGTGACGGTACCGTCGTCCTCGACCTCGATCGAGGCCCCGGTCGCTTCCTGGATCGCGCGGATCATCTTGCCGCCCGGGCCAATCAAGAGGCCAATCTTCTCCGGATCAATGTGCGTCCGCAACAACCGCGGAGCCCAGGGGGAAATCTCAGTTCTCGGCCGGGAAATAGCCATCAGCATCTTCCGCAGGATCTCGATGCGTGCCTCGCGGGCCTGCGTTAACGCGCCCGCCACAATCTCCTCGCTGATGCCGTTGGTCTTCAGATCCAGTTGGATGCCCGTGATGCCGTTCTGGGTGCCGGCAACCTTGAAATCCATGTCGCCATAGTGGTCCTCGTCGCCGATGATGTCGGTCAACAGGGTCCAGCGATCCGATTCCTTGACCAAGCCGATGGAAATACCAGCAACCGGATTGCTGATCGGCACGCCGGCGGCCATTAATCCCAACGTCGTTCCGCAGACCGTGGCCATCGAACTGGATCCATTGGACTCCAGAATGTCCGAGATAATGCGGATCGTGTAAGGGAAATCTTCCGCAGGCGGCAGGATGGGCTTGATGCTCCGTTCGGCCAGGGCACCGTGGCCGATCTCGCGACGGCCAGGGCCGCGGATGGGCCGCACCTCGCCCACCGAAAACGACGGGAAGTAGTAGTGCAGCATGAACTTCTGGGAGTACTCGTCGAGCAGGCCGTCCACCCGCTGCACATCCCTGCCGGTACCGAGCGTGACGGTGACCAGGGATTGCGTCTCGCCTCGCTGAAACACGGCCGAACCGTGAACGCGAGGCAGCACATCGACCGAGCAACTGATCGGCCGCAGCGTCTTGCAATCGCGGCCGTCGGGCCGGGTACCGGAGAGAATCAGTTCGCGAATGCTCTTGGTGACCAATGCCTGCCAGGCCGCGGAAAACTTCTCCTGGAGTACCTTATCTTCCGCATTGGGAGCGGGGAGCAAGTCAGCCTTGACGCGCTCCTTCAGGGCCGACACGGCCTCGGCCCGAGCCTGCTTCCCTTCGGTCCGCTTAGTTTGCTTGATCTCTTCAAAATACCTCGAGCGGATCGGATCCATGAACGGATTCGGCTCGGGTACGGCATAGACGGCCTTGACGACGTTCACCTTTTGGGTCAACTCGATCTGTAGGTCGCAGATCTCGCGGATGTAATCGTGGGCCTTGGAGATGGCCTGAGTCATGAGACTCTCGGGCAATTCGCGGGCGAACCCCTCGATCATGAGGATGGCGTCCTTGCTGCCCGACACGATCAAGTCCAGATCGCTCTCTTCCAGTTGGTCGTGCGTGGGGAAGACGACAAACTCACCGTTAATGTAAGCCAATCGCACCGAACCCAACGGACCTTGGAAGGGGAGCGGCGAGATCGACAACGCGGCCGAAGCACCGTTCATGGCCAGGATATCGCCGTCGTTCTGCCGGTCCGAGGCCAGCACGAAGCTCTGGATCTGGACTTCGTCGACAAACCACTCGGGGAACTGCGGCCGGATGGGCCGGTCCATGAGCCGGGCGGTGAGAATTTCTTTGGTGGTCGGACGGCCTTCTCGCTTCAGGAATCCGCCGGGGAACTTGCCCGCTGCGGCCACGCGCTCGCGGTAATCACACGTCAGCGGAAAGAAATCACAGCCAATTCGAGCCGGGCCGGTGGCGGAGGCCACCAGCACCACGGTCTCGCCATACTGGACTAAACAACTACCGGCTGCCTGCTTGGCCAATTCGCCGGTCTCGATGGAAAGCGTTTGCGCTCCAATTTTCCGTTCAACACGTACTTTCAACGTAGTTTCTACCTTTTTGCTTAGAATCTATTCCGAGAACCGGATTGAGCCTGGTACACTCCAGGGTCATCTTAGGGTTCTTGAATAGGTTCTCGGGGAAGAATTCATGCCAACTACGGCAGAGCGCACGACGAAAAGGCGATCGCAAGATGCAACCGCACTTCGCTGCGGGCGAAGCCAACACCAGCGAGGCTTCCCATTGAGAACAATCACGAGTACCGTTGGCCGGTCAAACCGTGCATGGTTCCCAGATTTGTATCGTGCCGGTCAGCGATGGGTTACCCCAGGGCGGACGACTGAATCTCACGGCCTGCAAGGCCCCCCACCTCGGCGAAACCCGAAGGCTCGCCTGCGCTACGCGCGATTCTACGCCAAAAATGTGAAATCGCCTATTTGCGGATTTCAAGGCGACGAATCACGTCGAGATAACGCCGTGGGTCAATCTTCTTCAGATAGTCCAACAGTCGTCGCCGGCGACCGACCAGCATCAGCAGGCCGCGTCGGCACGCGTAATCCTTCTTATGCCCGCGCAAATGCTCGGTCAGCCCGGTAATCCGGGTCGTTATTATGGCGACTTGTACCTCGGGTGAGCCGGTATCATCCAGCTTACGCCTAAAGTCACCAATCAATTCCTGCTTTCGCTCTTTGGTTATGGTCATCTTCTACCGCGACGGCTCCACTTGGGCTGGCTCGACACTCTTCGTGGCGAAGCACCGTACTCCTACCGTGTCTGCTTGAACTCTTCCTACCTATGTTCTGTAACAATCAAAAGACTAGTTTAGCGTTTCCTCGATCTTTTGCAAAGAGGGGTAGGGGCAAGAACCAAAAGATTCTTAAAAGACCCCTCTTGGGATAGAAGAAAATGCCTGCATGCCCCCCGTAGGGACTATGGTCCTTCGGGATTCCGCATCAATGGTCGATTTTATGGCAGCGACCGGGAGCCACGCAGGAGCCGAATTGTCGCATGATCGCACAAAAAACCCACTCTTCCGGTTCTGGGTGCGGAATGCGAATAATTGGTTGGGACGAGCCGCAGGCGAATCCCACCATTTTAGCTATCTAGCGTTCCCACATGGCCGTGGACATACCGACTGCGGCGGGCACGAAAATCATCAACGGCACCCAGGCGGCCAGCGCGGGACTGATCAGGCAATTCGCGCCCAACTGCTGGCAGGCAATCGCCACCAAGAAGAACAGGGACACCAAGCCCATGCAGAGGCCAATGGCCATGAACACATTGCGATCGTCGCGTGCCACCACCAGCGGCAGGCCGAGAAACAAAAGCGTAATGTCCAGCAAAGGCTGCAATATCCGCGTGTGGACGGTGACTCGCACGTCAGGGCTGAAATAGACACTGTGGTTTTTCAACGCCCAGATCAACTCGCCGATCGAGGCAAACCGACGCAAGATCGTGCCGCCCGTCAACGCGTCGACCGTTACGTCGCTGACCACAAAGGCCTCGTTGGGCTTAATCCAGTCGGGATAATCGCGTGGCGTCATCAGGATGATCCGGCCATCGAGTGCAAGCGACGGACGTTGCGACAGATTCTTCGGCTCGGTAACGTCCCTGAGCAAATAGCCCGCGGGCCGACCCTCTTTCGCCGGCAAGTAGTGCGCCGAGGCCGCCGACCACTGCTTGCCGTACTCGCACAACGACGGCCTGTAAGCGGGCACGATGAATAGTGGCGACTCAATTGTCTTCTCATCGATAATCGCACATCTTCCCTCGATCAGCACATCGGTAGCATTGTCGTACTGCGGCAACATTTCCTGGATCACCTTGCCTCTCAGATCGGAAGGCCGCCTTGCGAGCTGATCCTTGAGCTTGGGGATCATGAACTCGCGATTGATGACCGTTAGCAGGATGATGGCCACCGCAACCACGAGTACCGGCGCAACCACGCGGATCCGCGAGATTCCCGCCGCCATCAGGGCCGTCATCTCATGATGCCGCTGGATCCACGCCATGGTAAACATGGCCGACATCAGTACCAACAGGGAACTAATGCGGTCGAAGAAGAACAGCGACTGATAGCCGTAATACGCGGCGAGAACCTCCATCAGTGCCATTCCCTTGGCAACACTCATGAAGGTTTCAAGATTCGAGAACGCATCAAAAATCACATACACGCCCATCAGACTCATGAAACAGATCACGAAGTTTTGCAGAAACTGCCGAAGCAGGTAGCGGTCAATGATGGTCATGATAAGCCAATTCTCCAGCGCGGCAGTTTAGGTAAACAGGGGTTTGGGGTCAAGGGAGAAAAAGAGAAAAAGGCTTGTCGGCAAGGTTCAATTTCCAATTCCCCCACCCTTGTGGAGGAAGGCTGGCGGGAGTAGAATGTCTTGTTTGCGTTATTTTAGCGGAATCATCCGCGGAAAGGCTCTCGATGTCGCGCCGGTACGTCAATCAATTGGGTCAACAGGATATCATCGACCAGGTTTTCGTTGTCGCCGAAAAGCAGTTGCGCCCCAACCGTAACGGCAACCTCTACCTGCAAATGGAACTCTCGGACCGGACCGGCAGGATTGCGGGGCGGATGTGGAATGCCACGGAGGTAATCTACAAGGCATTCGACAACGGCGACTACGTCCGCGTGGAAGGCACGACGCAATTATTTCAGGGCACCGTGCAGTTGATTGTCACACGGCTCACCAAAGTTTCTCGGAATGAGGTCGATGTGGACGACTTCGCCCCCTTACGTGCCGTTGAGGTTGACAAACTCGTGCTCCGCCTGGGCGAGATCCTCCGCAGCTTGACCGACCCGGCCTTGCAGACGCTGGCCGAATGTTTTCTTCTGGACGAGGCCTTCATGGCCAAGTTCACCCAGGCCCCGGCGGGCGTGAAGAATCATCATGCCTACCTGGGCGGACTGCTGGAACACGTCGTCAACCTCATGGAGGTCGTGCTGCGAGTAAGTCCTTGTTATCCGCAAATCGATCGCAATCTGCTCCTGGTGGGTACCTTCCTCCACGACATGGGTAAGGTTGACGAGCTTCGCTACGAGCGCGAACTCTCCTATAGCGATGAGGGGCAATTGATTGGCCACCTGGTGATGGCGGTTAGCTTGTTGGAGTCGAAGGTCGCCGAGGCCGAAAAGCTATCCGGCGAGCCGATCCCCGCCGAGACCGTGCTGCGACTAAAGCACATGATCGTCAGCCATCACGGCGAGTATGGCTACGGCAGTCCCAAGCTGCCCATGACGCTCGAGGCCGTGGCTCTGTATTGCCTCGACAATCTCGACGCCAAAGTGAACGCTTTCCAGCAACTTTTGCGCGACGATCCGAATGTTGACAGTCCCTGGACCGCGTTTTATCCGAACCTGGATCGGAAGCTGTTTAAGGGGAAGAAGGATTAGGAGGCTAACCGAAAAGCCGAAAGTGCCTGTTTTTCAAAAAGTGCTTGACATCGCGGTAATTCTCAATGAGAATATGAACATTCGTGGTCTATTTGACCATCCCGCCTATTTAACTCGTTGCTTTGCTCCGCCGCATCGTGAGTGCTTGGCAACGCCTGCCTGGAAATCCGAGGAGACTGATGAAGATGCTTAGGAACTCAAAGACACCCTTCCTGCTCACTTTTGTTACGCTGTTGTCGCTTGGCAGCAACGTTCGCGCTTGGGAGCCGAACAACAAGGATCTCGGCACCGCCATTGAAACCGGTGATTTTGCCACCTATTTCACCAATATCTCGACCTGGCTGAATCAGAAGGCACCGGCAGATCCGAGCGGTGTCTCCGAGGCGACCCTGAAAGACCTCCTCAAGGATCCTGACGTGGCAAACCTGCTGGACCAAAGGACACTTATCGCCAAACTTGGCGTTGCCAAACTCGGCACTTTTGCCAAAGCCGATCCGAGCAACCAGAAGTTCTTGGCCTGGCTCCTGCAAAACACGCAGGCCATGGACCTCTACCTGGAGGGTGCGACTCCCACCGGGCTTAGTGCCCGCGAGGCGAATAATTTCACCCTCAATACGGCATCCTTGAATATCTGGAAGACCCTCTTCTTTGCCGATCCGGAGTCCAAGGAGGGGATCTATCTGCGGCTGGCGATTGCTACGGCGATTGCCCCGCCCGGCACCGGCAACCGAGGGGCGGGCATGACGAAGACGCCCGGTACTCCTTGGGATCGCTACACGCACTTCAAGACGGCCCACAAGAACAAAGAGCTGTTCCCTAGTTTTGACGATCTGAGTGTTTGGGAATATACCAAAATTGTGTCATCCTGCGCATCGGATGCCGATCTGGCCTGGGCGCGAGAAATGATCAACAGTTGGCGGCCCGACTTGCGCATCAAGGAGCAGGTGGTTAACTCGACGAGCGAGGTGTGGCGGAGGAACTCGCCGCATCCCTATATCGACTACAAAGCCGTACTCTCCGGCGGCGGAAAATGCGGCCCCAGGTCGTCGTGGTCCGTCATGATCTGCCAAGCGTTCGGCATTCCGGCGATTGGAGTGGGGCAGCCTCAACATGCTTGCGTGGCCTACAAGGTAGCCGATCCATCGGTGGAGCCGCAGCCCGGCAGTGCTTGGAAGGTTGGCTATGGCCGCGGATGGCATGTGTCGCGTCTCGAGGGGATGTCCGGTACTGAGTTTCTTGCCGGTGCGGAACAGCGGGGGCGTGCAGCACAATTCTCGCTGGTTGAACACCTGCGCAGGCTGGCATCCACGCTCGTCTCCAAAGAGCAGGCCGCCGCGGTCAAGGCAGTAGCCCACAATATCCAACATTCGGTCGCAGAGGTGAAGACGGACCTCACGGCGTCGGCGAAGGCGGCCGAGGCCGAAAAGGAACTCCAACCCGAGGTCAAGGCAGGGAAGGCAACAACTGCCGCACAAGGGCCGTTCAAGGTGTCGCCCAGCGGCACGCGCATTGAGGCAGTAGCGTTCTCCGGCATGTCCGGCGTGAGCGTTCTCGATTGTTACACGGGTGGCAAGCAGGTGAATTTCCAGAAGAGCGTCAAGGATAGTTGGGTTGAGTATGCTCTCGACGTACCCGCGGCGGGTGTGTATGCACTTGTGTTTCGAGTCGCGACGCCGAATCTCGGCCAGGTTTTCGATATCCACTCTGGGAGCGACAAGCCGACAGTCCTCGAGATTCCCAACACGACTGGTGTGTGGGCCACGACCCAGCCCGTGGAGATCAAACTGGAGCAGGGTAAGCAAACCTTGAAGATTTCTGCCCCCTTCCAGCGCGGCGTTGCGGTAAAGTGGTTGGAACTGAAAGCGAAATAACCTTTTGGGGAATGATCTTCATGCGAACTCGAACCGTTTTCGGAATGATTTTCTGCTGCGTGGCTCTCATTGTCTCGGCGGCTGATGGCCGTCAGGTACTCTCGCTGGACCAAGGCTGGCGATTTCATCTAGGGGAGGTGGCGGAGGCGGAAAAGCCGCAGACCCCCGACGCCGATTGGCGGATGCTGGATGTTCCTCACGACTTCAGCATTGAAGGCCCGCCCGGTGCCGATCCCACAACGATGGAGGGGCCGTTCGATCGCAAAAGCCCAGGCGGCACGGGCGCAGGCGCGCTCAACGGCGGCATCGGCTGGTACCGCAAGACCTTCACTCTGCCTGAAGGGGCTGCGGGCAAGCGAGTGAGCGTGCAGTTTGACGGCGTCTACATGGACAGCGACGTCTGGCTGAACGGGAAGCACTTGGGCAAGCAGCCCTACGGCTACACCAGCTTCCAGTACGATCTGACGCCGCACCTGAAGCCGGGCGACAATATATTGGCCGTGCGAGTGAATGTGCAACAACCCTGCTCGCGTTGGTATTCAGGGGCCGGCATCTACCGCCATGTTCGGCTGGTGATCACCGATACGGTGTATATTGCACCGTGGGGAACCTACGTCACAACGCCGGAAATAGCCGATACCACAGCGACGGTTCGCGTTCGGACGCAGGTGCGGAACGAGAGCGGGGCCGCGGTCGAAACAAGCCTGACCACGGCGGTTCTCGATGCCGACGGGAAGAAAGTCGCTGAACACCAGACGCTCCAGCAGATTGCCGCCGGGGGCAGTCATGAATTTGATCAGGGACTCATGATCGCGACCCCAAAACGCTGGTCAATCGAGGATCCGTATCGGTATCAGGTCGTTTCCGAAGTTCGCATCGGCGAGCGTCTGGTTGATCGCTACGAAACACCCTTCGGCATCCGCACGATCGAGTTCACGGCCGACAAAGGTTTCTTTCTTAACGGCAAGCGTGTGCAAATCAAAGGCGTCTGCAACCATCACGATCTAGGTTGCCTGGGAGCAACCGTCCACCGTCGCGGGATCGAGCGGCAAATCGAGATTCTCAAGGCCATGGGGTGCAACGCTATTCGCACCAGCCACAACCCGCCGGCACCGGAACTGCTGGAACTTTGCGACCGGATGGGTATGCTCGTCATGGACGAGATATTTGATGAATGGATCATTCCCAAGTCGGGGATGAAGTATGGTTACAAGCGGTTCTTTACGGAATGGAGCGAGCGAGATCTGGTGAGCATGATCCGCCGCGACCGCAACCACCCGTGCGTGATCTTATGGAGCATTGGTAATGAGATCAAAGAACAGGCTGCGCCTCAGGGCGGCACGATGGCCAAGCGGCTGGCGGACTTCTGCCGTCGCGAAGATCCAACGCGGTTGGTGACTTCGGGCTGCAATAAAATTGGCTCGGCGGCCAACAACGGATTCCTCAAGGCATTGGACGTGGTGGGCATCAACTATTTCACCGAAAATTACCAAGGGCAACGGGGCCGCCTGCTGGTCGCCGCCGAAACCGCCTCGGCACTCAGTTCGCGCGGCGAATATGGCCTGGCGATCAAGCCGGACGGTCAGGTTGAAATCCAGGGGCGCGCCAACAACCAGTGCGTCTCTTACGACATCGACCGCCCCTTCTGGGGTTGCTCTGGCGAGGACAGCCTGTTGACGCTGAAGAACTCGCCTTGGGTCGCGGGCGAATTTGTCTGGACCGGCTTCGACTACCTCGGCGAGCCGACGCCCTATCACTGGCCCTCGCGGAGTTCCTACTTCGGCATTATCGATCTCGCCGGCTTTCCCAAAGACCGCTACTACCTCTACCAGAGCCAATGGACCGACAAGCCGGTGGTTCACTTGCTGCCCCACTGGAACTGGAAGGGTTTTGAGGGCAAAGAGATCCCCGTGTGGTGCTTCACAAACGCCGAATCGGTCGAGCTGTTCCTTAATGGCAAATCGCTAGGCAGCAAGGATTTCAAGAATAGCAAACAATTGCATCTGGAATGGAAGGTGCGCTACGAGCCGGGCCGGTTGAAGGCCGTCGGCACCAAGGGCAGACAGACGATCGTCGAAGAAGTGCGTACGGCGGGCGAGCCTGCGCGGCTTATCGTTCGTCCGGATCGCAAGCAAATTGCGGCCGATGGCGACGATCTCTCCTTCGTCGAGGTCCGTATCGTCGACAAGGACGGCAACCTCTGCCCCAACGCCAGCAATGAGATTGTCTTCGGCCTCGATGGGCCGGGCCTGATCGCCGGCTTGGACAACGGCGACCCGACGAATCACGAGCCGTTCCAAGGCGTGAAGCACAAGGCATTTCACGGTCTCTGTCTAGTAGTGGTCAAGGCGGCTCGCACGCCGGGCGAGATCCGCCTGAATGCAAAGGCAGAAGGTCTCGGATCGGAGCCGGTGTCGATCATCGCCGGCCCCTCCGCCACGCGATAGAATAGGCGGAACGATGCGCATTGCCGGCCGAAAAAGTAGCAGGCACACTCCGTGTGCCGTCCGCCCCACAGCCACAGGTTTTTTTTCCGAAGCCAGAGGCTTCTGGCGGACGGCACACGGAGTGTGCCTGCTACTATTCTTGTTCCATCTCCTTTTCGCGGCCACAACATCGGCCGGCGATAATATCACGCTACAGCACCTGAAGGCGGGCTGGGATAAGCCGGCACGAACCTATAAGCCGCATACCCGCTGGTGGTGGCCGGGGAACGCGCTGACCAAGGCCAACATTACCTGGCAGCTCGAACAGATGGCCGGGCAGGGGATCGGCGGCGTCGAAATCATGAGCGCATGGAAGGTGTACGAGAAGGGGAACGTCGAGTACCTTACGCCCGAGTTTCTCGGTCTTGTGAAACATGCCGTCCGTGAGGCAAAGCGGTTGGACATGGAGGCTGCCATCACCTTCAGTCCCGGTTGGGGATTTGGCGGATCGTGGGTTCCCAAAGAAGATCAGAGCAAGGTGCTCTGCATGGGCAGCACCGAGTTGAATGGTGGAACCCATTTTGATGCCGCCTTACCGCTGCCTGAATGTCGCATCGGCAAACATCCAGAATTGAAGGCTTCCGATCCGCCGGGCAAAATCGTTGCCGTGGTCGCTGGCCGGATCGTCGGAAAGGATCAAATCGACCCCGATTCGCTGACGGTACTCACGGGTCGGCTGAAAACAACTTGTGGTGCATGCGTCTCGCCTGCGTGTGCAGCCGGGACGGCCGCACCACAAAAACACGAAGTTCATGTTGGTCAGGTACTTAAGGCGGCGACCGGTGTACTCGCGTGGGACGTGCCACCTGGCCGCTGGCGGCTGATGGCCTTTTGGCTGGAGTACACCGGGCAGGAATGTTCGGCACAGAGCTTCCAGCCGCGGCCGATGATCATCGACCACCTCAATCCCGGAGCGGTGCAGCGTTACTGCGAACATCTGGGCGGTGTTTTGCAGAAGACCGTCGGCGATGAGTTCGGCTCGACCGTCGATTCCTTCTTCTGCGATAGCTTTGAGGTTCATCCGCTAATCGGTTCGCTGATTTGGAGCACCGACACGCTGGCGGGCTTCAAGACATCCACCGGCTACGATCTTACCAAATACTTGCCGGCACTCTGGTGCGACATTGGCCCGTTGACGTCGCGTGTTCGCTACGACCTCGGTGCCTATCTACACCGCCTCGGATTGAAATCTGTTTTCAAGACATTCAACGATTGGTGCGATGCCCACCATGTCCAGGCGCGGATTCAGCCGCACTATCGGTTCACCCAAGAGCTGGTTCAAGGGGCTGGGGCGACGGCTCGGCCAGAGACCGAAGTCACCACCTGCCGCTTCGAGCCGGTGGCCGACCCGCGTAAGGCGACGGTTTCCGGCGCTCGATTTTATGGACGAGACTTCGTGTCGGCCGAGGCCTACACCTTTATTCACCCCGCGCGCTACCGCACCGATTTACAGGATCTCAAAATCGCCACCGACGCATTCTTGCGCGACGGCATCACGCAGATCTACAATCACGGCTATTTTGCCTCACCCGAGCTTTATGTGGCCCCCAGCCGCGATTTTCCCTGGGCGAATCGCATCAGCCACTGGAATACCTGGTGGAAATACTATCATCATGTGGCGAACTACGTGGCGCGATGCTGTTTCCTGCTGCGGCAAGGCCAACCGGTGGCCGATGTGCTCATTTACTCGCCCCAGGCAACCGCATGGAGCAAGCGAGCCATCTGGGGAAGCACACGGCGCGTGATGCCCTACGGCAATCTTGCCAAAACGCTTGTGGCCAACGGCTATGACTTCGACATTGTCAACGACGATCTTTTGCAGCATCGCGCCGCGTTCCGTAACGGGCGGATCGAAATCAACGGCCTTGCCTATCGCATGTTGATCTTGCCCGGTACGACCGTCGTGCCGATTGAAACAATGCGAGCCATCGGAGACCTTGCACGCGCCGGCGGCACGGTCGTGGCGCTCGACCAATTGCCGCAGACCGCCGCCGGACTTCAGAACCATGAAGCAAACGATCGCGAGTTACAGCAGATTGCAGGCCGTTTGTTCGGTTCGGGTGAGGCAAAGCCTCACAGCGGGATCTTCTTGCCGGAATACAAGATCGGTTCTGCCGTCTTCAATCCGGGCCGGCAACCTTGTAAGCCAACGCCGCCGCTTGACGATCCCCAGCGGCAATTGCTTGGCCTGCTCAAGCAACTTGCGCCGCCCGACTTTGCCCTGACCGGCGGCGTGCAAAGCGATGGCCTGACATTCATCCACAAGCGGATCGACGACGTGGATGTCTACTTCGTTTGCAATATCCAGCCGAATCCGGTCGTCACGGAAGTCACTTTCCGCGTTACCGGCAAGACGCCGCAACGTTGGAACGCCGTCAACGGCCTAACCTCGCCGGTAGTTGACTACCGCGCAGACGCCGGCGGTACAACCCTTGGCGTGGAGTTTGAGCCGTGGGAGTCGGCATTCTTCGTCTTCGTCCCCGGCAGCGTTCCCTTGGCACAACCGGTCGTCGCAAACAGACTCAAGCGGCCAACGCCCGAGACCTTTCCCATCACCGGCACCTGGCGGATGAAGCTCACGGGGCATGGTTTCGAGACCTTGGAAGCCACTCCCGATTCCTTGGCATCCTGGACCGACTCGCCGCGGACTCGCCATTTCTCCGGCACCGGTCGCTATGAAATCGAATTCACACTACCCGCCGAACGACCGGCCAAGGACGCGCGCGTACTGCTTGACCTGGGCCGAGTCGGCAATATCGCGGAAGTCGAACTCAACGCCGAACCGGTCGGCGTGACCTGGATGGTGCCCTATCGGCTCGACGTTACCCACGCGATCCATGCCGGAAAAAACCGACTGACAGTTCACGTTACGAATACGCTCATCAACTACGTGAGTGGCCTGAAGGAGCCGCCGGACGTTCCAGCCGACCTGCAACCCCGCCTCGGTGCCGCCAACCCGGCGATCTACCCAATGGGCAGTTGGGGCTGGCATGAAATGAATGAAACCGAGCTACCCCCTTCCGGGTTGCTGGGGCCGGTGCGGATTGTGGTGCAAGGCCGACACGAGTGACTTGTTACCACCCAAGAAACGACACAACCCCTTGATTTACAAGGGGTTGTGGAGTGGATGATACAGGGATCGAACCTGCGACCTTTTGAATGCCATTCAGAGGGCTTGCGATTGCCTTTTGATTCTTTGAAGTCGTATCCATTGACACCGTAGCATGTTATGTTATGATTACGATTGATGGGGCTACCGTTATAATTGCTTTTTGCGGTAGCCCCAGGGTAGCCCCGGCGCGCGGCGGTAGCCCCAGGGTAGCCCCGGCGCGCGGACATTTACCGCAAAAATGGCGGACATTTACCGCAAAAACCAGCGAAGCGGTAGCCCCAGGGTAGCCCCGGCAAACGAATGATATTTTGCCCAAAAAAAGGATCGCGGCGATGGCAGAGAACACTCAGGCAAAACGATTTCCGTTCACCCAAACCAAATTGGCGGCCCTGCCGGTTCCAACGTCCGGCCGATCCGTCTACCATGACACGCGAACATCCGGGTTGATCCTGCGAATCACGCCAAGCGGGGTAAAGACTTTCAGTTTCTACGGCAAGGTGAAGGGTCGTCCGCAGCGGTATACGCTGGGGAAGTTCCCGCAAGTATCGCTGGACCAAGCTCGTAACGCCTGCAACGTCAAAGCGGGTGAGGTGGCCTCTGGTGGCGATCCGGCTGCTGAACGACGCGCAGCACGTTACGAGAGAACGGTAGGCGGCCTGTGGACCTATTGGCTGGAAATCCACGCAAAGCCCCACAAGAAAAGCTGGAAAGGCGACGAATGGCTCTATTCGCACTTTCTAAAGCCGTGGGCGGAACGCCGGCTATCCAGCATCAAGAAGGGCGACGTTTTGGCCCTACACGCAAAGGTGGGGGAAGAAAATGGGCGTTACTTGGCAAACCGTGCAATCATTTTGCTAAAGTCCATCTACAGCAAGGCCATCCGTGACTGGGATTATGCCGGTGTCAATCCGGCTCTTGGTGTTACCCTGTTCAAGGAAGAAAAACGCGACCGATTCCTTTCGGCGGGAGAATTGCCGAAACTCTTCAACTCCCTGGATGCTGAGGCCAACACGGATTTTCGCGACTTCTTTAAGATCGCGCTCCTCTGTGGTGCAAGGCGAGGGAATGTCCTCTCGATGCGGTGGCAGGACGTGGACCTGGAACGCGGCTTGTGGCGAATCCCAGAAACCAAGTCGGGTGTTCCCGTCGTCGTGCCGCTTGTGGCGGCGGCCGTAGCCATCCTGTTGGCGCGCAAGTTGGCCGGAATCGTCAACCAATATGTCTTTTCAGGACGCGGAAAAACAGGCCACTTGGCGGAACCCAAAACAGCTTGGAAACGAATTCTGAAGCGGGCCGGGTTGGAGAACGTCAGGATACATGATCTGCGGCGCACTCTCGGAAGCTGGCAAGCCCTCGGGGGAACTCCCCTGCAAGTCATTGGCAAAAGCCTTGGGCATACCCAAATGCGCACCACGGAAATCTACGCGAGGTTGACGCTCGATCCAGTTCGCGCGTCGGTTGACCGCGCGACTACCGCGATCCTGGAGGCCGCCAGCAAGCCTGTTGAGCCTGCCGACGATGCCAAGCCAGCGGCAGGGGGTTTTCTATGATTGAGTCTCCGGTACTAAACGAAATCCGGCGGTACGAAATGAAATCCGGCGGCTACTGCGGCTGCTAGCAGTTCAGCATCAGCATGTATATCACAGTCTGACCACAGAATCTCCCGAACGTGCTCGGGGCCCCGTAGGCTAAACACCGTGTGTTCCTGATTGCTTCGCGAGTGATCGTGGTCTTTGGCGTGGCTAATTCTGAGACAAACTCAACTTCATCAACTGTGACCACGACTACAGGAGAACGAGTCAGAAATTGAATATGATGAAGCTCAGTGCCCCACTCCGCTGCAATCTCCAGAAGCGCAGTCTCAAAAGAATCTGCGCCACAAAACAAGACTTCAATAAATGCCATCCCTAAACTCGTCCTATATCCTTGAGCTTTCGGTTTCGATCCACGCCAGGATGTCCGGCATCCAATACCGCACCAGCTTATTGGGGGATGTCCCGTGTATTGTTAAAACTGACTCTGGCCTCCTGATGGTTTAATGA